>CAZJKM010000001.1:0-2468 GCA_964546645.1 uncultured Sphingobacteriaceae bacterium
CTTTCAACCGTGATGAACTAATTACCGAAATATTGATTAAAAACGGCTTTAAGCTTAATTATACCATTACCCAACAAGACCAATTCAAGAAGAATGAAATTTTCTTAGCATCAGACGGAGAAAAAGAAACATTGCTTTGCTTAGATGGCACGTTATCAGGCGAAACCGTAGAGTATTTTAAAACCCATACCCACCAAAAGCTCATAGTTTTGGAACGTGCTTTAGACACTACAAAAAAATGGAATCTGAAACACTATATGGGTGATAAGTTTAAAGCGTTTTAAATACAAGGATTATGACAAAAATAGGCTCATACTGGAGCAAATGGGATTTGCACGTACATACACCCGCTTCTATAATTGAGCATTACGGCAAAGATAAAGAAAGTGTTTGGGAAGATTATATTGCAGATCTGAATAATCTTCCGGAGAACGTCTCTGTATTAGGTATCAATGATTATTTATTCCTTGATGGTTATAAAATAGTCAAGAAATATTTTGATGAAGGTAAACTTCCTAAAATCAAAAGAATTTTTCCAGTGATTGAGCTAAGGCTTAAAATATTTGGAAATCAAAGTAAAACTGATGCTTGGCATAGAATAAATTTCCACGTTATATTTTCTGATGAACTTGATGCAGACCTGATTGAAGCTCAATTCATATCTGGTCTTCAATCACATTACAATTTATTGCCTGAAAATCAATCTTTTTGGAATGGAATATTGACAAAACAAAGTTTAGAAGACTTTGGCAAAATGATTATTCAACATTCTACGGCTGAAATCAAAAACGCACCTATAGAAGTTGGGTTCAATTCTCTGAATTTCACCGAAGATGGAGTGTTTAAGCTACTTAACAGTCATTATTTTAAAGACAAAAATTTGACTGCTATAGGTAAAACAGAATGGGAAAAACTACGCTGGGACGGTTCAATAGGAGAAAAACTTCACATAATAAATTCAGTTGATTTTGTTTTTTCTGCTTGTGAAAATGTTGAAGCTTACACAACTTCAGAAAAAACATTGGGAACACAATTAAAAAAATTCAATCTTTTAGACTGTAGTGATGCACATCATTTTAGCACCTCGCCTGAAAAAGATAGGATTGGCAATTGCAATCAGTGGATCAAAGCCGAACCTACATTTGAAGGATTGAAACAGTTGAAATATGAGCCAAAATTCAGAAAGAACATATCTGAAAATGAACCGCTAAAGCCATATAGAACAATTGATAGTATTAGATTTAATTTTCCTGAAAGCACTATGCTAAAAAACGTACAGACCAGTATAGAACAACCGTTTTGTTTAAATGGTTTGAAAGAGATAGTGTTTAGCCCATATTTTACATGCATCATTGGGGGAAGAGGCTCAGGGAAAAGCACAATCATTAACTTAATAGCCCAGCAACTAGGAGAACAATCCGACTTTTTCCAAGAAAACAAAATCATGGTAGAGGGAAAAGATTTCTTTAAGGCCAATGGTGCTGAATACGCAACTATTGCGGGTACAAATGAAATAGAATTTATTAGTCAAGGCAAAGTAGAAGAACTTTCATCAGGCAACAAACTCACAGATTTAATTTTTAACGAACGTATTAAAGCAGTTGTAAGTGACTATTTAGAAAAAGAAAAAACACTTGGTTCTAAAATTCAACAGATAGATGATAGCATTAAAATAATATCAGACATTGTATCGTTAAGAACGGATTTAGAACAAAAGAAAGCATCTTTAGAAAACGATACAAAGATTGTTGCTTCAATAGAGAATGAACAATATAAAGCACTATCACAAAGAGTAAATGAAGTAACTGTCGAAATTGAAAAAATAAGCCAAAACAAAGAGCAGTATGGTGATTTCTTTTCGCAAATAACAGAATTGTGTTTGTCAATAGACCCGAACAATAATACCGATGAATATGGTCAAAGATTAGTTGAGATAATAAATCATATTGATGCTATTGATGAAATAGCACGTTTTAATGATGAACAAGGAATAGGTTATAAGACGACCTTAAAAACTTTTCCAATCACCGATAAACTTTTGGAAGATAAAAAAATAGAGTTGGCATCGTTAAAGCAACAAATCGTAGAATATTTTACATCAATCGGGAGTACACCTGATAGTATTGCCGATGTGGATAGGGCAACTTCAAATATCGCAACCGTAACGAATGAAATAGCAGAACTCAATAAAAAAATACAATCAAAGAAAGAACAACTACAAAAACTTGACGAACAAACTTCGGACATAAAAGAAATAGTACACCAATGTGAGCAAATTATTAATACACGTCTTGAAGCCATAAACAACGATTTGAATATTACTAACGATAATGTAGAAAAAATTAGTTTTAAGTATGAGTTCTATCAAGAAAAATATAGAGATAGATTAAACCAAGCCTTCAAAAATCATTTTCAGTCATACCACAAACCAAGTTTGTCTTGGGATAATATTTACTCGTGTTTAAGTC
>CAZJKM010000001.1:2478-104997 GCA_964546645.1 uncultured Sphingobacteriaceae bacterium
TAATAGGTTTTTATGGTAAATCACCTCTAACATCTTGTTCTTTTGGTCAAAGATGTACCGCAGTTGTTGTAACCTTACTTATGACAGGTGTTAAACCATTACTAATTGATGAGCCAGAAGCACATTTGGATAATAGGTTAATTGCAGAATATTTGGTTGATTTGATTAAAGAAAAGAAAAATGAAAGGCAAATAATTTTCGCTACACACAATGCCAATTTTGTGGTCAATGGAGATGCAGAGCTTATCCATATTTTGGAAATACCAAAAGAAAAAGTCTTTACAGAAATCATATCAACTACAATAGAGAACCTGTCAAATAGGAAAAGTCTCCTAAAACTTGAAGGAGGCGAGGAGGCTTTTAAAAAACGAGATCAAAAATTATTATCAGGATTTATTGGATAGTTTTACGGCAAGTAGTATGGACAAGCAGATTTTAGATGAGTTAAAAGACCTCAAAGCAGTTATTTACAAGATAGCGGGTATATCTGAACAATCAGATGAATCACCTATTTCTATTGAAGCAATCGAAAAAGCTACCAAGGAATATAGAAAATTAGAGATTCAACGTGGTGAATGGTTGACGGACTATGATTTGGACAAATATTTCAAAGGTGTACGTTATGGCGCTGGGAAATTCATCCGAGATGTTTTTGAGTTTAAAGATTATTTTAACAAAGGACGAACTATTTATTACAAGAAATCGAGTATTGTAAAACTATGCGAGGAGTTAAAATCCCGTAACGTTAACTTAGCTTCATTCATCGAACTAAAAAATGATAAAGAAAGTTTTCAGAATAGTATAGATAAGTATCTTGCAACAAAACCAAAGGGTAGAAAACCTTTCGCTTTGCCGGAATATTTTGAAAATATCAATTTAGAAAAATTAGAGCCACCAGTAGAATTGGTTCAGGAAGATTTGAAAAAACTACATGAAGAGTATGTTAAGGAAAATCTTCAAAAATATATTGTTGTGTGGAATGGTTATGCGTCACTTAGAATCGGGTATCCGTTTAAACAATATTTTGACGATGAAATTAAAAAAAGATGTCGACAGTGGTGTAATCGATTTGGAGCAGCAAATTATGCACTTAAATTACTCACAGGTAAGATGTACCACAAAATCGATGACCGTTAAATTAATGTTTAGATATTATTCATCATTTAAGTAAAACCTTCCCCTAATCATTCCCCTAAAGTTTGCAAAATGATAAAACCCACTGATTATCAGTGGGTTTTTATTTTCGCTCGCGGAGAGAGCGGGATTCGAACCCGCGATACGCTCAACACGTATACACACTTTCCAGGCGTGCTCATTCGACCACTCTGACACCTCTCCGTTCGGGGAGGGCAAAAATAGTCTATTTCAATGACTATCTCAAACGTTTTTCAAAAATGAGCTTATTGTTTTTTAGTGAGGCTTATTGTTAATCCGCTGCTGCGTTATAAGACTTGTACAGCAGCGTGTTCTGTTCGATAGGCTGTTCTGGTATATCACATTTGCTGCTGGTCATATTGCTGGTAACAGGATCAGCGTAAACAGAACCGTGCGAGGAGAGGAATTCGTTCCTTTATCTTCCCTTCCTTTTTCTTACTTTTGGGGTTTTCAACACAAATTGAGTATGGACGATCTGAAATTGGATTTGCTCGTCATAGCTGTGCATCCGGATGATGCCGAGCTTTGCTGCGGCGGAACGCTCATTAAACATGCTGGTGCGGGGAAACGGGTAGGTGTTGTTGATCTTACGAGGGGAGAGCTGGGAACACGTGGTACCGCAGAAACACGTGATCAGGAGGCTTTAGAGGCCGCCGGTTTAATGGGACTCACTTTACGTGAGAACCTGCGTATGCGGGATGGTTTTTTCCGGAATGATGAACAGCACCAGCTCCGGATTATTCAGGTGATCCGGAAGTATCGCCCACAAATTTTAATCAGTAACGCGCTGACAGACAGACATCCGGACCACGGAAGAGCGGGTGATCTGGTGAATGACGCCGTGTTCCTGGCTGGACTGCGCCGGATTGAAACGGCTGAAGACGGTAAAGCTCAGGAACCCTATCGCCCCCGGCTGTTATTACAGTCTATACAGGATACGTATATTACTCCGGACATCGTTGTGGATGTAAGTGATTGTTGGGAACGTAAGCTGGAGGTACTACGGGCTTACAAAACCCAGTTTTTCAATGAAACAATACCAAGCGGCGAGCCGCAGACGTATATTTCTGACCCGGGTTTCTTTGAGATCCTCAATGGCAGGGGCAGAGAATACGGAAAACATATCGGCGTCCGGTTTGCGGAAGGGTTTACCTGTCGCCGGCTGATCGGGGTGGATGATCTTTTTGTACTTAAATAAGAAAATATGTTGACCGCGCGCGGCATTGAAAAATCGTATGGCAATCTCCGTATCCTGAGAGGAGTGGACCTGGATGTTAAAAAGAAGGAAATTGTCAGCATTGTGGGTGCATCCGGCGCCGGAAAGAGTACACTTTTACATATTGTAGGATCGCTGGACAGGCCCGATGCCGGCACGGTAATGGTAAACGGAATTGACCTCAGCCGGCTTCCTGATAAAAAATTAAGTGCGTTTCGCAACGAGCATGTGGGGTTTGTGTTCCAGTTCCATCATCTGTTGCCGGAATTTACGGCTCTGGAAAACGTCTGTATTCCTGCGTTCATACGCAAATCAGGCAGAAAAGAAAGTGAAAAACGGGCCATGGAGCTACTGGAATTGCTGGGACTGCGCAGCCGGGCTGATCACAAACCAGCCGAACTTTCGGGCGGTGAGCAGCAGCGGGTGGCTGTTGCCCGTGCATTGATAAACCGGCCGGCGATTGTGCTGGCCGATGAACCATCCGGCAACCTCGATTCCGAAAATGCGTTTGCACTGCATCGTATGTTTGCCGAACTGCGTGAACAATTGGGGCAGACCTTCCTGATTGTGACACATAATGAAGATCTGGCCGGTATATCCGACCGGGTGGTACACATGAAAGACGGACAAATTACCTGAGATGACCCATGTACTAATCACACAGGGAGCTTCTCCTTTTGCTCAACGGATAGCCAGACAGTTTCCGGCTGACTACCGGATCACGTTCGGTGTTGCCGGTGATGTCCCCGAGGTGCTGATCCGTACCGGGAAGTATAACTGGATCCCTCCCGGAAATGCACCGGGCTTTACCCATTCCATGCTGAATGCCTGTCTTGATGGCGGTATCGGTCTGCTGCTTCCTTTAGGGTGGGAGGAGCTCGTCGCGCTGGCGCGTGCCGCACAGCTGTTTTCAGAGTATCAGATAGAAGTACTGGTTCCGCCGCTGCAACTGCTGGAAACCATTCCCATCTACACCAACCCGGTGAAAGAGGCTGTCCCGGCGGTATTGCTGCATGGCTGTAACGTACATGACGGGGCGGTTTTTATGGAAGATTTCCCTTATTCGGGTGTTTACTTACAAGGGGATGACGGCGATACACCCGCTTTGTGCTGCCTCAATGAAAACTGAATGATCAACGACAAAAAGGCCCTGATATCTGGTTACGACGAGGTGTTGTATCCTGAAAAAGATTACCTGTTGCAGGTGTACTACCTGTTTGCGCAGTTCCTGGAGTATACAACTGCCTTTCCGCCAGCGGCAGAGCTGACCAGTTTCCTGAAAAAGGCGTACCTGCATCACGGTCGGGATGAGCTGTTTGAACGTGCGGCGGAAGTCTTTGCCATTGACCGGGTTTACAAAGAAAATTTCGTCCGGTTGCACCGGGCAGCGCAGCTGCCGCTGAAGCTCTTGTTGTTTCAGGAATCCCTGGCGGTACTACAGCAAGCAGCAGCAGAGAGAAAGCAGCTGATACTGTTCGTACATGGTGATCCCGCAGAGAAGCTGAACCGGATCCGGCAGACCGAATGGCACGGTCTGGATCAGCAGATAAAAGTATATTTTTCGCAGGAATTGCTTGCGGCAGGACATCAGGAGCCCCTGTTGTTTATACTACAGGATAATCAGCTGCTACCGGAAGAAGTCCGCTTCATCGGTCGCAGCGGGGTGGACAGCGTGGCAGCGGCTCAGGCACGGATAGACTACCTGGATTTGGACGACTGCCGCTAATTCCGTAACTTGCTCGTTCATTAACAGAAATTATGAAAGAAGGGAAGCGGCCAACCATAAAAGAAATCGCCAGACGGCTTAAAATATCCCCGTCAACGGTATCAAGGGCGCTGCATGATCACCCCAGTATCGGCTTGGTTACCACGATGCGGGTGAAAAAAGTGGCGGAAGAGCTGGAGTACGAGCCTAATCAGACAGCGATCTTTTTCAAACAGCGCAAAACATACACGATCGGCGTGGTGCTTCCGAGTCTTTCAGAGCCCTTTTTTGCCGCAGCTATCAGTGAAATTGAAAATGTAGCCAACAGTAGGAACTATACCGTGATCATGGGGCAGTCGATGGACGATCCTCAACGTGAGAAACGTATCATCGAAACCCTGAAGAACCACCGTGTGGACGGAATTATCCTGTCCGTAGGTAAAAATACCAGTGACTATGGTTTTACGGAACTTCTTGACAAGGCCGGTATACCGATCGTTTTTTTTGATTGTGTACCCGACATTCCGGGGATAAACAGTATTGTCAGCAACCTGAAAACCGGCATGCTGGAAGCCATTGCCACGTTTGTTTCCTGTGGTCACCGGGCTATTGCGCTCATCAACGGTCCGGATATGCTGCCGGCCAGCCGTGAACGGGAGACCACGTTTAAAAACGGGTTATCGCTACATGATATCCCGCATAAACACGAGCATGTGGTTCATTCTGATCTCTCGCCCGCAGGCAATGAAGCAGCAATAGAACGGTTACTCCTTTTGCCCGACCGGCCGTCTGCTGTTATCTGTTTCAACGACTATGTGACACTGGACGTGATGAGGATTGTCCGTAAAAAAGGTTTATCCGTTAACAGCGACCTTCATTTTATCAGTTTTGCCAATTACCCGCTGTGGCAGTATATGGAGAACCCGCCGATGGCATCCATTGAACAGTTTCCGGATAAGCAGGGTGCCAAAGCGGCGGCGTTGCTGTTTGATCTCATCGAGGATACCTCCGGTAATCCGGCACCGCAACAGATATCATTTGATTCCAGCCTGGTGCGGCACAGCTATTGAAAAAATAGCGCAACCGTTTGATGTATTTCCCCTTGTAGGTTATTATTTAATGATTTCGGATATTGCACCTTTATTATAAACATGCGATAATAAACATATGACCAATAACAGAGATCAGGGCGAGTTGTTCGCTATTATCAATGAGTTCGTTATCGGAAGCCAGCCGCTGTCAGCCGTTCCATTCGGATCAGGGCATATCAATGATACGTATCTGGTACAAACGGAGGGGGAAGGCCCGGACTATCTTCTTCAGCGCATCAACCACCTGGTATTTAAAGACCAGGATCAGCTGATGAGTAATATTTTGCTGGTAACCAATCATCTCAGGAAAAAGATACAGCAGGGATCTCCGGATAGTCCGGAGGGCAGCGCCCGCACAGTACTTACACCGGTTGCGTGCAAAGACGGAAAATGGTATTACTGTGAGCCGTCAGGCAACGTGTGGCGGGTCTATCATTATATACCCGATAGCAGAAGCTATGATATGGTGGAGACCCCTCGCCAGGCACGGGAAGGAGGACGTGCTTTCGGTGAGTTTCAGGCGATGCTGACCGACCTGGATGCGTCACTCATTCATGAGGTAATCCCCGATTTTCATCATATCGGCAAGCGGCTTGCAAAACTGCATCAGGCAGTTGCGGCAGACCCTGTGGGGCGCAAGGCCCATGCAGCAGCGGAGATTGCATTTATAGCCGGGCGGGAGGGGGCCATGCACCGGATACTGGAAATGGGAGCGGCCGGTGCATTGCCCCGCCGCATCATACACTATGATACCAAATTCAACAATGTACTATTGGACGAACATGATCAGGTGAAATGTGTAATTGACCTGGACACGGTGATGCCGGGGTATGTAGCTTATGATTTCGGGGACGCGATCCGGACCATCATCAATGCCGCCGCTGAAGATGAAGCGGATCTCTCAAAAGTCACCCTGAATATACCGTTGTTTGAAGCGTATGCGCAGGGGTATTTTGAGAAAGCAGCATCTTTTCTGACACCGGAGGAGATAGATTCCTTATTATATGGTGCCTTTTTGTTACCGTATATGCAAGCAGTTCGCTTTCTCACAGATTACCTGGAGGGGGATATTTACTATAAAACCGCTCATGCAGCGCACAACCTGCAGCGTACCAGGGCACAGCTGAAATTGGTAAGTGAAATGGAACAGCATGAACAGGAACTAAAAGATATATTGACAGCTATTACACAAGAGATCAATTCATGAATGCAACACCTGATTTAGTGGCCCCTTTTCTGCGGCATGTAACGTACAGCACGCCGTTGTCTGAAATCAGAAACGCTATAGCCCCGCTTCAGCCGGTTGCCCTGTCGGAGGTATCCTGGAATATATTTCCGTATAAGCCTGCGGTTACTTTTGTTATTGCACATACTCCTGATAGTATCATCCTGCGTTATAACGTAAGGGAAAGGCACATCCGGGCGGTGTACCGGAATACGAATGATCCGGTTTATAAAGACAGTTGTGTGGAATTCTTCCTGTCTTTTGACGGGACCTCTTACTATAACCTGGAGTTTAACTGCATGGGCACCGGATTGACAGGTTACGGACCGGCAGTGCGGGATCAGCGGGAACGCCTGCCGTCATATCTTATTGAAAAGGTGTTAACGGACAGCGTTATAAATACACCAGCCTCACCCGCTGCGGATACATCGTGGGAACTGCTGCTGCATATTCCGTTTGAACTGTTTTACCGGGAAAACCTGACCGCCTTATCGGGGGAATATGTCACGGCTAACTTCTATAAATGCGGGGATGAGCTGCCGGAGCCGCATTATGTTTCCTGGAAAAGGATCGGCGTGCCGAACCCTGATTTTCACCGGCCGGAATTCTTTGGTACTTTGCTCTTCGAATAAAAACGTTTATCTTTAGGGCATGGAAACGATCATCCCGATTATTATTGCTGCTATTGTCTTCGGTTTTCAGGCGTACAGTAATTACCAGAAGGAGCAGGAGAAAGCACGCAAACGTAATCCGGGACAGTCGCGGCGGCCTGAGGGGGAAGAGCAGGCACCGCAGGAACATGCCACTCCATTCGACTGGCTGGAAGAGCTGATAGGCGAATCCCGCCCGCAGCAGATACCGGCTCCGGCCCCGCAAAGACCGGCTGAAACACCGGTTATCAGTGAGGAAGAACCTGTCCGGGACGGCGCCCGTAACCCGTACCAGTCTTATTCAGGTATGTTTTCTGAGGAAGAGTTGCACCGGAAACAACGGGAGCGGCAGCAAAAACGAAACCGGCCGAAAATTGCGCCGGTTAACCCTGCGGTATCTGAAGAAGGAAGCAGGCCCGGTCATACCGGTGAATTTGATCTGCGGGATGCTGTGATAAAAGCAGCTATACTGGAAAGGCCATATACTTACTGAAATAATTCCCTGACTATCCGTTCGTTGCCTGGGACGGAATGCTGTTACGGATTCAGTGTAAAGGAATCGGCATCGGGCAGGAACGGGAATTTCTCCCTGGTTTCGGTCAGATCTTTCGGATAGATCGTAAATGTATACAGGTCTTCATCTTCCGGCTTATAATAGACTACATCTCCCGCAGGGGAGATACACATGGATCCCCCTGAATAATAGACTTCGTCACCATCATATCCCACCCGGTTTACTGCTATGACAAACGCTTGGTTTTCAATGGCCCGCGCCGGTATCAGTGTGCGCCAGTGTGCCGAACGTCTGTCGGGCCAGCTGGCTACAAGTAAAAGGATATCATAAATGCCATTCAGGTTGCGGGTCCATACCGGAAAACGCAGGTCATAACAGATCATCGGGCAAATTTTCCATCCTTTCAGTTCAACGACTACCCGCGTCGTGCCTGCTTTAAAGTACTTGTCTTCTCCGGACAGGCAGAATAAATGCCGTTTGTCATATTTCGTATAACTGCCATCCGGCCGCATCCATATCAGCCTATTGTAATAAGACCCCTCTTCCTCCACGATGAGGGAACCGGTAACTACACAATCGAACTTGTTGGCCTGCTCGTACATCCAATGCATCGTCCTGCCATTACTATTCTCCGCACATTTTGCAGTATTCATGGTAAACCCGGTATTAAACATCTCTGGTAACACGATCAGGTCTGTCTTTTCCCGGATCGAAGATAGACGAAGAGCCAGATTGCTCAGGTTCTTCTCTGTATTCTCCCAGAAGAGATACGCCTGAAATGTGGTTACCTTTAGTGGGTCCATATGGTGTAAAGTTACAAGTTTCCTTTCCTCTTCGCAAATATCAGCTCAAAAATCGGTGTGGAAGCCCCACCCTTGTATATAAGCACATTTTTCCATAAGTTTGAAAATAAAAAGTCCTTGAAAAAGATACTGTATATTGAGGATGATGCAGCCGTTGCTGAAGTAGTGCTGGAAATCCTTGAGTTCGAGAACTACGATGTGATTACAGATAGTGGGAGGTTTATGCACCAGCACCTGAAAAAGCAACCCATCGGACTGGTGCTGATTGATGAAGGGTTATCCTGGTGCTGGGGGAGTGATCTATGCAGAGAGATCAAGGAAAATGAATCTACAAGAGACATTCCTGTGATCATGATCTCTTCCGCCAATGAAATTGATCGTATCGCTGCCAAATGTGGAGCGGATACCTATATCCGCAAGCCATTTGACATGTACGATGTTATTGATACAGTCAATCAATATTATCTTGACCCGGGAAAACAGTAGCCCGTAACCGGTGCTGCTTACAGTTCTTTCAGTTTGATAGTACGATAGGCTACCATATCCCCGTGATCCTGTAAAGCGATTTTACCCCTGTTGTAACGGGCAAACCCTTCCCATGTCCTGAATTTGCTTTTATCCAGCATGGATTGCCATTCAGGGCTGCCGATCTGTACGTCCGCTGTCTGAATACCATTGAGCCAAAGGGTGATGCGGCCGTCCTGTTTGCGTATACGTGCCTCATTCCATTCTCCAACGGGTTTCGGTTTGGAAACCGAAGTATCCCCGGTTAAATCATAAAGCGCACCGGCCAGGTGGTTGGGTATTTTGTTGTCAGCTGCGCTGATATTATCCAGCACCTGCATTTCAATTCCTGTCAGGTAGGTCGCCCGGTATTTCGGATCTTCTTTTACGCTGAAAATAATACCGCTGTTGCCGCCGGAGGCAATCTGCCATTCCAGCCGGAGTTCAAAATTCTCGTATTCCGCATCGGTTACCAGATCACCGCGGTGGGCTTTATCGGAGGGTGGCGTAAAACGCAATTCGCCGTTCCGGGCACTCCAGGCGGGGGATACTTCATTCTTCAGGTAATTGTGCCATCCTTTGGTGGTTTTCCCGTCAAATAATAATACCCATCCGCTTTTCCGCTCCGCTTTGCTGAGGGTGTTGGTCCGTTGTGCCGTGGCCATGCCGGTCAGGGAAAGGGCCACCAGTAACAATAAGGTGATTTTGCTCATAATGCTGCAATGATGTTTAAAAAGTTGTCCAAAATACAAAAGAAATAGCGAACGGAATAAATGCTGGTGCATTTATAAATTTTGTTACAAAAGGCAATTTGCTGAATGAAAGAGGGCAGGCATTTTAATTGAGGGGGATATTGTTTTACCTTTACGGTCGTTATATATACAGACATGCCATTTCGTTTTCTAACGTGTATTTTCTTGTGCTTTTGTTTTCTGTTGGTTGCCGGTACTTTCATTTCGGTCCGGGCACAGCAGAAATACACCATCAGCGGGAACCTGCGCGATGCTTCGTCCGGAGAAACTCTTGCCGGTGCCACCGTAAAGATTGAAACACCCTTTGTTGCAGGGAACACGTCTAACAGCTATGGTTTTTATTCCCTGACGCTTCCGGAAGGTACGTATGATGTAATGATCTCACACGTTGGTTACCAGACGAGTGTCCGGACCGTTACGCTCAGCAGGGATCTGCGACTGGATGTTGATCTGCCTCCCGGAGAACTGCTCAGTGAAGTGGAAATCACTGCTGTTAACAGGAAGGAGCAACTGCAGCACCCACAGATGGGGGTCAATAAGCTGGCCATGACCGAGGTAAATAAAGTTCCGGTATTGTTGGGGGAACGTGATGTGTTGAAAACCATTCAGTTATTGCCGGGTGTCATGTCAGGAGGGGAGGGTAGCAGCGGCTTTTTTGTGAGAGGAGGATCTGCCGACCAGAACCTCATCCTGCTGGATGAAGCGATGGTGTATAATGCATCACATTTGTTTGGTTTCTTTTCTACGTTCAATGCGGATGCTATTAAGGATGTAGCCCTGTATAAAGGAGGGATGCCGGCGCAGTATGGTGGCCGGCTGGCATCGGTGGTGGATGTTACGATGTTGGACGGCAATAAAAAGCGGTTTGCCGCAGAGGGGGGTGTCGGACTGATTGCCACGCGGCTTAAAGCAGAGGGGCCGCTGGTGAAAGACCGGGGATCATTTATGATCAGTGCACGTCGGACGTATGCCGATATGTTCCTTAAGTTTTCGCAGGATACGGCCGTCAGCGGTAGCCGCCTGTATTTCTATGACCTGAACCTGAAGGCTAACTACCGGCTGAATGACAAAAATACCCTGTACCTGTCCGGTTATTTTGGCAAGGACATCCTGGGTTACTCGCGTCTGTTCGGCTTTGATTGGGGTAATACCACAGCAACAGCCCGCTGGAACCACATTTATAACAGCCGGCTTTTTTCGAATACCTCATTTATCGTAAGTGATTTTAATTATAATGTGAATATCTCTGCTGACAAGAATAAGTTCAGTATATCGTCCCGTATTCAGAATTATAATCTGAAGCACGATTTCCAGTATTTTTCCGGAAACCGCAGTACCATCCGCTTTGGGATTGACCTGTTGCGGCAGCATATCTCGCCAGCCGGCATTGCCGCCAGTCAGAACGCCAATATCAATTCCCTTCATATAGAAGACCGGGTGGGGGCTGAACTGGCGGGTTACATTTCGCACGACTGGAAGGTGACGGACCGGTTGAACATGGTGTATGGCATGCGGGTGAACGGCTTCCTGCTGCTGGGGCCGGGCACTTTCCACGAATATGATGCGGATGGCGACGTTGTCTCGTCGTCGACGTATGCAGCCGGTCAGGTAGCGCGGCACTACCTGAATCTGGAGCCCCGTTTCTCGGCCAGTTATCAGGTCGACCCCCTGAGCAGTGTTAAAGCCTCTTATAACCGGAATGTGCAGAACCTGCACCAATTGTCTAATTCCACCGCTGCGCTTCCCACCGATGCCTGGGTAATGAGCAGCAACAACATACAACCCCAGATCGCCGACCAGGGGGCTGTAGGTTACTATCGTAATTTCAGTGACGACCGGTATGAATTTTCAACGGAAGTGTATTATAAGAACATGCAGCGGCAGATCGATTACAAGAATGGTGCCGACCTGCAGGCTAATGAGCATGTGGAAGCCGATCTGCTGTTTGGTGATGGCAGGGCATACGGGATGGAATGGTACCTTAAAAAGCGGGATGGCCGGCTGAATGGCTGGCTCAGCTATACGTTGTCACGTACGGAGCGCCGGTTTGATGATATCGACCATGGTAACTGGTTTCCGGCAAGGCAGGACCGCACGCACGATTTGTCGCTCGTCGGCATATACCAACTGGCTCCCCGGTGGAGCCTGTCCGGAAGTTTTGTTTACAGTACCGGCAATGCGGTAACATTTCCCAGTGGCAAGTATGTAGTGGGCGGCGTCACCACCTGGTATTATACGGAGCGCAATGGCTACCGGATGCCGGACTATCACCGGCTGGATCTGGGAGCAACCCTTGCTGCGAAGCCAGGAAGCCGGTTTAAATCAAGCTGGACTTTCAGTGTGTATAATGCTTATAACCGTAAAAACGCGTATATCATTGATTTCAGGGAGAGTAAACAGCAGCCGAATACAACGGAGGCCTACCGGCTGGCATTGTTCGGCATCATACCGGCAGTAACCTGGAATTTTAAATTTTAGACAAATGCGGAGAATTTTTAGAATAGTTGCAGCGGCAGCAGTCGTGTTGTGCGGAACGGTATTCATGTCGTGCGAGGACGTGATTGATATAAACCTGAAAGACAATGAACCGAAACTGGTTATTGAAGGGTGGATTGACAATAGTTTCCACGGTGAGGTCAGGATATCCAGGACGGTACCGTTTAACCAGTCTTATCCGGTAGTACGTGATTCTTTCCCGGGATCCCTGCCGGGAGTGATGTATGTGCATAATCCTGTTTCAGGAGCGGATGTCATTATCACCGAACCCGGTGTGGCTGCGCGAAGGCTGACCGAAGTAAGCCCGGGACTATATGTTACCGCAATCACTTCTTCCAACCCGGGGTCTGCAGAGAGCACGCCTGCCAATCGTCCTTATCAGCTTTCTGTTCACGTAGACGGAGAATGGTATGAGGCGGAATCTGTCATGCCGCCAACCGTTAAGGTGGAAACCATCGGTACGGTCAGTACAAATGTCTTCGGGGAGGAACGAAAGGGGGTTGGACTATTGTTCAGAGACCCTCCCGGCATTCCCAATTATTACCGGTACCTGCTGAATGTAAATGGCGTAACGCTTAAAACATTGTTTGTTTTCAATGATAAATACAACAATGGTAAATCGGTAACCAGGGAACTTTTTGATTTTGATACCAGGTTGGAGGGAGGGGATGTAGTGAATGTAACCATACAATTCATCGATGCTGCTGTTTTCAGGTACTGGAACTCCCTGCAGTCAAATAACCCCGGGACTGTTGCACCAGGAAATCCAGTTTCCAATATCAGTAACGGGGCACTGGGGTATTTCAGTGCCCACTCCGTTACCCAACTGGGTACGGTTATACAATAAATAAATCGTTAACGGGCTCTTTCAGCCCATCAGTTCTTTCATCAGCTTGCTGAATGCTTCCTTCAGTTCGGCCAACTCCTGTTCCACCATTGTCAGGCGATGTTCCAGTCCGGCGTTGCCGGTAGTACCGGGTATCTCATCCTGATACAGGCTGTCGTCCGGGTCCGGAGTCCCTCCGAGCAGATGCATATAACGCGTTTCTTTCTGGCCGGGGCGTTTCGGAAGCGAAACGACCATCACAGGGTCTTCGTTGCTGAGTTTGTCCAGGTGCTGCTGTACTTCTTCGAGCGACTCAAAGTTAAACATACGACCGGCATTGGTATTGATTTCTCCCACGGTGAGCGGGCCACGTAGCAGGAGGAGGCAGATTATACTCAGTTCAGCCGGAATGATCGGATAGGCCAGCGCCAGGTTGTGTTTGTACTTCACGACACGGCTTGACCCACCGGTGGCCGTAGCTACCAGTCCTTTTTTCTTCAGGCTGTCCAATGCATTGATAACCGTGTTGTCATCATAGTTGACTACCGGCTTCCGGCTTGACTTCTGGTTACATGCAGCTGTTAAGCTGTTCAGTGTTAACGGATAATATTCAGGGGTTGTTCTGCTTTTTTCAATTAAGCATCCTAACACACGCTGTTCTTCGGCTGTTAATAAAGGGATTGGTTTTATCGTATCTTGCATGGGGATAATGATACGTATTAATTTGAAGATTTGAAAATTTGAGGATTTGAAGATTAGCTAATGAATAAACTAATCCACCAATAAACGAACATCCCAAACCATGACGATCTTGTCATCACTTACCGATACCAGCTGATTGTTCAGCGGGTTCCAGATGATGTTGTTCACGGAGAGACGGTGCGCAGGAATGTTCTTTTCCCGGCTGATGGTGCGGAGCAGCCGCAGATCAGCGGTATGCCAGAGTTTAATACTTTTGTCCCGGCTGGCTGTAGCAAGCAGGGGTAACTGCGGATGGTAGGCAAGGCCATATACGGAGAACAGGTGGGGGACAAATCCGTTGGCCAACGAAAAATCATGCGTGTGGAATACATTCAGCCGGGCATCCCGCCCGCCCGAAAGCAAATAATGCCCGTCCGGTGAGAAACAGAGGGCCGTGATGCCCATCTGGTGTTCACGGATAACTTTCTTCAGGCTGTAGTCGTCTGCCAGGCAGATAGCTATGCTGCCGTCTTTGCTGCCAAAGGCCAGCCGGTGTTCATCGCTGCTGATGGCGATGGTTCGTATGGTTTGCGCCGATACCGGGAAATGGTACAGCAGCCGGAAATCGGTAAGGCTCCAGATCGATACACTGCCGTCCTCGGACGAAACGAGGAGCTCCTGTTTATGTACCAGTGTTTTGATATCGAAAACGGGCTTTTGGTGGTGTTGCAACCGTACTACCGGCTTTCCCGTTGTGATGTCAGCCAGTGTCACCAGTCCGCTGCGTTCACCCACTGCCAACCATTCGGTTCCGGGGATATGATGCAGGGCGTAGACCGATGTTTGTACCGGGAGCAGCACCCGAACAAACGCCATCGTTGTCAGGTTCCACTGAACGACCCCCTTGTCATTCCCCGCTGTGAATAACTGATCCGGGAGCGGTCCGTTTTCAACCGCAAATATGGGGTTTTGATGGCCCGTTAGTTCGCCTTTCTTTTCAATGTCCAGTGTATACGCCGGCATATCTTTTTTATCAGTTAGTGATGCCGGCTTTCCAGGTTGGCAGCAATGGTTTTCAGGGATATATTCTTTTCCCGCAACAGAACCAGCAGGTGGAACAACAGGTCAGACGATTCATTGACCAGGTCGGCTTCTGTTTCCTTTAAAGCAGCGATTACGGTTTCCACTCCCTCTTCACCTACTTTTTGGGCAATTTTATTCAGCCCCTTCTGGCGAAGCCGGTTTATATACGATCCTTCCTGCGGATTGGTGAAGCGGCTATCCACAATTTCTTCCAGCCGGAACAGGAAGTTCTGGTTATAGGAGGTGTTGAAGCAGCTCCGGGAACCGGTATGGCAGGTCGGCCCCGCCGGCTTTGCCAGGATCAGCACCGTATCACGGTCGCAGTCCACCTGCGTGTTCACCACTTCCAGGAAATTGCCGCTTTCCTCGCCTTTGGTCCATAATCGGTTCTTTGAACGGGAAAAGAAGGTCACCCTGCCGTCTGTACGTGTTTTCTCCCATGCTTCGGCATTCATATAGCCGAGCATCAATACTTCCAGGGTTTGGGCATCCTGTACAATAGCCGGCACCAAACCGTCTCCTTTGTTGAAATCAATCATGTTCGTTTATCAGATTCTGACGTGTATTCCGTTATTTGCCAATTCCCTTTTTAAGTCGGGGATCAGGATCTCTCCATAATGAAAAACGGAGGCTGCCAGCGCGGCATCGGCTCCTGTTACGGCAAAGACATCCGTAAAGTGCTGTTTATTGCCGGCACCACCCGACGCAATCAGCGGAATGTGCAGCGTATCGTTGACCTTTTTCAGCAAGCCCAGGTCAAACCCGTTTTTGGTGCCGTCGTGGTCCATGGATGTCAGCAGGATTTCCCCAGCACCCCGGCTTTCCGCTTCTTTGATCCATTGTTCCGTTTCGATATCGGTCTTCAGCCGCCCACCATTCAGGTGCACATAATTCCGGCCGTCCATCAATCGTGTATCTACCGCAACCACTACAAACTGGATGCCGAAAGCAGCGGCCAGCCGGTCAATCAGCGACGGGTCCCTGACGGCAGCCGAATTGATGGAAATCTTATCGGCCCCGGCATTCAGCAACACGTCCGCATCTGCCAGTTCATGGATACCCCCGCCGATGGTAAAGGGTATATTGACCTGCCGGGCTACTGCTTTTACTAACTCAGCCATGGTCTTCCGGCGTTCGTGTGTGGCGGTAATGTCCAGGAAAACCAACTCGTCTGCACCCTGCTGTGAGTATTGCCAGGCCAGTTCCACCGGGTCACCCGCATCGCGCAGGTCTACAAAGTTTACGCCCTTTACCGTGCGCCCGTCTTTCACGTCCAGACAGGGGACAATTCGCTTGGCTACCCCTTCGTTCAGAAGCTGATCAGCGCGCGTAGGTTCCATTCTTTTATTTCTTCTATCGTGATGCGGTTCTCGTAAATAGCCTTTCCTACCACACAACTTTCTACCTTGATTTCGTCCAGGGCGCGGATATCATCCATCGAGCTGATGCCTCCCGACGCAATCAGTTTGATGATGGGGGAATAATCCAGCAGTTTTTTATACAGCTCCACACCGGCACCGCCCAGTTTGCCGTCTTTATTGATGTCTGTGCAGAGGAAACGGAAAAAGCCGAGTGACAGGCACCGGTCGATGTAGTCCATCAGTTTTACGGGTGAGCTTTCTACCCAACCGGAATATTTGATCACTTCATCCAGTACATCAATGGCAATCACAATCTGGTCAGCATATTTCTGTTTTCCCTGGTTCAACCTGCTTAACTCGTTCAGGAAATCAGGGTTGGTGATGGCTTGTGTTCCCACGATCACACGGTGTATGCCGGCGTCCAGCAGCTCTTTCACTTTTTCGATGCTGCGCACACCACCCCCGTACTGCACTTTCATATCTGTGCTGCGTACCGTATCAAAAAGATATTGCTGGTTGCTGAAATCGCCTTTCGCACCGTTCAGGTCAATGATGTGTACCAGTTCAGTACCGTTTGCCTGGTACTTTTCGATCATCTCTTCCAGGCTTACCTGGTAGGAGGTTATATCATTGTAGTTGCCTTCACGCAACCGTACGACCTTTTTATCGAGGATGTCTATTGCCGGTATGATATACATAGTCTTTCTGATCAATGAATTATAAGGGTTGATTAAACTGTTATGTTCGCAAAGTTTTTTAATAATAATTCCCCAGCCGGACCTGATTTTTCGGGGTGGAACTGAACCCCGAAGAAATTATCCTTTTGCAATGCTGCTGAGAACCGTGTTCCGTAGCAGGCGTAAGCGGCCGTAAATTTAGGATTATATTCTATAAAATAGGAATGAACGAAGTAAAAGTATGCATCTTGCGCAATTCCTGCGAATAGGGGACCATCCATCTCGGCTGTTACCCGGTTCCATCCCATATGCGGCACTTTTCCCTGTATCCTGCCTGTAAAGTGTAACGTTTTAAGCGGCACAATGTTTAACAAATCTGCGGGCCCTTCCTCTGAATAGGCCGTCAGCAATTGCATGCCGACACAGATACCCAAGACGGGCTTGGTCAGCTGCAGGATAGGTGCGGCCAGTCCGCTGGCCTTCAGTTTGTCCATGGCTGCTCCCGCATGTCCCACTCCGGGAATGATAATGTGGCTGTATATGTTGAAATCAGCTGTTCCGTGGATCATTCCGTAGGCGAGGCCCAGCCGGTCAAGGGCTGATTTCAGTGAAAAAATATTGCCTGCTCCGTAATTTACGATCCCGATCATAATACTCCTTTTGTGCTGGGTAGCTGCATTTTTTCAGCGTCCCGCTTTACAGCTGTCTTCAAGGCTTTTGCAAAAGCCTTGAAGATCGCCTCTATTTTGTGGTGTTCATTGTCGCCCTCCGCCTTAATATTCAGGTTACAGCGGGCGGCGTCTGAAAACGATTTAAAAAAGTGGAAGAACATTTCCGTCGGCATATCGCCGATTTTTTCCCGCTTAAACTCCGTGTCCCAAACGATCCAGCTGCGTCCGCCGAAATCAATCGCTACCTGTGCCAGGCAGTCATCCATTGGCAGGCAAAAGCCATACCGCTCGATCCCGCGCTTGTCGCCAAGCGCCTTGCCGATGATCTCGCCGAGGGCGATACCGGTGTCTTCGATGGTATGGTGCTCGTCGATGTGTAGGTCGCCGTTTGCTTTCAGCGAGAGGTCGATACTGCCATGCCGTGCCAGCTGATCCAGCATGTGATCGAAAAACGGCAGGCCCGTATCAATGGCTGCTTTCCCGGTCCCGTCCAGGTTCAGCTCTATTTGGATATCCGTTTCGTTGGTCTTGCGTTGGTGCGTCGCGCGGCGGCTTCCCAGCTTAAGGAACTCGTATATTTCCTTCCAGTCGGCACTTTCCAGTACCACCGTGGCTGCATCAATCGCATGGTTCTCCGCCGCCCCGAGCTGGTCGTTGTTCCGTAGCCAGATCGCCTTTGCTCCCAGGTTCTGTGCCAGTTTCACATCATTCACCCGGTCGCCGATTACAAAGGAATTGGCGAGGTCATACTGTTCCGTGTCGACATACGCCTGCAGCAAGCCGGTTCCCGGCTTGCGGGTGGGTGCATTTTCGTGAGGGAAGGTACGGTCAATGTGTTCGGCGGCGAACACGGCACCTTCGGCTGCAAATGTCCGCATCAAAAACCGGTGTACCGGCCAAAAGTTCTCCTCCGGGTGGTTGTCCGTACCCAAACCGTCCTGGTTGGTCACCAGCACCAGTTCGAAATCCAGCTCGTGGGCGATGCGCGGCAGGTATTGCAGTGCACCCGGATAAAATTCCAGCTTTTCAAACGAATCGACCTGTTCATCTGCCGGTTCCGTGATCAGCGTTCCGTCCCGGTCAATAAATAACACCCGTTTCAATGTACGTTCAGCCATGCTGCTCTTGTTTAAATGTTGTTAATGCCTGCAATAGGGCGTTGTTTTCTTCCGGTGTGCCGATGGTTATGCGGAGGCACCCCTCACACAATTCCACTTTCGACCGGTCGCGCACAATAATCCCTTTTTCCACCAGGTAGGTATAGATTGCCCGCGGTGCTGTCGTTTTTACGAGAATAAAATTAGCGTCTGACGGGTAGACATACGTCACTATATCCAGCTGTAAGAGGGCTGCCGACAGCTTTTCGCGCTGGTCGACGATCTCTCTGATCCAGGTATTTACTTCTTCCACCCGCCCCAGGGCGCTGAGCGCCAGTTCCTGGGATGCCTGGTTGATGTTATAGGGAGGTTTGATCTTATTGAATATTTCAATGATCTCTTCGCTGGCGAAGGCCATGCCCACCCGTAGTGCCGCCAGTCCCCAGGCTTTTGACAGGGTCTGCAAAATCACCAGGTTGCTGTATTCGGTCAGTTCCTGTATGAATGACTTCTGGCGGGAAAAGTTGATGTATGCTTCATCCACTACCACCAACCCATTAAAATTGGCAAGGAGGGTTTCCACATCCGTGCGGTCGATCGAGTTGCCGGTGGGATTGTTGGGTGAGCAGATAAAGATCAGTTTGGTATGGTCATCTATCGCTTCGGCGATTCCCTCCAGGTTCAGCTGGAAATCAGGGGTGAGGGGCACGCGCTTTACCGGTATGTCGTTGATATGGGCGGATACTTCGTACATGCCATAGGTGGGGGGAACGAGGATGACGTTGTCCGTGCCCGGCCGGCAGAATGCCCGGTACAGGATATCAATGGCTTCGTCACTGCCGTTGCCCAGAAAAATGTTTTGTGCCGGTACGCCTTTGATGGTACTGATTTTCTCCTTCAGCTTCAGCTGCAGGGGGTCCGGATAGCGGTTATACGGTGCCGGCAGGGGAGAGCCGTAGGCGTTTTCGTTGGCATCCAGCAGCACGGAGGCCTCTCCCTTAAATTCATCGCGTGCGGACGAGTAGGGAACCAGGTTCCTGATATTGTCACGCAGTATGGTATCTATGTTGAACATCTGTTCTTTTCTTTATAAAGTCGCTTGCGTTTTTTACGATTCGTTTTCTTTCAGCCTTTCCAGCCGTACGGTAACCGCATTCCGGTGCCCCTGCAGACCCTCCAGCTCCGCCAGCACCTCAACCGTCGGACCGAGATTCCGGATGCCATCGGCTGTCAGCTGCTGAAACGTGATCTTTTTGACAAATGAATCGACTGATACACCGGAGTAGGAGCGGGCGTAGCCGCTTGTTGGCAGGGTGTGGTTGGTGCCGGAGGCGTAATCGCCCACACTTTCGGGTGTGTAATGACCGAGGAATACGGAGCCTGCATTGATTACCCGGGCTGCCAGTTTCTGCGGCTCGCGCGTAGCGAGGATGAGATGTTCGGGGGCATACTGGTTACTGAAGGCCATTGCCTCGTCCAGGTTGCTGCTGTATATGGCGTAGGAGTTGGCCAGGGCACGGGTGGCGACAGCTGCCCGCGGCAGTTGTTCCAACTGCTCCTGCAAGGCCGTCTGCACGGCGTCCAGGAGTGACCGGCTGTTGCTGACCAGCACTGCCTGGCTGTCGGCACCATGTTCCGCCTGTGCCAGAAGATCCGCAGCCACAAAAGCAGGATCCGCGGTTTCATCAGCGATCACCAGTACTTCGGAGGGACCTGCGGGCATATCAATGGCCGTATTGGTGGTACTTTGTATAAGGGTCTTGGCTTTCGTCACGTACTGGTTGCCGGGACCGAAAATTTTATCCACTTTCGGGATGGTGGCCGTGCCGAACGCCATCGCCGCCACCGCCTGTGCCCCTCCGGCCAGGTAGATACGGTCTATTTTCAGCAACTGTGCGCAATAGGCGATATATCCGTTAACACTGCCGTCTGCCTGCGGTGGTGAGCAGATAACAATTTCTCGGCATCCGGCGATACGGGCCGGTACCCCTAACATTAAAAAAGTGCTGGGCAGTACGGCTGAACCACCCGGTATATACAGTCCCACCCGTTCGATAGGCCTCGTTTCGCGCCAGCAGGAGACGCCGGTTGTTGTTTCTACGGTTCTCTCCCGGCGCAGCTGGGTCTGGTGGAAACGGTGGATATTGCTGAAGGCGATTTCCAGCGCGCGCTGTTGGTCCCTGCCAATACCGGCAGCCAGCCTTTCCAACGCTTCCTTTTCAAGGACGAGGGTCTCCAGCTCTACCCGGTCAAACTTCCGGGAGTATGCTTTCAGCGCTTCGTCGCCGTGCAGCTGTACCTCACGGACGATTACACTGACCGTCTCCTGAATTTCATTGCCCGGATCCGTATTCCGTGCGATCAGGCGGCCAATGGCATCGTCGTCTAATTCATTGTATATGTATGTGGTTAACATATTTGCCTTACTCATGTGCTATGTTGATGTAGCAACTAACAATTAACAACCATCGACTGCCGACTACCAACCCCCTTACAAAATAATCTTCTCAATCGGCATGACGACGATACCCTGTGCGCCGGCGGCTTTCAGTTGGTTGATTTTTCCCCAGAAGTCCTGCTCCGAGATCACGGTATGCACCGCAACCCAGTTTTCTTCCGCCAGGGGCACTACGGTCGGGCTTTTCACACCCGGCAGCAGGCTTAATATGGCATCCAGGCTCTTTTTCTCCGTATTCAGCACTACATACTTTGTTTCTTTGGCCCGCAATACCGACTGAATGCGTTGCAGTAACTCGGTCACAACAGGGTTATTGGCAATGCCATTCATCCCGATCAGGATGGCTTCTGATGAAAGCACGTCGGCAAAAGGTTTCAGTCCGTTGCTTTTCAGCGTACCGCCGGTGGACACAATGTCGCAGATGGCATCACTCAGCCCCAGTCCGGGCGAAATTTCCACCGATCCTGAGATGGTCCGGATGTCTGCCTGTATGCGGTATTCATCCAGGAATTTTTTCAGGATCACTGGGTAGGAGGTAGCGATGGCTTTCCCGTTCAGGTCTTCCAGCGTCTGCACATCACTGTTATTGGGCAGGGCGATTTTCAGGGTACATTTGCCAAAGCCCAGTCGTTGCAGGTAGGTCACATCTGCTTTGGTTTCCACAATCACATTTTCACCGACGATACCGAGGTCGGCAATGCCGTCCTGCACGTATTCGGGGATGTCGTCGTCACGAAGAAAGAGGATTTCCAGCGGGAAGTTGGAAGCATGGGTAATCAGGGAGCTTTTGTAGTTTTCAAAGCCCAGACCACAGTTTTTAAGAAGTTCTACAGATTTTTCGTTGAGCCGTCCTGATTTCTGGATGGCTATTTTCAGCTTTTTCAAGAGTTATCTTTATTAATAAGAATTTAAACAGTGTCCATTGTTTCACGTAGAAACATACAAATTACCTATACGCCGCAGGGGCGATGGTGGAAATGTACGTGATGTGTGAAAACAATCTTCATGTCGTTTCTGCTTATCAATAACCTTTTAGCAGCAGCAAAACTACTATATAATTTCGGGATTCAGAAATAATAATTCACGAATTGTAAATAATAGTTCACGAATTGGCAATGATAATTTACGAGCTGATAAATCCTGAGCCGAAAAAATCTTCCCGGCAACAATAATTTTAAATTTCCTGAAAACTTTTTTGGATATCGATTCTTTTTATACCTTTGCAGCCACAAACCGGATTCGGGGTGTAGCGTAGCCCGGTATCGCGCCTGCTTTGGGAGCAGGAGGTCGTAGGTTCGAATCCTGCCACCCCGACAAAGGCCACTGACAATCAGTGGCCTTTGGTTTTTCGGATATATAGTGAACAAACGATCTTTGATAAACCAGGTACCAATAAGCCAATAGTTCCGGTGTAAACAAATTTCAGTTCAGAAGCAAGTTTTTGAGCTTTCATATCTCAAGCATCCATGCCACGGGCGTACATGCTCAAAACGTTACCTTCCGGCTCCTCGGTGATGATCAGTTGCCGCCTGGGGGTGATTTTCGGTTCGAATATGCTTTCCCGGTCACGGCCCGTCTCCAGTTCCAAACTGCCGCCACTCATGCTCCTGACCGTCTTTCTGCTCTTGCCATTGCGGCGGTTTGATTGCCCGGAGGCTTTCTCCTCCTCCAGATGGTTGTCCAGTTCACCGCCCAGCATCAATTCCAGCGGATGTTTCACAAACGGTGCAAAAACACCCTCTGTATCGACGGCTTTCAAAGTCAAATGGGGGGCTCTTTCATTAACATGTCACTTGATATTTCGAATGTAAAACTATTTATTCGTTTTATCCGGTGAGACAGTTGGGGTTACATTCTCTTAGTATGAGAAAATTATTGTACATTCATCGTTGTTTTGTAGGACGCAGTACTAAAAGAAGTTAAAGTTATCAGAGTTATGAGCACATTTTCAGTAAGAGCTTTCGGAACGGAATCCCCCGAAGCAGATTTAAAACAGATGAACATCGGACGCAGAGAAGTAACTGCAAAGGATGTAGAGATTGATATTTTATATTGCGGTGTTTGTCATTCTGATTTACATACGGCCCGAAATGAGTGGCATGGTACTGTTTACCCCAACGTTCCGGGTCACGAAATTGTCGGGCGCATTACAAAAACCGGCAGGGATGTTACTAAATTCAAGATAGGCGAGTTGGCTGCTGTCGGATGTATGGTAGGTAGCTGCCGGGAATGTGAACAATGCAGGCAGGGAAGTGAACAATATTGTGAAAAAGGAAATATCCAAACATATAACGGACATGATAAACATCTGAACCAGCAGACCTTTGGCGGTTATTCAGAGCGCGTGGTTGTGGACGAGGATTTCGTTTTGCGGGTACCCGATCACCTGGATTTAGCTGCGACGGCTCCGTTACTCTGTGCAGGCGTAACTACCTGGTCACCCCTGATGCACTGGGGTGTTGGTCCTGGTAGTAAAGTAGGTATTGTCGGTATTGGAGGTTTGGGGCACATGGGCGTGAAACTGGCAAAAGCAATGGGAGCTTACGTGGTGGTCATTACCACTTCGCCATCAAAGGCAGAAGATGCCAGACGTTTGGGAGCAGATGAAGTTATTTATTCAAAAGACGAAGAACAAATGAAAAAGAACGCCAATACCCTGCACTTCATTTTGGACTGTGTTTCAGCTCAACATGATGTCAACGCATATCTGAAATTATTGAAAGTGGACGGGACATTGGCATTGGTAGGTGCACCGGAACATCCGCTGCCCATTGCACCGTTCAGCCTGATCCCAGCCCGTAAGAGCTTTGCCGGCTCCACTATCGGAAGTATTGCCGAAACGCAGGAAATGTTAGACTTCTGTGGTGAACACAACATTACGGCAGATATCGAACTTATCAACATACAAGATATTAACAAGGCTTACGAACGGCTGTTAAACGGCGATGTAAAATATCGCTTTGTAATTGATATGGCCAGTCTGAAAAATTAAATGATGGAGTACGAAGGAGTGTCTGTTTGTCATTCACATGTGACAGAGTTTGGTTGGTATTATAGGGATATAATCCCTATTTTTGACAGAGCATTGCCTGCCGGTACACATCGGCTGGTATTAACTTAAATACAATTATGAGAAAAAGCAGCATATTATTACTGCTCTTGGTAACAGCAACCCTAATGAGTGCCGGTGCGCAGATTGTACGGCCGGTTAAATGGACTTTCAGTTCTAAAAAAGTGAAAGATGATGTATATGAAGTACATATGACCGCTAATATACAAAATGGCTGGACGATCTATTCGCAGACAACCCCCAGTGGCGGGCCACTTCCTACCACTATTAAATTTGCCAAAAACCCGGAAGTTCTGGTAGGTGGGAATGTAAAGGAAGTGGGTGAACTGAAAAAGAAGCACGAAGATGTGTTTGGCGTGGATGTGCATTATTTTTCAGGAAAAGTGAATTTTGTGCAATTGGTGAAATTGAAAAACAAGAAATCCACTAAATTGTCCGGAACAGTTGAATTTATGGCGTGTGACGATCAGCAATGTCTTCCACCTGAAGAGATTGAATTTACAGTGAATTTGCAATAGCCACACCGGTTCAGCGTTTTTCTCCGATTTCTTTAAACTCAGAACCGGCTTTCCAGACCGGAAAAGAGCGTTCACGGCTCAGTCGGTACCCTACGTCGAACAACAGTTGAATGTCCTCTATCATGCCATCCAGTTGCCATGCATCGCTGAATTCATCCTTTGGGTGATGGTAGATGGATGCAAACCGGTCTCTGGCAGCCTTTGTTTCCGTACTGTCCTTTCCGGTAAGCATCCGGCCGCTGCCCATATAGAGTGCAGGGACTCCCGCTTTGGCGAAGTTAAAATGATCTGAGCGGTAAAAGCCGCCGGAGGATGGGTTGGCTGGCGCACTGACCGTTCGTCCCTGCCGTCCGGCCGCATACGCCACATAGTCATCCAATTCTGACTGCCCGATACCGACAATCGTCACGTCGGTGGTTCTGCCGGCGGGGCTCAGGGCATCAATGTTGATATTGGCTGCCGTCTTTGCAAGAGGGTAAACCGGATGGGCGGCGTACCATTTGGACCCCAGCAATCCTTCTTCCTCCGCTGTTACGGCCAGAAACAGGATGGATCGCTCCGGAGGTATCGGAGCAGCTTTAAATGCTTTGGCAATTTCAAAAAGGGCGGCGAGGCCGCTGGCATTATCCAGCGCACCGTTATAGATGGAATCGCTGTCCACCGGTTCACCGATACCAAGATGGTCCCAGTGGGCCGTATAAATAATATATTCATCCGGTCGTTTGCTCCCTTTTATCTGTGCCAGCACATTATTTGATGCGGATTCTCGAAAGGTATTCTGTATACTTACGGAAGTATGCGCCTTAAGGCTGACCGCTTTGAAGCCCGACTTTTTTGCTGTTTCAGGAAGCGAGTCGGGCACACCCGCAAGCTCAAATAATTTCCGGGCAGACGCTGCTGTCAGCCAGCCTTCAAACGTACACCGGGAGACTCCCTTGTCATCACTTTGCAGGTCAAGCTGCGGCCCGCTCCAGCCACTGCGTACGACATTCCAGCCATAGCTGGCCGGTCCCGTATCATGTATAATCAGTACGCCATCAGCTCCCTGACGGGCCGCTTCCTCGTATTTGTACGTCCACCGGCCGTAATAGGTCATGGTATCACCTTTGAAAAGGCTTTTGTCGTAATAGCCCGGGTCGTTGACCATCACCACTACGGTTTTTCCCCTCACATCCACTCCGGCGTAGTCATTCCAGCCATACTCCGGTGCGACAATCCCGAACCCGGCGAAAACCAGTTCGGTAGCCTCCACACGGATGTCCGTCTCCTGCCTCATACTGCCGATGACAAAATCGTCCAGGTAACGCAATGTCACCCGTTTATCCGTTCCCTGCAGGATCAGTTCCCCCGCCGGCCGGGAAGTGACTTCCACCATGGGTACTTCCTGGAAAAAACTACCTGCATTGCCGGGGAGCAGACCGAGGCGGGAGAATTCATCGCGTAAGTAATTCACGGTTTTGTCATCTCCCCGCGTAAACGGCTTCCGGCCTTCGAACTCATCTGCCGAAAGTGTCCTGACATAACGGGCAAAACTACTGTCAGTAATAGCTGCCAGCGCAATAGAATCAGCCTGGGGTATTTTTTCAACATGACCGGTGCAGGCTGCATGGCAGGCAACAATGGCCGGTATCAGATAACGGAATAGTCTCATAGCTAAAAATAATATCCAAACATAGTGGATTTTACGGTGACCGGCAACTGAAAAACGGGATACTTTTGTATTTTTACGCGACTTTCGACAAATGTAGCTATGAGTGAAGATACCAAGGACCCCGAAAACAACATGCCGGAACCGCACGTGAATGGTGAGCAGCAGAACACGCAGACCATCCCACTGTCGGGGCTGTATGAGAACTGGTTTCTGGATTATGCATCTTACGTCATACTCGACCGGGCGGTCCCCCATATCAATGATGGCCTTAAGCCCGTACAGCGGCGTATCCTGCATTCGCTGAAGGAGATGGACGACGGACGTTTCAATAAGGTGGCGAACGTGATCGGGAATACCATGAAGTATCACCCACACGGGGATGCTTCTATTGGGGATGCCATGGTACAAATTGGGCAAAAGGACCTGCTGATCGACCGCCAGGGTAACTGGGGTGATCCGATCACGGGTGATTCATCCGCTGCGCCGCGGTATATTGAAGGGCGCCTTTCTAAGTTTGCCAACGAGGTGGTGTTCAATCCGGATACGACCGAGTGGCAGCTCAGCTACGATGGCCGGAACCGTGAGCCGGTCACCCTGCCGGTGAAATTCCCGCTGCTCCTTGCCCAGGGGGCAGAAGGTATTGCCGTAGGCCTGGCAACGAAGATCATGCCCCATAATTTCATCGAATTAATGGATGCTTCCATCGGTGTCCTGCGTGGTGAGCGACCCAACCTGCTGCCGGACTTTCCTACGGGTGGCCAGGCCGACTGCTCCGCGTATAATGAAGGGCAAAGGGGTGGTAAAATACGGGTGCGCGCAAAGATTGAAGAACGGGATAAAAAGACACTTGCTATTACCGAGATCCCATATGGTACAACTACTATCGGGCTGATTGACAGTGTAGTGTCTGCCAATGAAAAGGGAAAGATCAAGATCAAGAAAATAGAGGACAATACCGCCCAAAACGTAGAGGTTATCGTGCACCTGGCTCCCGGTATATCACCGGATGTGACCATTGATGCGTTGTATGCCTTTACGGACTGTGAAGTCTCTATATCGCCTAATACCTGTGTGATCAGGAATGACAAGCCGCATTTCATGAGTGTAAATGACGTGCTTACTGAAAATACCAAGTATACCCGCAACCTGCTGAAGCAGGAGTTGGAGATCCGCCTGAAGGAGCTGATGGAGAAAATATTCTTCAGTTCGCTGTTGAAGATCTTTATTCAGGAAGGTATGTATAAGCATCCTGAATATGAAAATGCCGGCACGTTTGAATCAGTTGCAGAGGTGCTGAACCGTTTATTCGAGCCGTTTTTTTCGCAATTTTACCGGGAGATCCTTCCGGACGATTATAAGAAACTGATCGACAAACCAATGAGTAGTATCACTCGCTTCGACGTAAAGAAAGCGGATGAGCAGATGAAGGCAATCGAAGCGGAGATCAAGGAGGTGAAGCACCTCCTCCGGCATCTGACGGATTACGCCATTGCGTGGTTTGAACGGCTGAAGGAAAAATTCGGCAAGGGACGGGAACGCCGTACCGAACTGCGGATGTTTGATAAAGTGGCAGCTGCACAGGTAGCGCTGGCCAATGTGAAATTGTACGTGAACCGGGCTGACGGTTTTATTGGTTCCGGACTGAAGAAGGACGAATACGTCGGTGATTGCTCGGACCTGGATGAGATCATTGTATTCCGTGAGGATGGCCAGTTCGTCGTCACCAAAATGCAGGATAAAGTATTTGTAGGGAAGGATATTATCCACGTGGCTGTTTTCAGGAAGGGGGATGAGCGCACGGTATACAATCTGGTTTACCGGGATGCAAGAAGTGGCGTATCCTATGTAAAGCGGTTCTCGGTACTGGGCGTTACACGTGATAAGGAATACGACCTGACCAAAGGCAGCAAAGGATCCAAAGTGCTGTATTTTACGGCTAACCCGAACGGTGAAGCCGAAGTCGTCAATATACAGCTGCGTGCGCATTCCAAGCTGCGCAAGCTGCAGTTTGATATGGATCTGGCGGAAGTAGCTATTAAAGGCCGTTCCTCGCAGGGGAATATTGTCACTAAATATCCTATCAAGCGCATTGTGCTTAAGTCAAAAGGTGTATCCACACTTGCCGGACGGAAAATCTGGTTTGATGATGTGCTCAGGCGGCTCAATGCCGACGGACGCGGAAAATTCCTGGGAGAGTTTGACGGAGAAGATAAGATACTCGTGGTGTTGGCGAACGGCCATTATGAACTCACCTCATTTGATCTGAGCAATCATTTCGACGACCATATGATCCGTATTGAAAAGTACGATCCGGAGCGGGTGTACACCGCTGTTCATGTGGATGGAAAATCGGGTAATTATTATGTGAAGCGGTTTGTGTTTGAACTGACACCGGTTGGTAAGCAGACGCCGCTGATCACTGAGGAGGCCGGGTCAAAACTGGTGCTGCTGACCCATGCTGTGGAGCCGCTTGTTAAGCTGGATATCCTGAAAGGGAAAAGCCAGACACCGGAATCCCTGGAACTGAACCTGGCAACAGTAATCGATGTAAAAGGGATGAAGGCGCAGGGCAACAAACTGAGTCAGCATACTGTGCAGAGCGTTGCCTTCCTGACAGCAGAGGAGGATCCGCAGGAAGCGGAAGCACAAGCCGTCGTGCCGGCAGACGATGATCCGGCAGACACAGTGCCTGATGCACCATCACCGGTAGCGGAGCCAACGGCAGAACCACCCCAAAAGAAGGTGGATTTTGAGATCACCAATCCGGATGATATCGATATGGACGACAACGGGCAACTGGGCCTGTTCTGACCCTGTTGTTAGTGTGTTTACATTCAAATTTTCTGAAACAATCATAACAAACAGTTGTTAAACCCATAATGATTTTAAATGGGAATACTAGAATGAGGAATTTTATGAAAACGTTAAGTTTGTTATGCAGTACATTTGCTTTTGCCGCTGTAGTAGCCTGCGGCGGGCCGTCTGATCGTACGAATCGCACGGATACCCTCCAACATGATCACGACCGTACTATTTATACGGATACGCTGACGGATACTTCCATGAGGCTGATCGATACTACAGGGGTTGTACCGGTTCCGTAAATACGCTATATTCGCCTGACCGTTATATCAGATAACATGAATTGGGCGATTGAACAGCAGGACCTGATTGGTATCGCCATCGGGTTGCTCTGCGGAAGTATGATAGGTCTTGAGCGTGAATATAACAATAAATCAGCCGGCTTCAGAACGATCGTACTGATTTGTTTGGGTTCTACCATATTTACCATTGTTTCTTCGCATGGTATGGGCAGTGATGACCGTATAGCTGCCAACATCATTACAGGAATAGGTTTTATTGGTGCCGGTGTTATATTTAAAGACAGGTTGTCTGTGCTGGGGCTTACCACGGCGGCGGTCATCTGGACTGTAGCCGGTATTGGTATGCTGGCCGGTATAGGCAGCCATGCTTTGGCCCTTGTAGTTACGATGGTTGCACTGGTCGTACTCGCCGTATTTCATCGCGTTGAAGGGTTGCTGGAAAAGCTGCATGTTTCAAAGCTGGCTCACATCCACTTTAGCGGGGTCGACCTTTTACAACTGCATGAAGTGGAAAATGCCTTTCGTGCAGACCACGTAAAGTTCCGGCGAAAAGCGGTTGGTAAACGACATGGAAAGCTGTTCGCAATTCTGGAAATCACAGGGAACAAAGCCCGGGTGGCAAAGGCAAATGAAGTACTCGTCAGAATGGCCTTTATCGAAGAATTCTATTACAATTGAATTTCCTGCAACTGAATTTCCTTGCCTGCTTTTTTTACCTATTGTAAGCTGTCAGGAACTTCTGTAGTTTGGGCCGGATGACCGCGGCGCAATACGGCTGCCCCGGGTTCCGGGTAAAATAATTGTGATGGTAATCCTCCGCTTCGTAAAACGGGGTGTCCGGGGAAACTTCCGTTACGATAGCACTGTCATATACTCCTTCTTCGGTCAGTGTCCGGATCATCTCCCTGGCAGCCGCTTCCTGTTGGTCGTCATGGTAAAAAATAACCGACCGGTATTGAGTGCCCACATCATTCCCCTGCCTGTGGAGGGTGGTGGGGTCATGTGTTTTGAAAAATACCTTCAGCAGTTCATTGTAATCCGTTTCTGCCGGGTCATATTCAACCTGTATGACCTCTGCATGACCCGTAGCACCGCTGCAAACCTGTTCATAGGTAGGATTTGGTCGCTGGCCGCCCATGTAACCCGGCTTTACGCTTTTTACACCCTTTACCTGCTGGAAAATAACCTCCGTACACCAGAAACACCCGCCGCCGAAGGTGGCTGACTTATTCATATTTTTGTATTTTAGACCATCTTACTGATACTGTATGTAAATCGGTACCGGAGTTAAAGATACGATTTCTTCCGGTGAGAGCATGGTGTGCGGTGGGTTTTTGACATCATTCTTATAGAACAGTTTAAAGCCGGTGAATTGTACCGGTTCACGATAAACATAGCGCCGGTACGTATCTTTCTTCAGGGCGGGTGCTCCCCATCCATCCATATGGATGACTGTCTGGACTTCCGGGTGTAAACGGATACGCAGGTAATCCCTTACCATACCCTGCGTAAAACGGTGTACGACCAGCACTTTGGGAGGGAGGTTATGATTCCGTACCAGCGCGGCCAGGTGGTCAGAAACGAAATTGATATCGTCTGCATGAAACCAACCGATACGGCGTCCCGGCGGGCTGCCGTCTTTCATGGAAAACTCCGGGTCTATGCCGAGATGCACGTGCGGGAGCCGCAGGAATGTATCCAGGCGGGGCAATTCCTGTTCAAGCGTGCTTAATGCGACCTGTATATCCAGGAAAACCAGTGCATTGCGCTTTTCGGCGATTCGCAGTACCGAGTCGATCTGTGAAAACGGCATGCGTGCGCGGTACTTCGCATCGCGACCCGGTGCGCCCTGAGCCACGACGGCAATGTAGTGAAGGGCTGGTATCACGGCCCGGGAGCTGTCCGCCTGTTCCCAGCGGGCTACCTCCTGATCCAGCCGGGCCAGCATCTCATCCGGCGGCAATTCCCCCAGGATACCCATCTGCTTTGAATATAGATTACCGTAATAGGCCACGATCCGTTTATGTGGGAGAATGGCCCCGGGTAATGGAAAGGGTTGTCCGTCTACCGGCCATCGTCCGGAGGTATCGTTGTTGGCCAGCGTGCGAAGCAGGACTTCGTATTTTTCCCTGCCGTCTTCGTCCGGCTGCGTGGGCAGGGCTTCAACTGCCGGTTCTGTGGATGAGTCCTGCAGGGCATCTACATGCGTCACTCCCTGCCCCGATCCGTTGTTGCCACCCACGCAGGCCCCGGCTGCTATTCCAAAGAGTAAGATCGCTGTCCGAATGCCGTGTTTTCCTGTCATATTCACACAAATAAAAGAAAATCCGTTAACTTTACGGCATCACCGTTATCGTTTACCCGACAAATGAAATTAAACAGGTATCCTTTTGAACACCGACTGCGGTTAATCACCTTATTGATTGCGATTATTTTCCCGGTGGCAGGCACCGTATATGCCCAGCAGGCAGAAATAGTCACCTACCTGAAAAACGATGGCCGTGTCGTGGCAGATAAGGACAGTGCAGATTATATACGTATTATCCGCGCACCCGAACAAGGACAAAAACTGTACACACTTCAGGAATATTATCACAACGGTAACCTGAAGAGAACCGGTCAGGTGATAAGCCCTACTCTTGATCTTCGATTTGAAGGTAAAGTGACAACGTATGAGGAGGATGGTGGGAAACAGGCCGTATCGTATTATATAAAGAATCGCTTGAACGGATTAACTGAACGGTATTACCGCAACGGTCAGCTGAAAGAACAGGTTCATTTCAAGACTGACACGGCGGGTCAGCCTGGTGCACAACCCCTGGCGCGGGTCATCCAACTCTATGACTCGCTTGGAGCAGTTATGGTAACCAATGGCAATGGGTATGCCAGGTATTTTTCCAATAACGGGCGGGATATGGAAGAGGGCTCCATTGTAGACGGTGTAAAAAACGGGGTTTGGAAGGGTAATTTCCAGGATAGGCGGTATACTTTTGAAGAGACCTATGAACAGGGGAAGCTGGTCAGTGGTGTCAGCACAAATTGGGCAGGCGACACGTTTTCCTATATACGGACGTATGTGGGTCCGGAATACCCCGGCGGAATGAAAGCGTTTTACCAGGCAGTTTCTCAACGTTACCGGTATCCGAAAGAAGCCATTCAGCAGGGGGTGAACGGAGAACTTGAGCTTACCTTTGTGGTGGATACCACCGGCAGGCTGGATGATATCCGGGTGGTCAACGAATTGGGTTATGGGACCGGTGAGGAGGCCTTGCGCGTGCTGAAAGGGATGGGTGAATGGCAGCCCGGCCAGATACGTGGTGTACCGGTTCGGGTCAGTCACACATTGCCTATCCGGCTTCGTGTTCAAAAGAATGTTCCTCCGCCTCCGGCCCATCAGCTGCCTCCGGCACCTTAGGTTGTTCTTTTACAGCCGCTTTCAGCTGATCCAGCTGCTCTTCGAAGCGGGTTGGGTTCAGCCCGGCCTTTTTTGCTACTTTCAAAGCCATCTGTTGAGTTGCTAATGCTTCGTGAACAAAGCCTGCTTTTTGTAACAGGGTTGCCAGGGTATGGTGATAGGCCGCTATATTGTTATGGTAGCCGATAGCCCGTTTTACCCAGCCGATGGCGGTTAGCAAGTGTGGGTCCGTATCATCTACCAACTGACTGACTACATATGCCCCATGGTATAGCGAGCCTGCATAGTACCGGGTAGTTGCTTTTACGGCTTTGTCTTTATATTTTTCCTCATATAGTCTGTTTTCGATGGTATCCAACAACTGTCGCCCCCTGAAATACGTTTTGCCCGTCCGGACAGCGTAATCTATTTTTGCCAGCGAGTCCGGCGGGATCCTCATGAAAAAGCCATCGCAATTCGCCTTCACCTGTTGCAGGTATTGGGTTGTGTCACGGCGGAAGCGGGTAAACTGTGTCATGTAATAGTTTTGGATCAGTCCCGCCCGTTCTGAGTGCCTTAACAGGTTCGGGTAGTTGTATTGGATGAGGGCCCGTAACAGTGTCTGGTCGTTTTTTCGGATGGCCTCAAACAGCGTGTGTTGCGTCATTCTGGAACTGATCCGGTTTCTTACGGAGGTCGGATGGCTTTTCAAAATACTGTCTGCCAGTCTATTTGTATTCGATAGACGGTGCACCGGTCCATTCAGCAGCGGACCGCACTTCATCAGAAATAAGACGGTTCCATAATGCCCCAATTCACCTACTTGTAGCTGGTTCAGGTACGCCAACAGGGCCTGCTGGTCTGTATGCATTCCCAGAGAATCCTGCAGGCTGAGGTATTTTTTCAGAAAAGCTTTATCTCGACGGCCTTCTTCAAACTCACGCCGAAGGTCTGATATGCGGGGAATGTTTTCCAATGATGCTGTTTTATCTAGTATCTGTGCCATCTTTTCAGCTGTGTTTATACTTCCCGCCTGCATCAGCAGATTACCGGCAGGGTCTATAATCAGTCCTCCGATGGAAGGGCTTACGGTATAGTTTTCAGGTAAAAAAGCTATGGGATGTTCCATCAGTCCGTAACGCTTGTCGATTGTCACAAAGTATTCATTCCAGCGTTTGGACAGTTCTTTGTCGGCTTTAAAATGAAACAGGTAGCTGTCGTGATCCATCGGCCTGATGTAAGTAAACAGGTATTTACCGGTTACGGTTGCTTCCAGCATCGCCTCCTCATACGTTCCGTTGAATAGCTTAATGCCGCTTTTTGTCTGTGCCTGTAAGACGGCGCATAGTAACAGAACGGTTGCGACTGCAAAAAAATGCTTCATGTGTATACGTATTGTTTATCTGATTAGATCCAAACCTAAATAAGTTTCTCCGAAGATACAAGGAAGCGGCTGCAAAATGAACCCGGTCATCAGGAATCATTTTCGGTATTTTCATTCTGTTGATGGGGCTCATCTTAATGAAGAGTACAAAAATCGGTGGACGGGTTAGGACAAAACAGACAACAAAATATAACGGCAGACAGTTTTCCGGTGCCTGATATGGGTATTTCACTAACCAGTGATGGCTTACCGCCAACGGCAGTTGCTGTCCTTCCGGCCGGATATAGCCTGTCACCGGTCAGTGATAAGGCATCACTGGTCAGTGATGCGCTATTCCCGTGCAGTGATGCAGTTAAACGGGACGGAAATGGGAGTATGGCTGTGTAGTTTAGCAGGAGGACCGGCCGGGATCAGCCTGTCGCAGGATGGGGAAAAGAGATCACTGACAGGAAACCGGCAGCAGCCATCCGTTGACAGCCAGTGCCAGTGCTGCAGAGGTCGGCTGCTGCCCGGGAATGGTGCATGTCAGGCCACTTTTCCGTACCCGTCTGACCGGGGAGCGTCCGTCGCTGTACAGTGGCAGAGGGCGTCCAGTAGGGGGTGGTTGAGAGTAAACCCATTAAAACAGAACAGGATTACCAAGCCGCGATGGAAAGGCTGGAAGTCATTTTTGATGCCAAGCCTGGGACACCGGAAGGGGATGAGTTGGAAGTATTAGGTGTGCTTATCGACAATTACGAGCGTATGTACTTCCCCATTGATCTGCCTGACCCCATTGAGGCCATCAAATTCCGGATGGAGCAAATGAATTATTCCAATAAAGACTTAGCGGAGGTTATTGGCTTCAAGGGGCGTGTAAGCGAAATATTGAACCGCAAACGCAAACTTTCCATCAATATGATACGTAGGCTTCATGAAGCGATGCGGATACCGACGGATGTATTGGTGCAGGAATATTAGTACTTAAAGGTAAAGTATAAATAAAAAAACCGTATTCCCAACACACGTTGGACATACGGTCTGTGTTTTCGTACCTGGAGCGGGAATCGAACCCGCACTCGCTTTAGGGCGAACAGGATTTTAAGTCCTGCGTGTCTACCAGTTCCACCATCCAGGCAGGTGAATAAATTACCTTTTAACAATAAATCCCTTCTCTTATGCTAAGAAGAAGGGATTTGGAGCGAAAGACGAGGTTCGAACTCGCGACCTCAACCTTGGCAAGGTTGCGCTCTACCAACTGAGCTACTTTCGCCTGTTCCGGCAAGCTGTGAAGCCTGTTTTCCGTTTTGGTGATGCAAATATAGGCAGTTTTGTACGCATGTCAAGTATTTTTTGAAAAAATCGGCGTATCACTTATAAATCATTGTCGTTCAATAGCTCAAAAATCAGATCATTTTCAAACCCTTTCGCTGCTGCATAACGGGCCAGTTGGGCATGACGCTTAAACTGGTTGGTCTCGGTCAGGACGGCCGCTTTTCTGCGAAGCAATTCATCCAGTGTGCGACGATATTCGTGTTCGTCCAGACTATCCAATGCCTCCTTCAATAGTCTGCCGCTTACTCCTTTGGCTTGTAAGCCCTGTTTGATTTTGTAACGCCCCCATTGCTTCATCCGGAACTTTCCGGAAGCATACGCAAGTGCGAACCGCGACTCGTTCAGGAAGCCATCGGTGATGAGTCCGGAAAGCAACTCTTCTACTTCCTGGCAGTGCAGACCCCAACTGTACAGCTTATCCCGGACTTCCTGGTGTGAGCGTTCCTGGTAAGCACAGAAGTATTCCGCTTTTGTGCGCACTTGTTGGAGTGTCAATGTGTTCCGCCGTGGTACATTTTCTTCCTTCATGCCGGCAAAATCGCAAAAAATTAGTCCGGTACCCAAAAAATGTTGAAATTCGTATGCAAATTAAACAGTGTGTATACAATAACTGAAATAGCAGACATTCTCAACGCAGAAAATAAGGTATTGCCGACACCGGAAACCCGTATACAAACACTGTGCTATGATAGCCGGAAGCTGACAAATCCGGGCCGTGCGTTATTTTTTGCATTGGCCGGCAGAAAGGATGGGCATGCCTACCTGGGTGATGTATATCGGGCCGGCGTACGAAGTTTTGTGGTCCGGCGGGGCAACGCGCTTACCCGTGAGTTTCCTGAAGCCAATATACTGTTGGTGGATGACACGCTGGCGGCGCTGCAGCAATTAGCTGCTGCGCACCGCAACCGGTTTGACTACCCGGTGATCGGGATTACAGGAAGCAACGGGAAAACGATTGTAAAAGAGTGGTTATGGCAGCTGCTTTCGCCGGAATACCGGATTGTGCGCAGCCCCAGGAGTTATAACTCACAGCTGGGGGTGCCGCTGTCGGTCTGGCAGATGGATGAGCGGCACGATCTGGCTATTATCGAAGCAGGTATCAGTAAACCCGGGGAAATGGAGTTGCTGGAACGGATGATCGCTCCGTCGGTAGGTATCCTCACCAATATTGGCCCTGCACACGATGACGGGTTTACATCCCGGGAAGAGAAAGTCACCGAAAAGCTGCAACTTTTTAAACAGGTAGCCACATTGGTATGCCCCGCCAGTGTACAGGCGCAGGTAGACGATCAGTTGGCCGTACCAGAATTGGTGACCTGGGGAACAGAGGAACATGCGTCACTGCGGATCATCCGGACCGAGGTGATTGGAGGAAGTCAGTGCCTGATAGAGGCCGTTTATCAGGGACAGCGGCGGCAGGTGGTCATACCATTCGCCGATGCTGCGTCGATCGGGAATGCGGCTTGTTGCTGGGCATTCATGCTGGCCATGGGATATGAGCAGCAGGTAATCGGGGCACGGATGATGCTGTTGCAGCCGCTTAGTATGCGGCTGGAATTGAAACAAGGCCTGAACAACTGCTCTGTTTTGGACGATTCGTACAGCAACGACCTGGCGTCATTGCGCATTGCGCTGGATTTTCTGAATCAACAACAACAACATAAACAGCGCGTACTCATTTTGTCTGACCTGCCTGGTGAAACGGCCGGAGCAACGGAACAACTGTATCAGGAAGTAGCGGCACTGGTACAGGAAAAAAACGTAGGCAGGTTTATTGGGGTCGGACCGGTATTGCGGCGATACGCTGGTCTTTTCGGAAGCGACGCCTTGTTCTTTGCAGATACGCAGTCGCTGATCAGTGCGTTACCGTCACTGTTATTCCGGGATGCAACGATTCTGCTGAAAGGAGCGCGCCATTTCGGTTTTGAGGAGATCAGCCGGCGGCTGACCGCCCAGCTTCACGAAACGGTAATGGAGATCAACCTGAATGCCGTAGAGCAGAACCTGAATTATTTCAGGGGAAAGCTGGACGCAGAAACCCGGTTGATGGTGATGGTAAAGGCTTTTTCGTACGGCAGCGGCAGCTACGAAATCGCGAACCTGCTGCAGTTTCATCAGGTGGATTACCTGACGGTGGCTTATGCCGACGAGGGCATCGCCCTGCGTCGGGCAGGTATAGAGCTGCCGATCGTGGTCATGAGTCCGGATGGTGGATTATTAAAGGATATGCTGACACATAACCTGGAGCCGGAAATATACAGCTTCAGGCAACTCGAACAGCTGCTCCGGATACAGCAGGATACGGGATCAGAAACCTGTCAGATACACCTGAAAGTGAACACAGGGATGAACAGGCTTGGCTTTGAACCGGAAGACCTTCCATTGTTACTTAATACATTGTGCGGGGTGGGTGGGGTCCGTGTAAAAAGCGTTTTCTCGCACCTGGCAGCTGCCGGCGATCCGCAGCACGATGCCTTTACCATCCATCAGCTGTCTGTATTTGAGCAGTTCACTGATAGGTTAAAAGATGGGTTGGACTATTCTTTCCTGCGCCATATTGCCAATACAGCTGCCATCAGTCGGTGGCCCCGTGCCCGGTATGATATGGTGCGCCTGGGCATTGGTCTTTATGGTGTATCAGGCGGGGAAACACTGCCGTTGGCGACCGTGGCCACGCTGAAAACAAGTGTGGCACAGGTAAGGAAGGTAAAGGCGGGTGAGACAATCGGGTATAACCGGCACGGAAAGCTGGAGCATGATGGTCAGATTGCCACTGTACGGATCGGGTATGCGGATGGTTACAGCCGCTGTTTCGGTAACGGGGCGGGTACGATGCTGGTCCAGGGAAAGCCGGTCCGGACTGTCGGGGATATCTGCATGGATATGTGTATGCTGGATGTGAGCGGTATGGAAGTGACGGAAGGAGAGGAGGTAATTGTATTTGGCGATACACCTGCTGTTTCGGAGCTGGCAAACCGGATCGGGACTATTCCCTATGAATTATTAGCCACCGTTTCGCAACGGGTGAAAAGGATTTACTATTACGAATAATCGCAGTACATGACGACAAGAACATACCGGAGAAGGGCGTTGAGACAAAAGACGGTACGCCTTCTATTTAACTATTTGATTAAAGGGGCACTGGTGACAGTACCTCTGGCAGGAGCGCTGTTCCTGATTATATGGGCTGTAGCCAGCCTGGATTCGGCACTCAACATCAGCAGCTGGTTCTGGGTAGACGAGCAGGGGCAGCCGGTGTATATACCGGGGCTGGGCCTGCTGATGGTGATTGCAGTGCTGATCCTGGTAGGTGTTTTTGTAACCTATTTTGTAACAGAGCCGATTTACAACTGGTTTAACCGGATGATCAATCGTATCCCGTTATTTAATACCCTTTACTCTTCCATAAAGGATTTTACGGAGGCATTTGTGGGAGATGAAAAAAAATTCAATGAACCGGTACTGGTGGAAGTTAACGAGACCGGACTGAAAAAAATCGGTTTTTTAACGCAGCGTGATCTGAAAAAATTGGGCCTTGAGAATGAGGTGATGGTATATTTCCCGTTTTCGTATTCGTTTGCCGGACAGGTATGCGTGGTGAATGCCTCACGGGTGAAGCCGCTTAAGATGAGTGCGACCGATGCCATGAAACTGGTGGTGTCAGGCGGTGTGAGCGGGATTGAATAATTAGTTGATTAGTGGATTGGTTTATTAGTTGATTTTGAATCTGAGCTCCTGTAAGCCGATTATTATGCTTTCTCTGTAAAGATAGCGAGTAGATTACCCAGATGGTTGGTGCAGAAGAAGAGATATACGTCACCTCCATCAATAATTTTATGCATTTTTCGTAGGTCCTCAGCTTTTAGTGGAAAATTCCGCGTTGCGACATTTGCTTTGATCCGCTCTTTTCTTTTTTTAAATGATGCATAGTCTTCTGTCTTCGTAATCCGGAATATCCGTCCGGGGAACTCCGTTTTAAGTACTTCGGAAGTATACAGGTGTGTATGCTGGTGCAGTTTCCGCAGGCCGAAGCGTACGGCCGGCAATTTAAAGCAGCCCGCCTTCAGCAGGGCGGTGTCAGGTTCATACAGATAGGAGGCAGGCGCGCTGATAACTGCCTGTGCGTTGACCTCTTCAGCCTGGTTAAATATAAAGGGTTGCTTTTGCCCTTCAGGCAGCATTACACAATGTATGCTTGTTTCTCCGGGGCAGTCAGGCTGCAGGATAAACAGCAGTTCTTTACATTCATTTTTTATGCTCAGCACATGAATGGATGATACGTTTCGTAACTGTCTCAGCGCCGCAGTGATATCCAGCAATGGGGCAGCTTTAACCATTACGGTATCCCCCTTTTCCAGCAATAATTCCTGTGATGCTGAAATATCAGGCTGACAGTCTGCCAGCGTGAATACCTTTTGCTGGTTCACCCGTCGGGAGGGATCCACATAGACCAGATCAAAACGTTGGTCCGTAACCGCCAGCCAGGTCAGGCCATCCGTATTCAGGCAGATGACAGGATGTGCCCCTAACACCTTAAAATTATGCTCCGCAATCCGTGATAATTCCGGATTGATTTCGCAGTGAACCACTTCGTTCGCCACCCGTGAAAAATAGAATGTATCCACCCCAATCCCCCCGGTAAGATCGGCAACCCGTGCCCCTGTGGGGATAAGGCTGCTTTTGTAGGATGCTGTTTCCGCAGAAGAGCTTTGCTCAAGTGCTAATAGAGGAGGAAAAACAATCCCGTGTGTCTGGTACCACAGCGGTATCTTTTTAAGGCTACGCTGCAAGCCATCCAACTGCACAGCCAGCTCGGCTGGCGTTATATCAGGAAAAGGACTTTTGCGCAACGCCATTTCAGCCGGCTTAACCGAAAAATTATCCAGCAGAAAAACCCGCACCTCGTCCGTCAATAACGCTTCGTTCATAACCTGATCCGGTATTTTCAAAATAAATCAATCCACTAATCAACCAATCCATTAATCAACTAGTAGGCAACAGGCCTGACCAGCATCTGGCAGGTGTATCCGTTTTTTACCTCCAGTACGATTTCTTTATTAACCAACACGCGGTTAATCGTTTCCTGGTTATAGTAGCGGATGGTAACCAATTCAAGTCCCGCCTGGCAGGTAACGTCATAGCGCTCTTTCAGGCTTTCAACCAGGGCAGATATCATATCGGGATGGTCATCGGCACTGACAGAAAAGCTCACAGCACTGTTATGCATCATGTTGATTTTAACCTTATGCCGGTGAAACAGGTTAAAAATCTGTCCGAAATTATCTTCCATGATAAAGGAAAAGTCTTTCGGCAGGATGGAGATCATCACCTGGTTGACCTTAAAAATAAAAGAGGGCACCGGTAAGGTCCCTTTATTTTTCCGGATATAGGTGCCACTGCTGCCCTGGTCAATAAACGACCGGACAATCAGTGGGATATTTTTATTCTGTAGTGGCTTGATGGTCTTCGGATGGATCACCGTAGCACCGTAGTACGTCAGCTCGATGGCATCAAGGTACGACAGTTCCGGAATAAGCTCGGTATGGTCAAACCACTTGGGGTCCGCATTCAGTATACCGGGTACATCTTTCCAGATCGTCACGTCTTCCGCATCCAGGCAGGAGGCAAAGATAGCGGCGGTATAGTCGGAGCCTTCACGCCCGAGTGTCGTGGTAAAATTTTCAGAAGTGCTGCCAATGAACCCCTGGGTGATCAGTGTGCCCTCTTGCAACAGGGATGGTATACGCTGTCGGATGGCCTGTTCTGTTTCAGTCCATCGGACGTTTGCTTCCCGGTAATTATTATCCGTATGGATATAATCACGCGCATCCATCCAATGGCAACGGTAGCCTGCCTCCGAGAGATAGGCACTTACGATGCGTGAGGAAAGCAATTCGCCCACGGAGACAATCTGATCATAAAGATAATCAAACGGATCCTGTGCGGGTTCTTCCAGTATCCATTCTATTTCGACAAACGTATTGGCAATTTCATCAAAAACCGGATGGGATACATCAGGGAATAGTTCGTGCAGCACCTGCTGGTGCTTATCCTTCACCTGTTGCAGCAGGTCATTCGTTTCCGGTTTATCGTTGAAATAGGCCATACACAAGGCCTCCAGCATATTGGTGGTTTTCCCCATAGCGGAGACCACTACCAGCAGCTGTTCGTGGGGAAACAGGTTGAGGATACGGGCTATGTTGCGAACCCCGTCGGCATCTTTCACAGATGCGCCTCCGAATTTAAAAACGCGCATGCCGGCAGTTAGTTTTTTCTTTCATTTAACGATGCAATCAGTTTTTTAGCCAATGGCGACAGCATCCGCTCTATATCGCTGTACGGCACGGAAAGCGGTGTCCTTCCTGCCACGTATGGCTTTATTTCGTATACATTGTACAGGAAGTGCAGACTGTCAGGCAGTAGTGTGAAGTTTTCGGTAACGGTAAACAGTCCGTCCTCAAAAAAATAGTCATTTTTCAGGCTGGCGGTGTCCGACAGGGATTCATTTTTACGGAAATACCGTTCTGCCACAGCATTGAGCTCTTTCCGGTATTCATCGGGAATGATATCATGCAGGCGCACTTCCGCATTTGCTGCCAGATCGTAGTTGGTAAACAAGATTCCGTGGTTACCGTGCGCACCTCCGGTGTAATTGTAAAACTGCACCTCCAGCCCTAAGTAAACAGGAGTGATGTGCTTCACGTGCGCATTGGTTTCCGACGTCCATATGCGGGGATAAGGATCCCTGGGGTAAAACTGATCGAAATCGCGGATGAATGCCTCGCCGACCTTCTCAAGGGTTGCGTACACGTTATCAGGATTATCGTTTACAATAATGCTGCTCTTGACAAACTGGTTCAGCGTATCGTTGGCAAAAACGGGATAGGTAGCGCGGTAAAAACTGGTATCGGTGGTTTCAGCTGTTTTTACGATATTTTCACTGCGCTTCTCGTATGTTTTATACTTATAAATCAATGTGTCCGCGGCAACAGCTGTTGTTTCCGTCTGTTGCCGTTCTCCGGATGGGTTCTGGCAGGATACAACAGCCCATATGGCAGCGAAAGCGAAGTATACCGGTCTCTTTTTCATAAACATTCTTTCTGTTATACGATGAACCTGCTGTTAACCTGTTTCTGTACTGAGTGAAACAGTAATCCATTCATGATCAAATTTAGCGCCATATTTTTCATAAAAATGGATAGCGGGTTCGTTCCAATCCAGTACCTGCCATACCATTCCGCTGTATTGCCTTTCCTTACATTCCTGCCATACCCGGTCAAACAGCGCTTTGCCGATTCCCTGCCCACGCATACTCTCGGTGACAATCAGATCTTCCAGAAACAGTCGTCGTCCTTTCCAGGTGGAATAACGGAGATAATATAATGCAAGACCTATTAGCAGACCGTTCTCTTCCGCGACAAATGCCTCCCAGACCGGCCTGTCGCCAAAACCGGCTTCCTCGAACTCGTGCAGGCTGACGGTGACTTCTTCCGGGGCCCGTTCGTATAACGCCAGTTCCCTGATTAGTTCCATCATGTGCGGACAATCTTCTTTTGTGGCTTTCCGGATGGTCATTTTAGTCGATAGTTGGTAGTCGTTAGTCGATAGTCGTTAACTCTGCAAGGTATTTTCAAATCTTCAAATTTTCAAATCAGTCAATCCCCTCGATCCGAAGATCGTGCTCCCCAACCTGACCATGTTGCTTCCCTGTTCGATGGCGATTTTATAATCGGAAGACATACCCATGGACAGGATGCGGAAGGAATCGTTGTTCCGGAAAAAACTTTGTTTGATACCGTCAAATAACGTTTTCAGCTCATAAAATTCATCCCTGATCATCCGTTCATTATCCGTATTGCTGGCAATGCCCATTATCCCGGTAATACGCACGTTTGCAAGCAAAGAGAACGTTGCTGAGCGCAGCAATTCAATCAGTTCATCGTACTCCAGCCCGAATTTGGTGTCTTCATCCGCAATATATACCTGGAGCAGACAGTCAATGGTACGGTTGTTTTTTGCAGCTTGTTTGTCTATCTCCTGTAACAGGCGTAGGCTATCCACCGATTCTATCAGACTGATAAAAGGAGCAATGTACTTGACCTTATTGGTTTGCAGGTGACCGATCAGATGCCATTCAATATCTTTCGGCAGTTCTTCCTGCTTTTTCACCAGTTCCTGGACCATATTTTCCCCAAAAGCCCGCTGCCCCGCATGGTAGGCTTCCGCTATATCAGACACCGGTTTCGTTTTTGATACGGCGACTAGTTTTACACCAATGCTTTCTGTTTCCTTTCGTATTCTCTTTAGGTTGTCGGCAATACTCATATGTACGTTGTTATCCTCCTCATTTCAACGATACTGAGTAGATGCCACGGCAAATATATCAGTACCTTTTCGTAAATTTGCTGCTAAATTAGCAAATGCAGGGATTTATTAAGGGTATTCTGGTTCTCATTTTTTTTGCGGGATGTGGCGAGCGCTCACCTCGGGGGATCATCCCGGAAAAGAAAATGACAGCGGTGCTGATGGATGTCCATCTGGCCGATGCCTATAGCAGCAGTGTGCCGATGGATTCCATGAGAGCATTGCAGCATAGTTTGTATGAAGGTATCTATCAAAAATACGGAACCGACTCGACAGGGCTGCGGGCCAGCCTGGAATATTATGCTTCCCGCCCCCAGATTATGGATGCCCTGTATTCCAAAGTAAATCAGGGCTTGCAGAAGCTGGTCGACCGGGAACAGGATATCGAAAATGAAAAAATGAGGCAGGTGCAGATCCAGGACTCCATACGATTGGCCGCGGAGCAGGATAGCCTGCGAAAGATAGCACGCGATTCGGCTGACTTTAAAGAGAAGCGTTACCTGCTGCACTGGTTGCATGCGGATTCCGTTAAACTGAAACCTGGTGAGTGGACCAAAGAGCGTTACCGGGGAGATTTCCTGAACCGGTTCGGGTATCCGGTATGGCATGAATTGCCGGCGGAGGATACAACAGCACCGGCTGATAGCGTCGGTGCAATCGTTCCGGCACCTGTCTCTGGTCAGATTTCGGGGGCAGTGCATGACACCTTGTCCAAACCAGCGCAACCATTGAAAATTAAAAAACAAATAACGCCCGCAACGAGGTGAATGATAGGAGAGTATAACGCATGATCTATCCGGATAATGCCGTGGACAAGCTTGGTTTTACAGCAGTAAAGGAACGTGTAAAAGGTTTTTGCCTGAGTGAAATGGGGCGACAGCTGCTCGATAAGGTACAACCGCTTATTAACTTTGAGCAGATCGACCGGTTTTTGCGGCAGGCGTATGAGTTCAGGGAGTTATTGGTGCACGATGCTCCCCTGCCCATAGAACACCTGTATCCGATACGCACCCTCGCTGAAAAAGCCCGGGTAGAGGGGGTATTCCTGACAGAGGATGAGTTTTTCAGGATATTATTGTCCTTAAGAACCGTGTTTGGTATTATCCATTATTTCAATGAACGGGAAGACCGGTACCCGAATCTGGAAATTTTATTTGAACACCTGCCGATTGAGAAAGGGCTGCTGCGCAGTATCGAGCGCGTACTGGATGTACACGGGAAGATGAAACCGAATGCATCCCAGGCCCTGGCTGATATCACTGCCGGAATTACAAAGGCTGAACAGGAAGCCCGCAAACGCATTGACCAGGTATTCAGGGAGGCACAACGCAGCGGGTGGACGGCTGATGGCGGACTTACGATCCGTGACGGGCGCTTGTGCATCCCCGTACTGGCAGAGAACAAACGGAAGCTGAAGGGATTTATCCACGATGAATCGGCTTCAGGTCAGACAGCCTATATAGAACCGGAAGAGGTCTTTCACCTCAACAATAAAGTCAGGGACCTGGAGTTTGACCGGCGGCGGGAGGTCATCCGTATCCTTACGATGCTTACCGATGAACTGCGTCCGGGTATCCCCTTGTTATTATCTTACCACAGCCTGCTGAGCAAGCTTGATTTTGTACGGGCAAAGGCACTATTTGCTTTGGAAATCGGAGCCGAAATGCCCGAGTTGGTGCGTGAGCCGGTGCTGACATTGTCTAACGCCCGGCATCCGCTGCTGTACCTGAGTCTGAAAAAAGAAGGACAGACCGTAGTACCCCTGTATATGAAGATCGACGAAAAGCAACGTATGATCGTTGTATCTGGGCCTAATGCAGGTGGTAAATCCGTGAGTATGAAAACCATTGGCCTATTGCAGCTGATGGTGCAGTCAGGACTGCTGATTCCGGCGGATGCGGAATCCAGAACCGGGATTTTCCGTCAGTTTTTCGTGGATATCGGCGACGACCAGTCGATAGAAAGTGACCTGAGCACGTACAGTGCCCATCTGACGAAAATGAAATATTTCACCGAGCATGCCAATAGCCGGACGCTGGTGCTGATTGATGAGTTTGGTACCGGAACGGATCCGCAGTTCGGAGGTCCCATTGCCGAAGCCGTACTGGAAGTGCTGAACAGGAAAAAAGTAAAAGGAGTGATTACCACCCATTACTCCAACCTGAAAGGATATGCCAGCGCAGCGGAAGGAGTGGAGAATGCTTCGATGGTGTTTGATAACGCAGCTATGAAGCCACTTTATATTTTGGAGACAGGCAAACCTGGCAGTTCGTATGCTTTTGAAATTGCGCAGAAAACCGGCCTTCCGGCTGAAGTGCTGGCAGCGGCGCGGCAGAAAGTCGGTGCACAGCAAAAGCGGGTAGATACCTTGTTGGTTGATCTGGAGCGTGATAAAAAAGAGATGTACGATATGCGCCTGTCTCTGCAACGGGAACGGAAACTGCTGGATGCTCTTAAGGAGGAGAACCAGACACTGCAGCAGTACTTGGCAGAAAATAAGAAAAACATCCTGAAGCAGGCAAAGTCGGAGGCACAGGAGATCATCCGTAACGCAAACAAACTGGTGGAAAATACGATTTCCGGTATCCGGGAATCCGGCGCAGATAAAGAGAAGACGCGGACACTGCGGCGCCAATTACAGCAGGAACTGGACAGGCATATGGTAAAAGAGCCCTCGCCTGTCGATAAAAAGGCGGCGGCTCCGGCGATTGTGATCGGCGATTGGGTTCGAATCGCTGACAGCGGAGCCACTGCACAGGTAATAGAAATCAGCAAGAATAATGCGATATTGGCTATGGGAGAGCTGCGTACCGTTGTCAAAATGCAGCGCCTGGAAAAGGTAGCAACCAAAGAGGTGCCGAAGTCGGTCCGTAAATCAGCTGCCGGCGTCAGTGCAGAGAGCTTGGCTTCGTTTCATCCGGAAGTGGATGTACGTGGGCTGCGTACGGATGCGGCTTTGTATGAGATCGAAAAATACCTGGACAGGGCTATTATGATGAGCTTCCCGAACCTGAAAATTATCCATGGTAAAGGCGATGGTATTTTACGGAAAATGATACGGGAATACCTGCGCAAATACAAGGAAGTGGATCGGCTGGAAGACGAGCACGCAGACCGGGGAGGGGATGGAATTACGTATGTGTATTTTAGTTGATTTGAAGATTTGACAATTTGAAGATTTGAAAATTGTCCTGATCGGGATTAAACGTATAAAAACTTAATTTTCATTTATATTATATTTTCGTGGATGTTCGTCAGCCTTACTGTCAGGCTTTTAATCATCCAGCCTATCACGCTTGCAGGCATTTTCAAATTCTCAAATCTTCAAATCATCTCTTCGGGCATTTCCGGCACCGTTTCCCTTTTTTATACTTTTTACAGCACTTTTTGAATTCACACGAGGCACAGGCATACGGGTTCAGCCCTTTTCTGTGTGCCGGGTCTGTGGGTACGGTATGGTCAAATGAGCAATTTTCTCCGTAAATACTGCAGCAACTCATCATATCTCAATCGGTTACAAAGTTAAAAACAATAATTTAGAATAATTCTATTTTTTGAAAAAAGCCGGGTGGTTTGTATCTTGCCCGCATCGGTTAAAAACCAGATCATGATTAATAAAACGGTAAAAAACGCTGAGGAGGCTATTGGTGACATCCGGGACGGAATGACGCTGATGCTGGGAGGGTTCGGCCTTTGTGGTATCCCTGAGAACTGCATTGCGGCATTAGTAAAAAAGGGCGTATCGGGTCTTACCTGCATATCAAACAATGCGGGAGTCGATCATTTTGGTATCGGCCTGATGCTGCACCAACGACAGGTAAGGAAGATGATCGCTTCCTATGTGGGTGAAAATGCTGAGTTTGAGCGACAGTTGCTCACCGGAGAATTGGAGGTAGAGCTGATACCGCAGGGAACATTGGCTACCCGTTGTCTGGCCGCCGGTTATGGCATGCCCGCTATTTTTACCCCTGCAGGGGTAGGAACGGAAGTGGCAGAGGGAAAAGAGGTACGCAATTTTGGCGGTAAGGAATACCTGATGGAAATGGCCTTTGAAGCTGATTTTGCACTTGTCAAAGCCTGGAAAGGTGATACTGCCGGCAATCTTGTTTATCGGCATACTGCACGGAACTTCAATCCGCTGATGGCGATGGCCGGTAAAGTCACGATCGCTGAAGTGGAAGAGCTGGTGCAACCCGGAGAGCTGGATCCCGATCAGATCCATACACCCGGTATTTATGTGCACCGTATTTTTCAGGGGATAAACTATGAAAAGCGGATTGAACAGCGGACAGTCAGGATTTGAGGATTTGAGGATTTGAAAATGGGTTGATGGAGAATGCTCAGGTAACAAATAATCAGTTATGAGGGATGACAAAGATAATCTTATTGTTTCGCTGACATTTGCCTTTTCACTTCATATCATTGAATTTGTGGAGGTGTTGCAGGAGCATCGGAAATTTAACATGGCTAATCAATTATTTCGTTCGGGAACTTCCATTGGCGCGAATGTAAAAGAAGCCCAAAATGCAGAAAGCAAGATAGATTTTATTCATAAACTGAAAATAGCAGCCAAAGAAGCTGATGAAACACAATACTGGTTGCAGTTATGTGGAGAAAGTTCTTCGTATCCTGATCCTAGCAAGACATTACATACTGAAGTTGAAACGATCATTAAAGTACTATCCAAAATAATAGCAAGTTCAAAAAGACCGCTCCGCCAGTAACCATTAGTATTCAAATTGTTAAATTATCAAATCATCACATATGTTACGCATGCAAGGCATCTTCAAATTTTCAAATCTTCAAATTTTCAAATTAAATCAGCATGTTAGATAAGAACGGAATTGCCAGGCGTATCGCGAAAGAAATAAAAGATGGGTACTACGTGAACCTGGGCATCGGCATACCGACTTTAGTGGCAAATTATATTCCTGAAAACATACAGATTGTGCTGCAGTCTGAAAATGGGTTACTGGGTATGGGGCCATTCCCGGTTGAAGGAGAGGAAGACGCCGATCTGATCAATGCCGGAAAGCAGACCATTACCATGCTATCCGGATCGGCGGTTTTTGATTCGGCCATGAGCTTCGGTATGATCCGTGCACAGAAAGTGGACCTTACCATATTGGGCGCGATGGAAGTATCAGAGAGTGGTGATATTGCCAACTGGAAGATCCCCGGCAAAATGGTGAAAGGGATGGGAGGGGCGATGGATCTGGTGGCTTCCGCAAAAAATATCATTGTCGCCATGCAACAGGTGAACAAGGCAGGAGAAAGCAAGCTGCTGCCGGCCTGTACCCTGCCGCTGACCGGTGTGCGCTGTGTACGCAGGATTGTTACCGAACTGGGTGTTTATGACGTGGACCAGGAGCGCCGCGCATTTGTTCTGCTGGAAAGGGCACCCGGTATCTCCGTGGAACAAATCAGGCAGGCTACCGCAGGACGGCTGATCATTGAAGGAGATATACCCGAAATGCAGCCGGCAGATAAGGGGGGCTGACGGAGGTAATAAGCGTGTGGATATTTATTTGAATTTTATGAAAAAATGTATAGACATGAAAAACCTGGTTATTTTCCCACTGACTATTGCAGCGCTTTGCTGTCTTTTTAGTCGGCCTGCCTTATCACAGGAGACATTGGATTTTTCGAAAAGCGGTGAAATCCACGAACAGGTCATCGGGTTATGGAATACGCATTACCGGGATTATTTTGCTTCGGAAATTCAGCGAAGGTTATTTCAGGAAAACGATGTCTATGTACTCTATGACGTTCAGATAGGCGGATTGCAGTCGTTTGTTGAGATGACCCGGCGGTGTCGCGATACGGTGCAGATCGCCGAGCTCGTGGGATTGCTATACCCCGTCCTTTCCGCATTGGAGCCTATACCGGGTACTGATCATAGTACCGGTTGGATCTGCAAAGGAGGGGATATCTGTACCGCCTATGGTTTTCTCGGGAAAGAAGTGACGCTTTGCAGTGCACAATTTTTGGGCTTATTGGGAGCACTTGCTACGAATATATCCGAAAATATTCCGCCACATCAGCGAACAGTGGCAGAAAAGGACTTTCTTTCGCATGCGTTCAATACCATGGCTGTCCAAATGAACCGTTGGCTTACCGCAGGTTATTTCGCTTCCGTGGACAGGCGGCTACCGCTAACGGCTGCTGATATTAAAGACGGAAAATCGGGCAACTACTTTTCAGACAGGGACCTTTGGTATTTGACCATTCTTTCTGATTTATCAGCCCTGCACCGTTACCGGATACAACCTGCAGGGGAAGATGGGAAAAAAGCGTTCGCGGAATTGCAACGCAAAAAACATGGTATCCAAAAAACATTTGATTTATTCCTCGCCAGGACATTTCTTACTACTTCCGGCGAAGACATAAGCGCCGATCTTGACAAAGGATTCTGGAGGTATTATTTTGACAACCGCTATGCCAATTATACGGGCGATCAAAGTCCTGTCAGCTGGGAAGAAACCAGCAACGGAATGTTCGAAATGAGAACCCAGGTAACATGGGACAGCAGTTATATTGCACCGAATGCCGGATGGGATATCAGCCATTCAAGGCGGCTGGTCCCGGCACTTGAAACATTTGTAAGGAACCGCAAACATATTGAAGCGGTTTGGGGGTATGATAATCCGGCTTTTGATCCTGTAGCGCTTCGGCGGGCTTTCGCCAACCAACTCGTTGAAAAAATATGGAATGGCGATGTGAAATTCCCGTTATTCTCCAATTTCTGGAGCGGGGATAACGGCTGGTATCGGGTAGCGTATGCTAACCAGACCGGAAGGAAGTTCGCAGGTTATCCCCCTTATGGGCTCACTTCCTCTGTTATAAGTGGAGGCTATCCGGTTTGGGGTGCTTTTCATCCGACCTTACGAACCCTTTTCAGCAGCATACTGGAGCTGTCCCGGGCAGACAACCCCGCCGCGGTAGCGTTTCTCTCCCGGCATTACAAGTCTGCAAAACGAATTCAGAGTCTTTCCTTTCTTTCGGATTTAGTAGCGTGGTGATACGGTAAATTGTTTATGCAAATGGGCCTGTAATGACAAAAATCTATCGGTAAAACAATACCTTTGCTGCACTCAACACGTTTGCAAGCGAATGATACACTATAATCGTTTTACCTTATCCAATGGCCTGCGTTTTCTGGTGCATGAAGATCCTTCAACACCTATGGCGGTCCTCAATATATTATATGACGTCGGTGCGAAAGATGAGCAACCGGACAAAACCGGCTTTGCCCATCTGTTTGAGCACTTGATGTTCGGCGGATCGGTCCATATACCGCAGTTCGACCTGCCGTTGCAGCGCGTAGGAGGGGAAAACAATGCCTTTACCAGTAACGATCTGACGAACTACTACATCACGTTGCCGGCGGTAAATCTGGAAACAGCTTTCTGGCTCGAAAGCGACCGCATGCTGAGCTTGGCTTTCAGCGAAAAAAGCCTGGACGTACAGCGCCAGGTGGTCTGTGAGGAGTTTAAACAGCGCTACCTGAACCAGCCCTATGGGGATGTCTGGCTGAAACTGCGCCCGCTGGCCTATAATGTGCATCCATACCAATGGGCAACCATTGGCAAAGAACTGGCGCACATTGAGCAGGCAACGATGGACGATGTAAAGGCTTTTTTTAACCGTCATTATAACCCGCAGAATGCTATAGCAGTCGTAGCAGGGGATGTACGAACGGAAGAGGTGCAGGCGCTGGCTGAAAAATGGTTCGACAGTATACCAGCGGGGGAGAAGTACCTGCGGAACCTGCCTGCTGAGCCGGTGCAGACAGAAGAGAACCGGCTGACCGTTGAAGCAGACGTACCCGTCAACAGTATCTATCTGGCGTTTCATATTCCGGCACGGACAGACAGCCGTTTTTATGCAGCTGACCTGATATCGGACGTGCTGTCGCGCGGACAATCTTCCCGGTTGTACCGGAAGCTCGTCAAAGAACAGGGGGTATTTGGCGAAGTCAATGCCTATCAGACGGGGTCGACGGATCCGGGCCTGTTGGTGCTTGAAGGGAAACCCGCCGAAGGTGTATCGGTGGAGCAGGCCGAAGCCGCTATATGGGAAGAGCTGCAGCAACTTAAAGACGAGCCATTACTGGATTATGAATTGGATAAAGTGAAAAATAAAATCGAGGCAACCATGATTTTCGGCCACATGTCTATCCTCGAAAAAGCGATGAACCTGGCTTATTTTGAGCTGCTGGGCAATGCCGATGACATTAATTTTGAGACGGCAAAGTATCAGGCAGTAACCGCTGAACAAATCCAGGCACTTGCTGCGGAAATATTCAGAAAAGAAAATTCGTCCACGCTTACTTATTTAGCTGCAAAACATGCTTAACAGAACACTCGCCCCTGTTTACAGGGCTATTGATAAAATCAGTCTGCTGCAACCGCAGCACCAGTTGCTGCCGAATGGCGTGAACTTGTATGTATTGGATGCCGCTGACCAGGATCTGGTACGCATTGAATGGATATTTGCAAACAGCCTGTATGATCCACAGCATCCTCTGGCAAATATGGCCACCAGTGGTATGCTGCTGGAGGGTACGGCATCGCTGCCGGCTGCCGCTATTGCGGAACAGGTGGATTTTTGCGGCGCTTTTTTACAGCCGGAATACACAGCTGACCATACCGCCCTGTCTCTCTACACACTGAATAAACATCTTCCTGCCTTACTGCCATTGGTAAAGGAGGTGCTGACGGATGCGGTGTTCCCGCAGAAGGAACTGGATACCTTTATCCGCAACAATAAACAGAAGCTGCAGGTGTCCTTGAAAAAGAATGACTTTGTGGCGCGCCGTGAATTTAACAGTGCCCTTTTTAACGGAAGCCGGTACGGGTATGTGCCGTTGACAGACGATTACGATCGGCTGGACCGTGAAGTGCTGGCACAAGTGTACCGGCATGACTATGTACCGGCTAATTGCACGTTGCTGGTTGCCGGGCGGGTAACAGACACCGTACTTGCAGATATAACCCGGATCTTCGGTGATGAATGGCCCGGGGCTATGCATAAGCCGGTTGTTGAAAGCCCTGTATTTAATGAGGTGGAAAATGGCGTACACCTGATAGAGCGACCGTCAGCTTTACAGTCGGCCATACGGCTCGGATGCCGTTCCATACAGCGTTCCCATCCGGACTTTCCGGCGTTGCAGTTTGTCAACACACTGCTGGGAGGCTATTTTGGTTCCCGGCTGATGGCCAATATCCGTGAAGAAAAGGGATATACGTATGGTATTGGATCCGGGCTGGCTTCGCTGCGGTATGGGTCATTCTTTACCATTGCCACGGAGGTTGGTGTAAACGTGACTGCCGACACATTGACTGAAATTGAAAAAGAGTTGTACCGCTTGCATACGGAGCAGGTAGCTGCAGAAGAACTGGAATTAGTGAGAAATTATATGCTGGGAGCTTTTCTAGGAAGCCTGGAAAATGTCTTTTCTCACGTCGACCGGTTTAAAGCCGCTCTTTTTTCCGGATTGGATGCAGGTTATTATACCTATTATATGGATGTGATCAGGACCATGACGTCTGCCAGGGTGACAGCGACAGCCCGTACGTACCTGAATTATGACGCTATGGTGAAAGTTGTCGTGGGAAAAATTTGAATTGTCGGATAAAAACACGTATTTTTGCCCTGCAAATAGAGACCCCAAGAAGTATTTGCCATGCAATTAGATCCCGAAAAATTCGTAGCAGAAGGCCTGACCTACGATGATGTCTTGTTAATACCCGCTTATTCAGAAGTGTTGCCGCGTGATGTAGACACCAGCACACAGTTTACCCGGAAAATCCGCTTAAATATACCGTTGGTGTCAGCCGCTATGGACACGGTAACAGAATCTGAGCTGGCCATCGCCCTGGCACAGGCCGGTGGAATCGGTATGCTGCACAAAAATATGACCATTCATGATCAGTCCGCAGAAGTCCGTAAGGTAAAACGTTCAGAAAGCGGCATGATACAGGATCCGGTCACGCTGGATGAGCAGGCACTGACGGGCGACGCGTTTAAGATCATGCGTGATCACCGTATTGGTGGTATCCCAGTGATCGATGCCAATCGTAAGTTGGTCGGGATTGTAACCAACCGGGACCTACGCTTCCAGAAGGATATGAACCGGCCGATCCGGGAACTGATGACGAAGGAGAACCTGGTGGTGGCTCCGATGGGGACCGATCTGGTACAGGCGGAAGAGATCCTGCAGAATTACAAGATTGAGAAACTGCCGGTGGTGGATGCCGAAGGCCGGCTGATGGGACTGATTACATTTAAAGATATACAGAAATTCAGGCACTACCCGAATGCAGCAAAGGATGAACTTGGCCGCCTGCTGGTCGGGGCTGCGGTAGGGGTAACACCGGATACGATGGACCGGATCGCAGCATTGGTGAAAGCCGGGGTGGATGTGGTGACCATTGATACTGCCCACGGCCACTCAAAAGGGGTCATTGATAAATTGAAAGAGGTGAAACAGGCTTTCCCTGACCTGCAGGTAGTGGTGGGCAACGTGGCAACAGCTGACGCGGCGCGGGCCTTGGCGGATGCGGGTGCGGATGCGGTGAAAGTCGGTATCGGGCCCGGCTCGATCTGTACGACCCGTATCATAGCTGGTGTAGGCGTACCGCAATTGTATGCCGTTTACGAATGTGCCAAAGCGCTGCGTGGAACCGGTATTCCGGTCATAGCGGATGGAGGCATTAAACAGACCGGCGATATTGCCAAGGCGATTGCTGCCGGCGCCAGCACGGTGATGGCCGGTTCCCTGTTCGCCGGGGTGGAAGAAGCGCCGGGGGAGACCATTATTTACGAAGGCCGTAAGTTTAAATCGTACCGGGGGATGGGATCAGTGGAAGCAATGGAGAAAGGGTCGAAGGATCGTTATTTCCAGGATGTGGAAGACGATATCAAGAAACTGGTCCCGGAAGGGATCGTCGGGCGTGTACCCTACAAAGGAACGATGGCGGAAGTCGTATATCAGTACATCGGCGGACTGAAAGCCAGTATGGGTTACTGCGGATCAGCTACCATATCAGACCTGCAACGTGCCCGGTTTGTAAAGATCACCGGTGCCGGCCTGCGTGAAAGCCATCCGCATAACATTACCATCACCAAAGAAGCGCCGAACTATAGCCGGCAATAAATGAAATTCAGTTAACAGATAGCGGGAATCCGGGTCAGCTTTTCCAACGCTTTTTCCAAGGTTTCCGTTTTCTTTGCAAAACAAAAACGGATCAGGTTTTGTGAGGGTGGGGTACTGTAAAATGAGGACAGCGGAATAGCCGCCACACCCCGGGTCTCCGTTAGCTCCCGGCAAAAGGAAAGATCATCTGACCCGCTTATAGCCGCATAATCCGCAACGAGGAAATAAGTGCCTTCCGATGGAAGCACGCTGAACGCCGAGGCCTGCAGACCTGCAGCAAAAAAATCCCTTTTCTCCTGAAAGAAGGCCCCCAGCCGCAGATATTCATCTTTGTCATTCAGGAATTCAGCCAAGGCATGCTGCATAGGCGTGTTCACGCTGAAAACCAGGTACTGATGGATGGACCTGAATGCCTTTGTAAGAAAATACGGCGCCAGGCAATAGCCTATTTTCCATCCCGTGTTATGGTATAACTTTCCGAAAGACGCCACTACGAAACTGCGTTCACGCAAGTCGTTAAACCGGCTTACGCTTTGGTGGCTCAGTCCGTCATAGGTGATGTGCTCGTAAACTTCATCGCTGATGACGAGTATATCGGTGTTCCGGGTCAGCAAAGCCAGTTGCGTCATGTCATCCGCATGGAGCATCTTTGCAGAAGGGTTATTGGGTGTATTGACGATGATCAAACGTGTCTGAGGAGTGATCATGCTGCCAACCTCTTCCCATGGGATGCGAAAATCCGGCGTAGTGAGTGTGACAGCACGCGGAATGCCTCCGAACAGCCTGACGGCAGGTGCATAACAATCATAGGCAGGTTCAAAGTAAATGACCTCGTCGCCCGGCCGGATCACCGTTGCAATGGCCGTGAAAATAGCCTGAGTGGCGCCGCTGGTGATGGTGATCTCCGTGTCCGGCTGGTAAACAGCCCGATGGAGATCCTGCACTTTAGCCGCAATCTGTTCACGAAGGTACAGCAATCCTGCCATGGGTGCATACTGATTGTGCCCTGCGCGTATGTGTTTGTCGACCAGCGATTGTAAACGGTCGGAACAATCAAAGTCAGGAAAGCCCTGTGAAAGATTGATGGCGCTGTATTGCTGGGCCAGTGCAGACATAGTGGTAAATATACTAGTGGCAGTGCCCGCCAGTTTATCTGTAAAACCTATCATGGCAATAGATATTTAAGCGGCAAATGTAGGAATAGCATAGACAAAATTGTTATTTTTTTGTTGCATATTGATATTTAGTCCGGAAAACAGTACCTTAGGCGCCATTAAATCGAAATAATAACCCAATTTTTGATAGTTATAGCTGATATGGTAAATAAAGTTGGCTTGTGTGTATTGATCGGGGGACTGGTTCATTTCAGTCTGGCCGCGCAGGTGAAACACGAGCATTTTGTGCAAAAGATAGATGGGACCAAACTGAGTTTTCATATGCAGGCTATTCCCGGAGGAGAGTTTATGCGGGGCAGTGCCAGGGGCGGAGAAGATGAACAGCCGGTACACAAAGTAAAGATCGACCCGTTCTGGATGGGTACTCATGAGGTAACCTGGGATGTGTATGAACCATTTTTATATAAAGATTACGAGCTGTCGCAAAGTGAAGGGGGACTACCGCCGCAGGTTGATGCGGTGACCCGCCCGACAAAACCCTATCTGGATATGACCTTCGGGATGGGGAAGGAGAATCATCCGGCGCTGGCCATGACACACTACAATGCCATTCAGTTCTGCAAATGGCTCTACGCCCGTACCGGCGTGTTTTACCGGTTACCCACGGAAGCTGAATGGGAGTACGCATGCCGCGCCGGCAGTACAACCGAATACAGCTTTGGTGACGACGCCGCGCAGTTGGGAGAATATGCCTGGTATAAAAGCAACAGTGATCAAAAAACCCACGAGGTCGGAAAAAAAAAGCCCAATGCATGGGGGTTGTATGATATGCACGGAAATGTGGGCGAATGGACGTATGACCAGTATACCCCTGATTTCTACCAACAGTTTGCTAACAAAACGGCCGATAATCCGGTAGCCGTACCGGAACAACTGTATCCGCATAGCATACGGGGCGGTTCATATGATGATGGTCCCGCTGAACTCCGGTCAGCAGCACGGTTGCCATCTGATCCCGCCTGGAAACAGCTGGATCCGCAGATACCCAAAAGCAACTGGTGGTTTCCCGAAGCACCATTCATCGGAATACGCCTGGTAAGGCCGCTGAAACAACCTTCCGTAGAAGAGATCAAAGCATATTACGACAAGGCCCCGATTGCTGACTATTAGGCAATCATGGTATTTTTTTTGCCAAAATGACAAAGTGTAAATCATACAATATCAGATACTGATTATGAATAGTGACAATAAAAGTGAACAACGCAGGGATTTCCTGAAAGCGTCGGCTTTGCTGGCTGGCGGAGCCATGCTGAGCTCCATTCCGCTGACCGGCGCCTATGCGGCCGGGAGCGATGTCATCCGGGTTGCAGTAGTCGGATGCGGTGGCCGCGGAACCGGGGCAGCTTTTGATGCGCTGGCTACAGGCGCCAATATTAAAATTGTAGCCCTCGCAGATGCATTCAGGGACCGGCTGGATGAATGTTTCAAAAAACTCAGTGACCGGCACGGCGAGAAACTGGATGTACCCGAAGACCGTAAGTTTGTTGGTTTTGACGCTTACAAGCAGGCTATTCCCTTTGCTGATGTCGTTATCCTGGCAACATCGCCTGGTTTCAGGCCCATACATTTTGAAGAGGCCGTAAAACAGGGAAAACATGTGTTTATGGAAAAACCGGTTGCGGTGGATGTGCCTGGCGTACGGCGTGTGCTCGCGGCCGCAGAAGAAGCCAAGCGTAAAAAACTGAATGTGGTGGTGGGACTGCAGCGCAGATACCAATTGAATTACCGTGAAGCGGCTAAACGTATACAGGACGGTATGATGGGCGAGGTGGTATCCGGTCAGGTTTATTGGAACAGTGGTGGCGTTTGGGTGCGCCCGCGCCAGCCCGGCCAAACAGAGATGGAATACCAGATGCGTAACTGGTATTACTTTAACTGGTTGTGCGGCGATCATATTGTGGAGCAGCATGTGCACCAGATTGACGTAGCCAACTGGCTCAAAGGCGCCTATCCGGTGTCGATACAGGGTACCGGAAGCAGGGCCTGGAGGAGTGGAAAGGAGTACGGGGAGATCTATGATAACCATGCGGTAGAATTAACGTATGCAGACGGATCCGTCATTTATTCCCAGTGCCGCCATTTTGAAGGAACCGCCAACCGGGTAGACGAAACCTTTCAGGGAACGAAAGGCCGCATATATCTGTCGGCCAGCAATAAGGCGGTGATATATGATCTTAAAGGGAACGTCATCTACGACCATCCCGGCAAAGGCAATGCAAACCCCTATCAGCATGAGCATGTGGAACTTTTTGATGCGATCAGTAAAGGGGAGTATAAATTCGCAGATGCTGAATACGGTGCAAAGAGTACACTGACGGGTATCATCGGTCGTCTGGCGACGTATTCCGGACAGGTGATCAAGTGGGATGAAGCGCTGGCATCGAATGTGGATTTAATGCCTGAGCGGTTCGCCTGGGACGCCCTGCCAAGAGTATTGCCGGATGAGAATGGCCTCTATCCCTACGCAATTCCTGGTCAGACGAAGGTTCTTTAGGGCAGGTGCATGGTGGCACGGGCCCGCATATTATTCTGGCTGATCCCGGTTGCACTGTCTATCGGAGCGCACCGTCCGGCATTAAAGCCGTTCTATATAAAGGGTGCCGCACAGGGAACGGATTATTCTATTACTTATTATGCCAGCGACAGCGTCATCAGGCATAGTTCGGTTGACAGCATACTGCAGGTGATCGATCAGTCCATGTCGCTGTATAAACCGGGATCCCTCATCCGCCGATGGAACAGCGGACACGAAGATATGGAGGTGGACGCGCATTTTGCGACCGTGCTGCGTCGCTCGTTTACCATCAACCGGAAGACGGACGGTTTATTTGATATCACCGTGGGTGGGCTGGTTGATGCATGGGGATTCGGGGCAAACCGGCAAACGGGGCTTCCCGACAGCACACGGATAGCTGCGCTGTTGGCCTGTACAGGTATGCAGCATATAAAACTGAGTGGTAACAGACTGAGAAAACGGAAACCCTGTGTGCAGCTGGATGTGAACGGAATAGCGCAGGGATACACGGTCGACGTCCTGGCCGGTCACCTGGAGCGTTACGGTATAAAGACCTATATGGTCGAATTGGGTGGTGAGCTAAGGGTCAAAGGTGTTAAACCCGATGGCACTCCGTTCCGGATAGGGGTGGAAGGCCCGGCGTCTTCCGCCGGAAACCAGCCGGTTATCCGCAGGATTGTCTCATTGCGCTCCGGAGCGATAACTACTTCCGGCAATTACCGGAAGTTTGTGGAACAGGACAATAAACGTTATTCACATCTGATCAATCCGGAAACCGGCTATCCGATCGATACCGACCTGGTCAGTGTAACGGTGTTTGCCAGGGATGCGGTTACGGCAGACGGGTATGATAATGCGCTGATGGGCATGGGTATGCAACAGGCCATACGTTTTGTCAATAAATTCCGGGGAATGGAAGCTTATATGATTTTTGTAGATAGCTCCGGTGCCGTGACCGATACCATGACGGCAGGGTTCAGAAAAATGATTGTAAACTAATTTTTAAACAGATACGTATTATGAAGAGGAGTGACTTTATTAGAAATGGTATGCTGGCGGCCGGAGCCGTGGTTACGGGAGCGGCTATGCCTTCACAGGCATCAGCTGCACAGGATACACAACAAAAGGGAAAACCCTTTAATCTGAACTATGGACCGCACCAGGGTCTGTTTGTAAACCATGCGGGGAAGAATGTACTGGACGAGATACAGTTTATGTATGACCAGGGATTCCGGGGAATTGAAGATAACGGATTTGTGCGCAGACCCGTTGATGAACAGGAAAAGATCGGTGCCTTGTTAGCGAAGCTCGGGATGGAAATGGGGGTATTTGTCCTGAATAAAGGGGGGAACGGCGCCAATACACTGGCTGCAGGCAAACAGGAACACCTCGATGTTTTCCTGAAAGGCTGCCGGGAAGCTGTTGAGTTATCGAAGCGTTGCGGGGGAAAGTTTACCACCGTGGTGCCGGGAGATTTTGAACGGAAACTGCCGGTTGATATGCAGACGGCCCATGTGATAGAGGCACTGCGGCGGGGTGCGGAAATCCTGGAACCCCACGGCATTGTCATGGTATTGGAACCACTCAGCGATACACCCGATTTATTTTTGAGGACTGCTGCGCAAACCTATCTTATTTGTAAGGGAGTCAACAGCCCTTCCTGCAAGATTTTATATGACGTATACCATTTGCAGCGCAACGAAGGGGACCTGCTCACCACCATGGACCGTTGCTGGGATGAGATTGCCTACATACAGGTAGGGGATAACCCCGGAAGGAAAGAACCGACCACCGGGGAGATCAATTACAAAAACCTTTTCCGCTGGTTATATAATAAGGGTTATAAAGGGGTTGTGGGCATGGAACATGGCAAATCCGAAGGGGGAAAAGCCGGTGAACTGAAGCTGATAAATGCCTATCGTGAGGTTGATAATTTTCTGTCCTGATTTGTGAAAAATATTGTAGCTTCGTACAGATAACTTATATTAGCTTCGTGAACATAAAGAAATAACCTTTTATGAACGTACTCACACGCACAAAATTGTCCTTTATGATGTTCCTCGAATTTTTTATTTGGGGATCTTGGTTTGTAACGTTAGGACGCTTCCTGCCGAAAAACCTGAATGCAGCCGACTTTGAAATTGCTAATGTATTCTCCACACAGTCGTGGGGTGCGATCATTGCTCCTTTTATTATGGGGATGATCGCCGACCGGTTTTTCAATGCCGAGCGTTTACTGGGGATTCTGCACCTGATAGGTGCTTTCCTGATGTACCAGATGTATCAGGCACCGGATGTTTCCGTATTTTTTCCGTATGTGCTGGCCTATATGATTTTATATATGCCGACGTTGGCACTGGTTAATTCGGTGTCTTTCAGGCAAATGAGCAACCCGGAAAAAGAGTTTTCCGGAATACGTATTTGGGGTACCATTGGCTGGATCGTCGCCGGGATCGCTATTTCTTTCCTGTTCCGTTGGGATTCCAATGACGGAGTGGAAAACGGGCTGTTACGCAATACGTTTCTGATGGCCTCGGTCGCTTCTTTAATCCTCGGTTTGTTCAGCTTCCTATTGCCGAAAACACCTCCGATCAAAGCAGCAGCCAATGAGAAGGTTTCCTTTTCATCACTAATAGGTCTGGATGCCATCAGGTTATTGAAAGACCGTAACTTTCTGGTATTCTTCCTGTCTTCTATCCTGATCTGCATTCCGCTGGCATTTTATTACCAGAATGCTAATAACTTCCTGGGCGATATTGGTATGGAAAATGTGACGGGCATGATGACCATCGGGCAAATTTCAGAGGTCTTTTTCCTGCTGTTGCTGCCGGTTTTCTTTACCCGGTTCGGATTTAAGAAAACCATCCTGGTGGGTATGCTGGCGTGGGCGGTCCGTTATGTATTGTTTGCTTACGGTGATGCCGGGGCAGCTACGTATATGCTGCTAATCGGTATCGCACTGCATGGTATCTGCTATGATTTTTTCTTTGTCTCAGGGCAGATTTACACCGATTCCAAGGCCGGTACGAAGTATAAAAGTGCTGCACAAGGGTTGATCACATTGGCAACGTATGGTATTGGGCAGCTGATTGGCTTTTGGGTAGCAGGATACGTGGGTAATACCTATTCAAACCTCAAGACAACCGAGGGCATCACGGCGTTCTGGCATCAGGTGTGGCTGGTGCCTGCGGGTATTGCGATCGCGGTACTCGTCCTGTTTATGTTATTTTTCAGGGATGGGATGACAGGAAAGCAAACGTACCAGTGAATACGTAGGATATTATACTGGCTAAAAACTATTACAACTAACTAAACAAAAAGGACGTTATGGCAGATAATGTGTATGATGCGATTGTGATCGGATCAGGTATAAGTGGTGGATGGGCTGCTAAGGAGTTGACTGAAAAGGGGCTGAAAACCATTATGCTGGAGCGGGGCCGGAATGTGGAGCACGTAAAGGATTACGAAAGTGCGACAAAGAACATCTGGGAGTTTCCGCACCGCGGAGGCCGTACGCAGCAGATGATAGAAGATTATCCGGTGCTGAAAAGAGACTACCCGTTAAACGAAACGAACCTGAGTTTCTGGGTGAACGAAAAGGAAAGCCCGTATACGGAGGTGAAACGCTTTGACTGGTATCGTGGCTATCATGTAGGGGGACGCTCACTAACCTGGGGACGGCAAAGTTACCGGCATTGTGATCTTGACTTTGAAGCCAATGCGAAAGAAGGCATAGCCGTCGACTGGCCGATCCGTTACAAGGATATTGCTCCCTGGTATAGTTATGCGGAGAAATTCGCCGGTATCAGTGGAAACCGGGACGGGCTGGATGTATTGCCGGACGGTGATTTTCTGCCGCCTATGGACATGAATATTGTGGAGAAAGACGTCGCTGCACGCATAAAAGCACATTTCAAAGGAAAGCGGCACATGATTATCGGGCGTGCAGCAAATCTGACGGCGCCGCATAAGGGGCGGCAAAACTGCCAGTATCAGAGCAAGTGCTGGCTGGGATGTAATTTCGGTGCTTATTTCAGTACGCAGTCTGCTACCTTACCTGCTGCTGTGGCCACCGGTAATCTCACCCTGCGTCCGTTTTCCATCGTAACCCGGATCCTGTATGACAAAGATACCAAAAAGGCGAAAGGGGTAGAGATCATTGATGCAGAGACGAACCAGACCTATGAGTTTTTTGCCAAAGTGGTGTTTGTCTGTGCTTCTGCGTTCAACTCAACCTGGGTGCTGATGAATTCTGCGACGGATGTGTGGGAGGGCGGACTTGGCAGCAGCAGCGGTGAATTGGGCCACAACGCCATGGATCATCACTTCCGTTGCGGCGCAGGAGGCACAATGGAGGGGTACGAAGATAAATATTATTTCGGGCGGCGGCCCAACGGAATTTACATTCCCCGTTTCCGGAATGTAGGCGATGAAAAACGTGATTACCTGCGCGGATTTGGCTATCAGGGCCGGGCCAGCAGAGACGGATGGCAGCGTAGTATTGCGGAAATGAATATTGGCGGAGAATGGAAGGATGAACTCTGCGAGCCTGGTGCGTGGAGTATGGGAATCATGGCTTTTGGTGAAATATTACCTTACCATGAAAACCGTATTTCCCTGGACAAAGATAAAAAGGATAAATGGGGGCTGCCGGTACTGGCTATGGACATGGAGATCAAAGAAAATGAGATCAAAATGAGGAAGGATATGATGGATGATGCGGTGGAAATGCTGGAGGCAGCCGGTGCAAAAGGGGTAAAATCATACGATAGGGGATACGGGTTCGGACAGGGTATTCATGAAATGGGTACCGCCCGCATGGGGCGTGACCCTAAAACGTCGGTACTGAACGGGAACAACCAAGTTTGGGATGCCCTGAATGTATTCGTGACTGACGGGGCCTGCATGACATCCGCCAGCTGTGTCAACCCGTCCCTGACCTATATGGCGCTGACAGCCCGCGCAGTAGATTTTGCCGTGCAGGAATTGAAGAAACAGAACTTATAATAGTAAACTAACGGATTTTTAATAATGACTGATAAAGAAAAAGACAATCAAACAGTTGGAGGTGCCTCACGAAGGACTTTTATAAAAACCGGCGCTGCAGCCGCTGCCGGATTCATGATCGTTCCCCGCCATGTACTGGGGGGTAAAGGTTTCCGGGCGCCCAGTGATAAACTGGTTGTAGCCGGCATCGGGGTAGGCGGTAAAGGCAAGTCAGACATTAAAGCGTTTTATGACAGTGGTAAAGCAGAGATCGGGTTTTTGTGTGATGTGGACGACCGCCGGGCCGCGGATTCAGTAAACGCTTTTCCCAAAGCAAAATATTATAAGGATTTCCGCGAAATGCTGGATAAAGAGCACAAGCATATCGACGCTGTCTCTGTGTCCGGTCCGGATCATAACCATGCCATACACGCCCTGCCGGCCATGCAGCTTGGTAAACACGTATACGTGCAAAAGCCGCTCACACATGATGTGTACGAAGCCCGCGTATTAACGGATGCGGCAAAGAAGTATCAGGTAGTCACACAAATGGGTAACCAGGGTGCTTCGGGAGATGGGGTTCGGATCATGCGGGAGTGGTTTGATGCCGGGATAATCGGCGACGTACATAGTGTCTATTGCTGGACAAACCGTCCGGTATGGCCACAAGGGATCCAGTGGCCGCAACAAATAGCGCCGGTGCCCAAAGAATTGGACTGGGATTTGTGGTTGGGTACAGCGCCTTATAAAAATTATGTCGATAAACTGGTGCCGTTCAATTGGCGCGGCTGGTGGGACTATGGCACGGGCGCACTGGGAGACATGGGTTGCCACCTGTTGGAGGTACCATTCAGTATGCTGGGATTAACCTACGTGCAGGATGTACAGGCCAGTGTTGGCAGTGTCTACGTGGATGAGTTTAAAAAAGGCTTTTTCCCTCAAAGCTGCCCGCCGTCCAGTTACGCAACCATGACCTTTCCGAAAACCGCTAAAACGACAGGTCCGATCACCCTGCATTGGACGGACGGGGGTATACGACCGCCCCGTCCTGACGAACTCGGTCCAAATGAGGTGTTCGGCGACGGCGGTAACGGTATCCTGATTATCGGTACAAAGGGAAAAATGTTAGCGGATACCTATGGCCGGAAGCCGCGGTTACTGCCAACCAGTAAAACGGAAGAGGTTAAAGTAGAGCAGCGTTATGAACGCGTTCCGGGAGGAGAAGGCGGCCATTATGCGCAATGGGTAGAAGCCTGCCTGGCCGGATATGGTAACAAAGAAGTCAGTGCTCCGTTTGAAATATCCGGACCGCTGACAGAGGCGCTGCTGATGGCGAACCTGGCGATCCGGGGTTATAATGTTGAGGTGGGTGACCAGTTCCCGGGTATCAAACTGATTTGGGATAATGATAATATGCGTGTTACTAATTATGATGCAGTAAACGAGTTTGTAAAGCGGGAGTACCGTCAGGGTTGGAAACTTGATTATCAACTCTGATAAATAATAGATTCAGACATCATGAACAGAAGAGAAGCATTGAGCCGTGTGGCCTGGATTATGGGCGGTACTATTATCGGTACCAACCTGTTCCTGGAAGGCTGTGCACCCCGTAAGGCGGTGAACGGCGTGGAAGCGCTGTTTGAGGAGGATACCATGGATTTGCTGGGTGACCTGGCTGAAACCATCCTGCCGCAGACAAGTACGCCCGGCGCGAAAGAAGCAGGGGTAGGAAGTTTTATTCCGGTAATGATCCGCGACTGTTATACCGCGGAAGACCAGAAAATATTTGTTGATGGCCTGCAAAAGATAGATCATGCAGCAAAGGAAAAATTCGGCGGTACGTTTCAGGAACTCACTGCGGAACAACGGACCGAACTGCTGAGGGCCATTGACGACGATGCAAAGGAATACCAGAAGAACAGGAAAGACGGAGATCCCAACCATTATTTCCGGATATTGAAAGAACAGACGCTGCTGGGTTATTTTACCTCGGAAGTCGGTGCTACCAAAGCGTTGCGTTATGTATTCATTCCGGGGAAATATGACGGCAACTACCCCTATAAAAGGGGTGACCGGGCCTGGGCGTTGTAATAAGCTATAGGCAGTAAGCTTCCCCTGGCATTATTCCTGCTTAAGATAACCGATGGATCACAACAAAAATCTTCAGATCGGTATCGTCTGGGCAAACCCTTATAACAGGAACCTTGGCGTAGCAGCGTTGGCCTATTCTTCGCTCACTCTTTTGTATGATCTGGCTGAAGAGCACGGGCTGAAAGCTGATTTTTCCTTCTTTGGCAGCGAGCGAACCGGTTTTGACGAAATCACCGTAGGGGGTAAGACAATCCGGTTCCGTAACATTCCCGGATTGGATTTTTTTGATTGGAAGTGGCAGGTAAAATTACTGCTGTGCCCCCGTAAGCACCGGTTAGCGGATATCCGGTCCATCGACTATGTATTTGATATAGCCGAAGGAGACAGTTTTACGGATATATACGGGGATACCCGGTTCAGGAAGATCAGGAACAGTAAGATCTATTTTGGTAAGCGGGTGAAGAAACAGGTGCTATTGCCACAGACGATTGGCCCGTTCAACAACCCACGGAATGAGCGATCCGCCTTCCGGGCAATGGGCTATGCTGACCTCGTCATCAGCCGTGACCGCCTGAGTTACCACTACACCGCAGACCATCTGCCGGCAGGCAAGGTGATGGAGGGCATAGATGTAGCATTTTACATGCCGTTTACCCGTGGTCGTTTTGACCAGGAGAAAGTGCATGTGGGTGTCAACGTGTCGGGGCTTCTATGGAACGGTGGCTACACCCGGAACAACCAGTTCGGGATGAAAACGGATTACAGAAAACTGATGGTCGATGTGCTGGACTACTTTCAGGCCCAGGATAACGTGGAAGTGCACCTGGTTTCGCACGTATTACCCGAACATCAGGCGGTTGAAGATGATTATCAGGCCGCAAAGGAATTGCAGAGGGAGTTTCCGGAGACCGTTCTTGCACCTCGTTTTGCAACGCCGGTGGAAGCAAAAAGTTATATCAGTGGACTGGATTTCTTTACGGGTGCGCGTATGCATGCCTGTATTGCAGCTTTTTCAACCGGTGTGCCGGTTTATCCGCTGGCTTACAGCCGTAAGTTCAACGGATTGTTTACGGATACACTGCAATACGAATGGCTGGGCGATTGTGTGAATACGGGTGAAGAATTGGTTCTTGAGGGATTAAAAACGGCCTATACGATGCGCGGCGAACTCAGGCAACAGGTGGCAGACCGCATGGAGACGGTGGCACGGCCACGTCTGGCAGCATTGAAAGAACGGCTTTATCGTGTTTTTACGGATTATTAACTATTGTTTGCTGTTCGCGACTTTGCTAAAAGAAAACCGTGAACAGCAGTACTAATAAACAAACTCACCGTATTCAGAGCGTATGGTTACCTTCTTCCGGTCGGATGATTCAACGTGTCCGATGATACGGGCAGGGATACCGAAGCGCTCCGAAATGCGGATCAGTTCACCCGCAATTTCTCCAGGCACATAAAGTTCCATCCGGTGGCCCATATTGAACACTTTGTACATTTCCTGCCAGCTGGTGGCTGACTGCTCCTGGATCAGACGGAACAGGGGAGGAGTACTGAACAGGTTATCTTTGATGATGTGGAGGTCGTCCACAAAATGCAGTACCTTGGTTTGGGCACCGCCGCTGCAATGCACCATACCGTTAATACGGTGGCGGTACCTGTCCAGTATCTGTTTGATAACCGGTGCATACGTACGGGTAGGCGATAATACCAGTTTCCCGGCAGTAACCGATCGGCTGCGGTCAATCTCAACCAGATCGGTTAAGTTTTTATTCCCCGAAAATACCAATTCATAAGGTACTGCCGGGTCATAACTTTCGGGATATTTTTCTGCTACTGATCGGTGAAACACATCGTGGCGCGCCGAGGTGAGGCCATTGGAGCCCATGCCGCCGTTATATTCCTTTTCATAGGTGGATTGTCCGTATGAAGCGAGCCCGACAATCACGTCACCGGCCTGTATACGGTGGTTGCTGATCACCTCATCCCGGCGCATGCGGCAGGTAACCGTGCTGTCAACAATGATCGTGCGTACCAGATCACCCACATCGGCCGTTTCCCCTCCGGTGGAATAAATACCGATGCCTAATTGCCGTAATTCTTCCAGGATTTCTTCCGTTCCGTTGATGATCTCTGTGATGACCTCCCCGGGGATCAGATTTTTGTTACGGCCGATGGTGGACGACAGCAGGATGTTGTCCGTGGCTCCTACACAGAGCAGGTCGTCCAGGTTCATGATAATAGCGTCCTGCGCAATACCACGCCATACGGAAAGATCGCCCGTTTCGCGCCAGTATACATAAGCCAGTGATGATTTCGTGCCGGCACCGTCCGCATGCATGATGTTGCACCAGGCATCGTCCCCGCCTAATATGTCCGGGATGATCTTACAGAAAGCTTTCGGATATAACCCCTTATCAATGTTTTTGATAGCGTTATGTACATCTTCTTTTCCTGCAGATACACCGCGTTGGTTGTATTTTAAGTCAGCCATTACCGGCAAAAATAAGGATAAGATTTAAATTCTATGGTGTGGTCAGTACAATTCCTTTCTGCTGCATTCGTTCAGCAACGTATCCGGTTTCGGTACGCTGTTATGTTTTCCTTAACACTTCTCTATAGCTCGTCCAACTTAAAGTCGGACAAGAGTCAGACAAGAGTTGGAGGAAGTCCGGACAAGCTCCGAAGCTGGGGCGAAGCAGGTAGCCGGAGGCTCCGGACGGGTCACGAAGCCGGTCTGTCAATATAGCGGTAAAACCCGTGTATTTTTGTAAGTTTGCCCATTCTCATATGAAAAGTACGTTTATGCTAAGAAGAAGTTTTATTTTTTTGATCCTGCTGGGCGGGTTTGCTATCGGATGTAAGAAAGATAAAGAAGAACCTTTACCACCGGCTCTCGAGCAGAAGCTGTCGGATGTATCCTACGGCAGCCATAGCCGGCAAAAGATGGATGTGTATCTGCCGGCAGGTCGTGATGAGCATACGCCGGTGGTGCTGGCTATTCATGGCGGCTCCTGGATCGGAGGGGATAAGTCTGACCTTACTGTTTTTCAGAATTACCTGCTGACCCATAAGGTTGCCAGTATCAATATAAATTATCGTTTTTCATCTGTCAACCATCACTTTGAGGGCCTGATGGAAGATGTAGCCGCCGCCCTGTCGGCTGTGCGCAACCATGCAGCCGAGTGGCAGATCAAAGCTGATCAGTATGTGGCCGTCGGCATAAGCGCCGGTGCGCATATGGCACTGTTGTATGCCTACGAATACCAGAAAAACGCCGAAATCAGCCGGGTAGTTTCGTTGTCGGGTCCGACTGATTTCAGAATCACACCAGAGATGTATCCCTACATACCGCTTGAAATGGCCGGACCGTTGCAGGTGATGGTTGGGGCATTTATGCCGCTGCCTCCTGACTATGTCTTAGATCCCCGGTTTATCCAGGCCAGCCCGATTGCGCAGATGAATAAGCAGGTACCCACTTTGCTGATACACGGTACGGCAGATCAGCTGGTGAACTACCAGTTACATGCCGTGGCCCTTTACGAACAGCTGCAACTGAAAGGTACGGAATCAAAACTGGTAACGCTGGATGGGCTTGACCATGACCTGGGTTTGGGCGATCAGCAGACGTTCCTGACCAATTTTACCCGGATTGCGGGTGAGGTGATGAGCTGGATAAAATAGTAGCTGATGATCTCCAAAACACATATTGCGACTGATAACGGCGCCAGTTACATCGGGAAACTCTGCCGTCATTTTGTCCATAAAATAGAAACTGCGTATACCACTGACAGTGGCCGGGCCGTTTTCCCCGGCGGGGGCATATGTGATATGCTGGCAAAGGATGGTGAGCTGATTTTTATCATTTCAGCAGCAGATCGTACGGGGGCCGATAAAATTAAAGGCGTTATCGAGCGTCACCTGCTGAAATTTGCGTACCGGGAAAACCTGGAGATTCACTGGGAAGAGGAAACCGACCGGTAAATCTCCGGAGCGTCCCGGAATGGTTAATGACCCGGGACCAACCGGTCCGCATTAATGATAGAATAAGGTGATTTCCGGGGAAATGTTACATAATAATGTCACTGTAGCTGACATTTGAGAGGGAGCCGATATAAGATGAATTGTCAGAAATCAGACCAATAACTACCTTCTTCGTAACCATATATGGCGCTGACCGTGCTGGTATGTGTAAAGGAGCGCATCAGCACAGCGATCTCATGTTGTATACTGCTGATACAGTTGTCAGCCAGGTCCTTCCTGAATCCTTTTTCGCGGAGATCGATGACATAGCCGATGCAGATAACCCGTGCCAGGATTTTACCAAGGTCAACCAGCTTCCGTTGTTGTGTTACACCTTCTATATGTAAGTTCAGTTCATCCTTAAAGTACTCACAGGACCTGGCTGTGAGAGGATAGGTTTTCAGGAAATGCAGTAAGGTGGGTTCCTTGGTAATTTTCATTCCTTTCAGGATGATTTCGGCAATCTGGCTATAAAGCATTTCATTGGAGCCCTCAAAGATCTGGAAAGGACGGCTGTCCATGATACCCCTGCCGCCGATATGGCTGATTCGGTAACCACTGGCGCCGGATAGCTGTACGAGCAGCTGCGCCGACTCCTGCATGATATCCGTTACCACCGCTTTCATGCTGTTGGCTTCCACGCCTTCGCCGGCAAGATCATGGGCGATGCCGCTGATACTGCTGCTGCGCGCACACATGGCCGAGCAGATGGTGTAGGCCGACTGGATGCGTGCCAGTTGGAATTGCACCTGGTCCATGGCCAACAGGTTGCTTTTTCCTACCATGCGACTGGTACAATGCCTGATGGCTTCGTCCAGCATCCGCTTGATAAAGCCCATGCCCATCCCGGGAAATTGCAGGCGGCTGCGGTGCAGTATATCCAGCATCATTTTGATACCCGTGGTTTGGGGTACCAGCTTAAAGTTTTTAGGTACCTGGATGTCCAGCTTGTTCCGGCCGTAGGGTATCATATACAAACCGAGGCTGTCAAAGCTTTCTTCCACATGAATCGTCTGCAGGCGCTGACTCACGTCGCAGATAAAGAAATCGATATCACGGGCAAGTTCATTTCCCGCGACTTCCCGGCGGGAGGCGATGATCCAGTAATCGGCCAGTCCGGTCAGCCCCTGCCAGTGTTTCATACCCCGTATCCGGTAGGCGTCACCCAGTTCATGGTAGGACGTTTTCATATTGAGGGCGTCACTGCCGAAGGCCGGCTCCGTAATCATCAGCCCACCCATGTTCTGCTCCTCAAGAAAGCGCCTGAAAATGTCGGGCTTCACTTCCTCCTGCGCATATTTGGCCACCGGTTCCAGGAACAGGGCGATGTTAATGCCGAAAGTGAGGGAAAGGGAAAGGGACTCATAGGAAGCGGCGGAAAGCACCCCCAGGCATTCTTTTACGATGCAGCCGCGGCCGCCGTACTCAGCAGGTATCGCAACAGCCAGCGGCACGGCTGACATGATCTCCTGCCTGACCTCCGGGGGCAGCCCCCGTTCCAGACTGAGACGGTTGATGTCTCCCGCTTCATGAAAAACATGTTTTAATTTGTTCTTAAAATTATCTATGAAGTCCTTAAAACCGACGTCTGTGTGATTCGTTTCTGTTTTTTGCATTGTTGGGTTGATTGAAAATTACAGTTTACTTTTTTGCTTTGATAACAATCAGGGCAGTTGTATTCCTGTTCGGATACGTTCCAAAAGTAAACATTATTTATATTTTTTCTAAATAATAAAAGAGACTGAGCTTGGTTCAGGATGGTATTTTCCGGATCAGGTTCTCAATAACACGCGGGTAATGCTGGTGCTCTAACTGTTGTCCCTTGAAGCGCACCATTTCCAGATCATCACCGGGTTCTATCCTGAAGCGTGCCTGGTAGATGATCTCACCTTCGTCAAAATGCTCATTTACGAAATGAATGGTGATGCCTGATTCGTCATCGCCGGCAGCAAGAACCGCTTTATGTACACGGTCGCCATACATACCCTTGCCTCCGTAGGCCGGCAGGAGAGCAGGGTGTATGTTGATGATCTTATTAGGATAAGCATCCAGCAGGTTTTTGGGAACGAGCCACAGAAAGCCGGCCAGTACGATCAGATCAATGTTGAGCTTTTTTAACAGCTGGATCACTTCATCCGTTTCATAAAATTCCCGCCTTTCGAAAACATGTGAAGGAATTTCGAAGTTATCAGCCCGCTGCAGAACAAAAGCTTCCGGGTTATTAGAAAGAATAAGCACCACTTCCGCATCCTGGTGGTGTTTGAAATGTTCCATGATCTTCTGTGCGTTCGAGCCTGAACCGGATGCAAAGATGGCGATGCGTTTCTTCATGAACCAAATATATTAATTTATCCGTAAACCGGTGGTATCCCGGCTTGCTTTGACACGCAAATAACGTAACTTTGTGTGGAAAATCAGAAAAAATCATTCAGGGAAAGCAAACCATGCATACAGGTATATCCGTAATCATTTTTTTTTCAGTGTTGCTGACGGTTTCCCCATCAGGATACGCACAACCGGCAAAACCTCAACCGGCTGCGACCGTCCCCGAATTTACGTTTTATACACTGAACGACAATAAACCCTTTACCCGTAACCATCTGCCGGTGAATGGCCGGACGGTGTTTGTATTTTTTGATCCTGACTGTGGCCATTGCCAGGATGAGATCAGCGATATCGGTACTTATTTTGCGCAGTTCCGTCAGGCTTCTTTTTTCCTGGTTGCTATGCAGGATAAACCCATTATTTACAATTTCCTGGGAAAATACGGAACCATGTTACAGGGTAAAAGAAATGTAACGGTATTGCACGATGCCAACTATGAGTTTATCCGGAAGTTCACTCCTTCGCAGTACCCGTCACTGTTTATATACGGACCCGACCGTCAGCTGATTCGCTATCTGGACGGCCCGAAAAAAATTAAAACCATCATTGAGGCAGTTAATAATTAGTTGATTGGTGGATTTGTTTATTGGTGGGTTAGTGGATTAGCCTTAGTCTAAGAGAACCATTTGTAAGTCAATCAACAAATAAACCAATCACCAGCCACCAATTACGGTCTTCAGCCTCGTGTATCCGGCTTTGCTGACATTGATTTTATCGCCATTCCTCAGTATGGCAATGTGGCTTTCCTTTTCATAGGGTTCAAGCCGGACAATTGCATCCAATCGCACGATATAGGAGCGATGGACACGGAGAAATACAGCCGGGTCCAGTTCCTGCTCAAAAACGGAAAGGGTTTTGTTTTTCAGAAAGGTTCCTTCAGCAGTGTGTATCCGGACATAGTCGTCATCCGCCGACAGGTAGATCAGGTCCGTAACAGGAATGATTTTTATTTTCTGGCCGGTTTTGACCACCATACGTTCCATCCGCTGATTGGGGCTGCCCAGTTGCTTCAGTAACTGCCTCGTGTTTTCCTGTTCCGATTGCAATTGCTGCTGGTCCAGGAACCTGGCCATCGCCTTGTCGAAGCGGGCCTTGCTGATTGGCTTCAGCAGGTAGTCGACAGCATGCTGTTCAAAGGCGCGGATGGCATATTCGTCAAAAGCAGTGGTAAAGATTACTCCCGGCCGCTTATCCAGCAGTTCCAGCATCTCAAAGCCATTGATCTTTGGCATCTGCACATCCAGAAAGATCACGTCGGGGTTATGACTGACAATCGCTTTGGCACCTTCGAACCCGTCATTGCATTCCTGGACAACGGTCATCTGCGGATAACTGTCGAGGTATTCGCAAATGATACTGCGGGCGAGGGGTTCATCATCTATAATGACGGCTTTTATCATGGTTGCGGAATGTTGATGGTACTGGTGAACAGGTTGGCGGATGTATGGGTATGTAACAAGTCGGTACGGCCAAACAGCAGATACAGCCTGCGTTGTACACCACGCAGACCAAAGCCTGTACCGGTACGCGGTGTATTATTTTCTGCGTCAAACGGATTCTGTACAGCTATTTCCAGCAGGTGATGGGTACACGCGGCATGGATGCTGATACGGACACTTCCCGTGGTGTCGTACAAACCAAATTTAATGGCATTTTCCACCAATGGCTGTAAGATCATGGCCGGCAGCAGCATGTCTTTACAGGCGTCGTCACAGGTGACGCTGGTTTCAAGCCGGTGCCCGAAACGTACTTTTTCAATCTGCAGGTATAACTGCAGGTGTTCCAGTTCATCGTTCAGCGGTATCAGTTGCTGATCGTCCTTACGTAATGTTCCCCGGAGAAAATCAGATAACTGGAACGTCATATTGCGCGCTTCTTCCGGTTTGCGGCCGATGAGCGCGATGATTGAATTGAGACTGTTAAACAGAAAGTGCGGTTGCAATTGCTGTCGCAGGTTATAGAGTTCCGCCTCCCGCGCCAACCGTTCCGCATCCGTCTTACGTTGCTCATTTTCCTTGTGGTTCTGCTGAAGGCTCCACAGGATGGTCATCGTAGCCATCCACGCGATTATCAGGGCCGATAAACAGAAACGCAGCGGAATAGTATAATCATACAGCTTCATATATTCCTTGTCATCGACAAGGTACTGAAGCAAATAGCGGGTGATCGTCAGTGAAATAACCGTAAGGCAAAGGCCCCACATAGTGATATAGAGATAACGGGCTTTTTGCGGCAGGTAATACTGGAGCCCGTTCGCCATGATATAACAAGACAGCGTTACACAGCAGGCGGATATGACGCTGTCGTTCAGTGCATAGCTGATATCGGCATCGAACCACCAAAGCAGGATGGTATGCAGAATGATCCAGCTGCACAGAATAACCAGGCAGCTGATGTTGATCAGGCGCAGCCGGGAACTGGTATATAATGAAACGGACACGTGCTTTTGGGGAAAGAGTAGGGTTACATGCTTTTTATGGTAATACCGCCAAATATGGAAGTTCCTTTGATATACAGTACCCGTGTGTCATCCGGGACTGCGGTGTAGGTGAAGCGCTGGTCTTCGACCCCGCCGAATATGGCGGCCATCTCAGGGTGGACCTTCCAGTGTGCCGGAACGATGATCTTTGTGCCACCGAATATCTGGACAACTTCCAATACGACAGGGCCCTGTATATCCGCCTGCATCAGGTTAATATCCGCTCCGCCCATGATATTGACAATTTCACCACCACGGAAATTTTTGGAGATAATGTGTTTTTTAATGCCACCGAACACCGATACAGCGTCAATGTAATCCGTTGCATTGTAATAAGTGTTTTCAGCCCGGTTAGTTACCGGGTCGCTGTCGCTATCAGAAGGTAATGGATCTTCGTTGATCCGTTTGTCCCAGTCGTAGGGTTGCCTTCGGTATTTCTTCTGTCCGTCCGGTCCATGGGGTGGATAGCATGGTGGATTTTTACGGCCCAATAAAAGCCACGCCCCAACCACGATAATCAACAGTGGCCAGAAGAGGCGGGCAACCCCGAAATCGGTATAGTTATTGAGCAGGAAAAAAGCCCCGATTCCGATCAGGATAAATGCTGCAGGGCTCCTGAATCCGGAATTACCTCCAGTTACCAGTCCGATAACAACCAGGATCATGGGCCAGCTGAAGAGCCAGCCGGGTACCCCGGAAAAGATGTTCAGTCTGTCCAGCAATAATAGTGTGCCTATCAGAATGATGACGATCCCGGCCCACACCCGGCCTGAATGGGTTCTGTATTTTGGTGAATTACCAGTATCCATATATGCGATTCTATACATCAAAGATACGGCTGATTCTGACAGGATACAACCTTTGCAGGACGATGCTGCCGATTATTCCGGTAAACACCGGGTTTTCGCCGGTGAAAAGCTGAATGGCTTGATTTTTGTTTGCCCAGAAGCAGCTTGCAAAGCATTTGAAAGAATTTATGAAACAAACGGCTACTGTACTGTTTTTCTTTTTTTTGATTTTTCTCGGTACCCGTCTGCAGGCGGCTACTTATCCGGGTGTGCTTTTTGAGAATAGTACGCTTTCAGGATATTATACAAGTAGTAAGGCCAGCTCTCATGGCGAGAGCTGGATTTACCACATTAACGGGCACCTTCCTGTTTCTGACTCTGTGTATTTTACACCGGTCAATGCATTGCTGCTGCGCTATCGCTCCGCCGCAGTGGGGGCATGGCAGTCCGAAATCCGGTTTGTGAAGGGGCGCAGCTATGTTGCGCAGCAGGATGAAGTACTTTCGTTTAAATTATTTGTGCAGAGTAAGACGTTGCCGTCTGAGCTGCCCGTGATCCGGCTAAGACAGGATAGCCTGTTGTCAGAGCCTGTCTTGTTATCAAAATATGCAGATAGCTATCAGGAGAACATGTGGTTCTCTGTTGATATTCCGTTGAAAGTGATCGCCGGGTGGCGCCCCGGAGTGCCGGTAAACGCAGTTGTATTCTCGCAACATGCGCGGGACGGGAAGCAACATGATCTTTTTGTAGACCAGATAGAGTTTTTACCGGGGTCTCCCCCGAAAGCAAAGCTTACCGGACAAGCTGTCCTTTCATCGGCGGTTGCTTACGAAAAACATGTCGACTTGACGTGGCAACTGCCGCTGACCCCCAGTATCCGCTATATTAAGATATACCGGTCGACCGATAAAAAATCTTTCCAGCCGGTTGCCTTGCGGCCGGTGTACTATCAAAAGTATACAGACGTTATTCCGGAAGCGGGCGGAGTATACTATTATAAGATTGCCTGGGTGGATTATGAGTACCGTGAGTCTCCCTTTTCGGAGATACTGGAAGCAAAAACGCGGATATTGAGTGACGATGAACTTCTGCAGGTCATTCAGCTCTCACATATTAATTATTTTGTGGAGGGACTGGAGATTAACAGCGGAATGCACCGGTTAAGCAATGCGCCGCAGAATGCCGGCGTATCGGTAAAACACACCGGCGCGGGGATATTGGCATTGATTGTCGGTGCAGAACGCAAAGCACTGGCTCGGGAGACCTTGTTACAACGGATCAATAAAATTGTTGAGTTTCTTTCCGGAGCAGAACGATTCTATGGGGCCTGGCCGGCATTCCTGAACGGGCGTACCGGGAAGGCGATCGTTGCCGATCCCGGCCATTTGGCGGTCGACCTGGAAGCGACCGCTTTCCTGATGCAGGGGCTTTTATGTGCGCGGCAGTACTTTGATGGGGATAATGCGGCAGAAAAGGCGTTGCGGGAAAAGATTACGGCGCTGTGGCATGAAGTGAACTGGAATGGCTTTACAATGACCGCCGGCGGAACATACCTGTTTGATTCATGGTCGCCCATAACAGAGTGGGAGCACAGTGCCCGGTTAAGCGGATATAATACCGGTTTTGTCGCCTATTTATTGTCGATGGCTTCTCCAACCCATGCCGTCCCTGCCGATGCATATTACCAGGGGTATGCCCGGCCGCTGTCTCCCGTGTCTCCGGATACAACAGCCCAGCCGGATGACTTGATATACCCTGAAGAGCAACGGAAAATTCCGCCTGTCGCAACAGGCGGAGAACATCCGGCCCCTGCTGGTTTTCCGGTAGAAACAGCCGATACTGTTTTTATCGATTCGCTGAATGGGAGGAAGGACCATTACCGGTTTGCGTCATTTACCAACGATACGGTGTATTATGGTGTCCGGCTTGCCGTTGGTTCGGTCCGGTCCCCGGTGCAGGAGACGATGAGCCTTTACCTTGCATTTGATCCCCGGAACCGGGATCGGTTTTGTGACTATTATCAGAATACGACAGATTTGATAGACATCCACTATCGAAAAAGTGCGGATAAGGGGATGGTGCCGGTCCAACTGTTACAGGATGCATGGGGGAGTGACTGGCGGGACAGTACGCATGCCGGGCGTATCTATCCGTCAGCGGCCGTAGCTGCTTATGTATATACCCCGCTGATCTCTATGCGTGCAATCAGTAAGTACTATCGTCAGTTCGGAGATTTCTTGTTTTCAGAGTACGGTTTTCGCAACGCATTCAATCTGAATGAAAACTGGGTGGAAGATGATTATGACGCGATGAACCAGGCATTGATTGCCGTAAACATAGAAAATGCCCGCAGCGGACTGATCTGGAAACTGTTTATGCAGGACCCCGATATCCAGAAAGCTGCCTCCATGGTGTTTGATAAATAATCTGTATACGTTGTCGGAGAGATCATTAATTTGCCGGGATACGTTTGTGATTTGAAATGTGTCATAATACCTTTTGTTCCAACTTTCTAAATTTGCCCGGATTAAATCGATGAAAAAGGAACCTCTATTTTAATCAACTAAGGGTTTGGTTTATTCAGTTTTCGTTACTACTATTGTAAATTATTAATGACAGACATTAATGACAGACATTGTAAATCATTCACGATAGACCTTGTGTTTTATTCTGGGTTAAGGTAGTAATCGATATAGGTGGGTTTGTTTAATGGCAGATACACGGAGTTAATATTAAGTACAACGTTATGAACGGGCTTAAGCTATTAATATTAAGTGACAACCCCGGCAATATTGTTAGTATGGAAGCTCTTTTGTGCGATATTCAGGATCTTACGATTCTGACTGCTGCAACAGAAGAGGAGGCCGTACAGCTCTATGCAGAACACGCCATTTCTATTGTACTGTTAGACCGACAATCACCCCAGGAGGAGATCGCAACCTTTGCTGAAAGATTACGGAGGAAAGCTGTACCGGACGATGAGCCGGTATTGTTGGCTATCATGAACCACGGTCTGCAGGAACATGCGAAACGTCTGGATACGAATATTGTAGAATACCTTTACCGGCCGGTTGACGATGCCCGTATCAAAACGAAAGTGACGCTGCTGGTGCAGATGCTGGCAGCCCGCAGGCTGCTGAAGACGAGTGATGAAGAGGATGCAGGACGGGTGGAAGCTGTTGACGAGACGGCATACAACCCTGCGGCTGATGGCGGCATGCTTACCGGGAAAAAAGTGTTGTTGGCTGAAGATAATGAGTTGAACAGCTTTATGGTTACCCACATGCTGAACAGCTGGGGGCTGGAGACGGATGTTGTGCCAAATGGACAGGAGGCGTTGGACCAGCTCCATAGTGCAAGCTATGACCTGGTGCTGATGGATACGCACATGCCCATTATGGGAGGATATGATGCCATGCGCCTGATCCGTACTTCGTTGCCTAATCCGTTGAATACAATACCCATTATCTCTCTCTCTGCTTCTGTGATGCAGGAAGAACAGGATGCTGCACGCCGGGCCGGTGCCGATGAAGTGGTCGGGAAGCCTTTCCAGCCGGATATGCTGCACGATAAGATCATTCTCCTGCTCCGTAAGAACCGGAAACAGGCCTGAAGTAACTAAGAAAAGCAAACTTTTTTAATTTCCGGAATCGAACAAAATAATTTTTGATTTGTTATGCATAACGCTTACCTTTGCAGTCCTTAAAAAGTCCTAATGCGGAAGTGGCGTAATTGGTAGCCGCACCAGACTTAGGATCTGGCGCCGAGAGGCGTGGGGGTTCGAGTCCCTTCTTCCGCACTTGGTACCTCCCGACGGTTATCGGGAGGTTTTTTTTTAGAATTGCGATTAAACGCTGATACAAATATGAACATTACACAGGAGAACGTTAACGACCTGAACGCAGTAATTAACATTGATATTTCACCGGCTGACTACTCCGGGCAAGTAGAGAAGGCCATCAAAGAGCAGGCAAAAAAGGCGAAGCTGCCCGGTTTCCGGCCCGGGATGGTTTCCGTTTCGCATATCAGGCGTATGCATGGTAAAGCTATTCTGTTCGATGAGATCAACAAACTGGTGAACGACAGCATATCTGCTTATATCAAGGAAAATGACCTGGATATCATCGGGCAGCCGATCCCGAAAGAAGATGCGGATATTGATTATAAATGGGACTTTGATGAAGAGTTCCGGTTTCAGTTTGAGATCGGTCTCGCACCACAGTTTGAGGTGCCCTATTCAGGTAAAACGAAGTTTACGGAGTACGATATCAAAGCAGACGAAGATACGCTTCAATCCCGTATCAAAAACCTGCGCCGCAGTTATGGAAAAATGACCAATCCCGAGGTTTCGGAAGATGGCGATGTGTTGTACGGCGAATTGAAGCAGCTGGCGGCTGATGGCAGTGATTTTGAAGAAGGTATTGTAAATACGGCGTCTGTGCGTACAGATTTGGTGGAGGATAAGGCCATCCGGAAGAGCCTGGTCGGTCTGAAGAAGGATGATACGGTGACAATCAACCTGAAAAAAGCATTTAATGATGACGTGATCGCCCGCTTGTTGAACATCAGTGCGGAAGATGCTGCCCAACTGACATCACCTTTCAGATTGACGATAAAGAATGTGAACCGGTTGGAGGAAGCCGAGCTGAATCAGGAGTTTTTTGATAAGGTCTATGCCAATGGGGAAGTAACGACTGAAGAAATCTTCCGGGAAAAAGTAAAAGAGGAAGTAGAAGATATGCTGAAGCAGAACGCCCGGCAGCGTCTGCAGAACGATCTGTACCTGTATGGTATGGAAAGCGTGCAGGCTGATTTTCCGGATGAGTTTCTGAAGCGATGGCTCAAAGTTACCAACGAGAACCTGACCAATGAAGAACTGGAGCAGGGCTATGATGATTTCAGAAAGCAGCTCAAGTGGACACTGCTGGAAAATAAGATCATTGAACAGAATAAGCTGGAAGTAACGTACGAGGATGTGTTTCATCTGGCAAAAGACCGGCTGGCCGCTCAGTTCCGGATGTACAGTCCGCAGCCTCTTGAGGAGGAAGAGCTATCCCGTTATACGGTGCAGTTTCTTCAGGATAAAGAGCAGGCAAACCGGATTTTCGAAGAGGTAAAAGCACTGAAGGTATTCGACTTCCTGAGAAGCCTTGTCAAGCTGGAAAAGAAGGAAATAGCCTATGACCAGTTTCTGAAATTAAATTAAAAGACAGAGAACAGGCCGGAAAGGCCTGTTTTTATTTTACGATTTATTTTCATTATTTTAGCAAAAAAGTACAGAACCCAAACTGAGATGAATACAGATAAGAACGAATTCAGGAAGTATGCGATTAAGCACCACCGTATCGGAAGCCACCATGTGGATGGCTTTATATCACGTGTAAGTCAAAAAATGCCGGTGGGTATGACGCCCTATATCATTGAAGAGCGGCAACTGAACGTCGCCCAAATGGACGTGTTCTCCCGCCTGATGATGGATCGGATCATTTTCCTGGGCGATGCGGTATCTGACCAGGTGGCTAATATCATCCAGGCACAGTTGCTTTTTTTGCAATCCGCTGATGCCAAAAGGGATATACAGATCTATATTAACTCTCCCGGTGGCAGTGTATATGCCGGGCTGGGTATTTATGATACCATGCAGTATATTGCTCCGGACGTGGCTACGATCTGTACCGGTGTGGCGGCATCTATGGCTGCTGTCCTGTTGTGTGCCGGTGCGAAAGGTAAGCGGGCGGCTCTGACGCATTCGCGTGTCATGATTCACCAGCCTTCCGGAGGCGCGCAGGGGGTAGCTTCCGACATGGAAATCAATCTGCGGGAAATGCTGAAACTTAAAAAAGAGCTGTATGAAATTATTGCGCTGCATTCCGGTAAATCGTATGATTGGGTAGAAAAGGCTTCCGATCGCGATTATTGGATGACATCGGATGAAGCAAAGGAGCACGGAATGGTGGATGAGGTGCTGCGCGGCACGAAGGAATAATAAAAATCATGGCAAAAATGAGTAAAGAAGCAACCTGCTCTTTCTGTGGCCTGCGTAAATCAGATACGTTGATGCTGATTGCAGGGAACGGAGCGTACATTTGTGACCGCTGCGTAACTCAGGCGAATGAAATACTGGCGGAAGAGCTGAGTTTACGGAAGAATAAAAGTGTACAAACGGCGTTGAAGTTGCTTCGTCCGTCGGAGATCAAGCATCATCTTGACCAATATGTGATCGGTCAGGATGATGCCAAAAAAGTGATGGCCGTAGCGGTTTACAACCACTATAAACGCCTCAATCAGAAGGTGGAAAAAGATGAGATTGAGATTGAGAAGTCTAATATCATCATGGTGGGTGAAACCGGTACCGGTAAAACACTGCTGGCAAAAACCATCGCCAAAGTACTGAATGTGCCATTCTGTATATGTGATGCTACGGTCCTTACGGAGGCAGGGTATGTTGGTGAAGATGTGGAAAGTATACTCACGCGCTTATTGCAGGCGGCAGATTATGACGTAGCCGCTGCAGAGCGGGGGATCGTTTACATTGATGAGGTTGACAAAATTGCCCGTAAAAGTGATAACCCGTCTATTACGCGGGATGTTTCCGGCGAAGGGGTGCAGCAGGCATTACTGAAGATCCTGGAGGGAACCATCGTGAATGTACCGCCGCAGGGAGGACGTAAGCATCCTGACCAGAAAATGATCGCGGTCAACACGTCCAATATCCTGTTTATTTGCGGAGGAGCATTTGACGGTATCCAGAAGAAAATAGCCAACAGACTGCGTACGCAGACCGTTGGTTATAAGGTGAAAAAGGAAGAAGTAGAAATAGATCTGGAAAACCTGTATAAATATATCACGCCCCAGGATCTGAAAGCATTCGGATTGATACCGGAGCTGATCGGGCGTTTGCCGGTCATTACGTACCTGAATCCCCTGGACCGGTCCGCATTGCTGAGCATCCTCACGGAGCCGAAGAATGCACTGATCAAACAATATAAAAAACTGTTTGATTATGAGCAGGTCGAGCTGATCTTTGAGGAAGATGTATATGAGTTTATTGTGGATAAAGCGAATGAGTTTAAGCTCGGGGCCCGCGGGTTGCGTGCGATCTGCGAAGCCATTATGCTGGATGCCATGTTTGAGATACCTTCCGTTACCGGAAAACAGGAACAACGGCAGCTGTATATCACGCTGGATTATGCCATGCAGAAATTTGAGAAGTCAGACCTCAAGAAACTGAAAGCCGCTTAAGGTAAGAGCCCGCCCGGACAAGGCGGGTTTTTTTATGCTGACCCTTTGAAATATCCCCTCTCTTTATTAAGTAGTAAGAAAAAAAATTAACTACTTTTAATACACTCCATTGCTTTCTGTTTTTGCTTGGAAGTCAGTTGGTTGCTTTCTATTTTAGAAGGCATGATCGTTCGTTGTCTACTGATAGGGTTGTTGTTTTTTTCCACCGGGTATGCCTATGCTCAGGAAGAGGATGAGATACTGGTTGAACAGCTGATTGAATGGTCAGCCGGGGAGCGGGATGAAGCATACGACCCGGAAGAACTTATCTCACAGTTGCAGCATTATCGCAGATACCCCTTGAACCTGAACACTGCCGACGCTTCAGCACTGGAACAGATGCCTTTCCTGACACCCCTGCAGGTAGAGCAGTTGCTGATTTACCGGGAAAAAGCAGGACCGCTGCTGTCGGTATATGAATTACAGGGTATCCATGGTTTTGAAGCCGGAGTGATAGAACGGTTGCGGCCGTTTGTAACAGTAGGAAAAGTGGCTGTGCTTTCCGGACTGGCAGGTTCGGATAAACATGATCTGATGTTCCGTTTCGGGCGTACACTCGAAACCCAGCAGGGATACCGTATTCCGGATACCTCCGGCAGGTCACGTTATTTAGGGTCTCCCGAACGGCTGTTGCTGCGCTACCGGTTTGTTCCTGATAAACGGCTGCAGGTAGCTCTGACGATGAAGAAGGACCCTGGTGAGCAATTTCTCGCCGGTGCACAGTCCTATGGATTTGATTTTTACTCCGCCAGTGTCTGGCTGAGAGACCGGCGGGCTGTCAGACAACTGGTGGTGGGTGATTTCTCGATTCAGGCCGGTCAGGGACTGGCTTTGTGGACCGGACTTGGTTATGGAAAGGGGGCTGCATTGGGCAGCATGGCGCGGCAGAGCGGGGGGTTGCGTCCTTATACCTCTTCCAATGAGCAACAGTTTTTTCGCGGAGCCGCCGTAACGATGCAATGGAAACAATGGCAGGTCACGCCATTTTTGTCCTGGCGGAAACCGGATGCGAACGTCTCCGAAGGGCCTGATGGCGAACCCATCGTGCTGTCGATGCCGGAAACCGGATTACACCGGACACCTACTGAAGTGCGCTATCGCCAATCACTGCAGCAGTGGGTATACGGATTGAATACGGAATTCAGATCCCGCGGGATAACTGTAGGCGGTAATCTCTTCCGGACAATGTTCAATTATCCGATTGCTGCGCGCAGCGAGTTGTATCGGAAATATGCATTTACCGGACATGACCTTACCAATACCAGCACTTATTACCGCTTTTCATTCAGGAATGTTTACTTCTTTGGCGAAACAGCACACAGCATCGGAAGCGGATACGCGTTGGTACATGGCTGTCTGGTAGCCCTCACGCGGCGTTTCTCCCTTTCTCTGTTGCATCGCCATTATAACGAAGATTACCATAGCTTTTTCAGTCAGCCCGTGGCGGAGGCAAGCGACGCGGCAAACGAGCGCGGATTTTATTCGGGAGTGCATTACCGGGTGGAACGTCGGATAGAGTGGCTGTTTTATGCCGACATATTTTCATTTCCCTGGCTTCGCTACCGGGTGGATGCGCCCTCCGCGGGGTATGATGCCTTTACGCAATGGACCTATACCCTGCGCAGGCAGCTGAAGATAAGTGTACGCTTCAGGCATCGTCTGAAACAGGAAAATGCGGCCGTACAGACTCCGGAACAGGTGCTTGCCGATGTCGGCCGGAGCCAGTGCCGGGTGGAGGTACAATACCAGCCGCAGCAAGGTGTTATCCTGCGCAGCCGGGCTGAGATCATGTTTTATTCAAAAGATGGGGAAGGGACGGAACGGGGGTATCTGTGGTATCAGGATGTATTGCTGAAGCCGGAAAATTCCCGCTTTTCCGGCAATGCCCGGATCGCACTTTTCCGTACAGCAAGCTATAACTCACGGTTATATGCTTTTGAAAACCACGTGCTGTACGGGTATTCATTTCCGGCCTATCATCTTACCGGGGCCCGGGCCTATGCAAACCTGCGTACGCGCATCAGCAGGCAGGCTGATATCTGGTTGCGCTATGCAACCTTTATATACAAGGACGCAACTGAAATCGGCAGTGGGCTGGACCGTATAACAGGTAACCGTAAATCTGAGCTGACGGTGCAGTTCAGGTACCGGTTTTAAATGACTGACCCCATGAGACAGCTGGTCGTTTATCGGGGCCACCATCCGTTTGTCCGTTTTCTGCTGGCTTTGCTGTCCGGCATCCTGTTTGCACACACCGTCCGCCCATCGGTACTGCTGTTCTCCATAATGGTTATTGCCGGGGGTGTGCTGGCTGTGGTCACTATCTGTTTGTTGACCGTCGTGTGGTTACGATGCCATACAGGGATACCGGTTACGGGGTTGTTGTTCCTGCTGGTATTATTCCTGGGCGGGTGGTCGATGGTGTGGAGGTCTGTTCCTGCGATCAGCCCGCTGCATTTCTCACGGAGTGACGCTGACGTATTGGTGGGATACATCTGTGAAGAACCACGCAGATCGGGTGGGAATGTCCGGTTTCAGCTGGAGGTCACGGCGGGAGGAGACAGCAATCAACTTCGTTTGCAGCAAGGCAGGCTACTGGTAACCTGGTCAATGGCAGACAGCGGGAGGTTTCTTCCGCAGTACGGCGACGAGGTCATCGTTCCCGCCCGATACAAAGAGGTGCCACCGCCTTATAATCCCGGTGAAACAGATTATCGTGCCTACTACCGTGGGAAAGCAGTCTGGCATCAAACCTATCTACAGCGGCATGAACTGCACCGGACCGGCCGTTTCGCCGGAAACCGGTTCATCGCATTTGCCTGGGACCTGCGCGGATCGATGGTGAAAAAGCTGAACCGGTATATTCCGCACCCTGAAGCCCGTGCTGTGGCGGCTACGTTGTTACTGGGCTACCGTGCAGAACTGGATCAGGATTTACTGAATGCGTATGCGGCAACAGGTACGATCCATGTGCTCAGTGTTTCGGGAATGCACGTGGCCATCCTGTTCTGGTTGCTTTCGGTCGCTGTTCCCCGTGCCGGCCCCCGGTTTGCCCCCATCCGTTTCCTGTTGCTGGTGGGTTTTATCTGGATATATGCCGTACTGACGGGGCTGGCCCCGTCTGCTATCCGGGCGGCACTGATGATCAGCTTTGTGATCGCCGCTGATACCTTCGGCCGTACCAACCAGGTATATAACAGTATCGCTGCATCGGCTTTTGTATTGTTGTGGTGTGATGTTACCTACGCCATGGACATCGGCTTCCGGTTATCGTACCTGGCGGTGCTTGGCATCGTATTCTTTTATCCCCTGGTAAAGCAATGGATCGTCATTTCACAGAAATGGCTGGCTGCCATCTGGAATTATACAGCATTGTCCATCGGCGCACAGCTCGGAGCCTTTCCGCTGGCACTTCATTATTTTCATCAGTTCCCGGTCTATTTCCTTCCGGCGAACCTGTTGGTGGTACTGCCCGTAACAGGGGTCATGTGGGTAGGCATTGTCCTGTTATTTTCTCCCGTCCATTGGCTCAATACACTGCTGGGGCCGGTGCTGGAATACCTGATCCGTTTCACGAACAATGGATTATATGTGCTGGAAGGGCTTCCCGGCTCCCTATGGGAGGGGATCCGGGTGCAGGGCTGGGAAATCCTGATCATGTACCTCACGGCGGTCCTGTTGCTTGCGGGGTGGCATCGGCGGAACAAGAGGTGGCTGCAGGGTGGCCTGTGCGGTATGTTATTGCTGGCGGGTGCTGCGTCCGTGCGGGAAGCCCGCGGCCTGTATCGCCGGGAGCTGGTGCTGTATAATGCCGGTAAAGAGCTGGCTATTGGTGCGTTCACTGCGGGCAGGCCGGTCATTTATTCCAGCCTGTATCCGGAAACCGGGCGTCGTACCCGGTACAATCTAATGCCTGCCGTAATCAGGTATTCAGGGCGGCGTGATCTGGTTTTAGTGCATGAAAGTGATACATTACAGGCACCGGACCTGTATATCCGCAGCCCGGTCGTCCAGTTCGGTGGTAAACGGCTTGTTATCTGCGACGGGAAAAGGCCGTTCCGGTATGGCAGCCGTATTCCTGCGGATGCCCTGTTGTTGCGTAACAATCCTACCCATCCGCTGGATTCGCTCCTTCGCATGGTACGGTGCAGCATGGTGATTGCGGATGCGTCCAATAGTGTTTCCCGACTGGAGGCCATAGCACGTGAAGCTGCCGACCTGGACTTGCGGTTATACCTGCTGAAGGATAATTTTGCGTATGTTTGGAGGTTCTGAATAACCGGAATTGCTGTTATGACACCCATGCTGGAAATATTGCGGAAGTATTGGAAGCACGACGCTTTCCGGCCGTTGCAGGAAGGTATCATCAACGCGGTGCTGGCCGGAAAAGACACCCTCGCGCTGATGCCGACGGGAGGGGGTAAATCGGTTTGCTTCCAGGTACCGGCACTGGCCCGTGAAGGTATCTGTATCGTTGTCTCGCCCCTGATTGCCCTGATGCGGGACCAGGTGGAAAACCTGCATAAACGGGGTATACAGGCAGTGGCTGTTTATGCCGGGATGGGAAAACGCGAGGTGGATATCCTGCTGGATAATTGTGTTTTCGGGAATATTAAATTCCTGTACCTGTCGCCCGAAAGGTTGATGAGCGAGCTGGTGCGTGAGCGGATACGGTATATGAAGGTCAATCTGTTTGCTGTCGATGAAGCACACTGTATATCGCAGTGGGGGTATGATTTCCGTCCACCGTACCTGCAGCTGGCTGCCCTGCGCGAATTGCACCCGCAGGTACCGGTATTGGCGCTCACGGCCACTGCCACGTCGCGGGTGGTAGCGGATATACAGGATAAGCTGCAGTTCAGGAACAGGGATGAGCAAACGGTACTCCACGTGAGTTTCTTCCGGGAAAACCTTCATTACCTGGTGGCGGAAGAGGAAGATAAGATGGCCCGGATGCTCCGCCTGATGCAGCGAGAAAAGGGCAGTGGCATTGTCTATGTGCGCAACCGCCGCGAGACACAGGAGGTAGCCCGCTACCTGTTGCAGCACGGCATTTCCGCGGATTTCTACCATGCAGGCCTGGATGCGGAGACCCGCTCTGCGCGCCAGGATGCCTGGAAGCAGCACCGGATACGGGTGATGGTGGCTACCAATGCCTTTGGAATGGGTATTGATAAATCCGATGTCCGCTTCGTATTGCACCTGGATCTCCCGGAGTCGCTGGAAGCCTATTACCAGGAGGCCGGGCGGGCGGGGAGGGATGGAAAACGGGCCTATGCCGTTGTTTTTTTCCACCGGGGAGACCTGTTGCAGCTGGAGAAAAATGCAGCGCAAAGTTTTCCGTCTGTGCAGGAAATTAAGAAAATCTATCATTACCTCGGGAATTATTTCCAGCTCGCCTACGGTGCGGGTGACGGTCTTACACTTGATTTTGATGTGGCTGACTTTTGCAACCGTTATCAGCTGGAAGTAGTGAAAACACTGAGTGCGCTGAAATTCCTTGAACGGGACGGCTGGCTCAGCTTTACGGAAAGTGTTTTTCTGCCATCCCGTATACGTTTTGAGGTGAGTGAGCAGGATTTATACCGTTTTCAGGTGGAGCACGCAGCGCTCGACTCGTTTATCAAAGCGATACTGAGAACGTACGGTGGTGCATTTGATCATTACATCCCGATCCGTGAGCACGAGCTGGGGCGTAGGAGCAACCGGAATTACGAGCAGGTGGTACAGGGCCTGCAGCAGCTGGAAAAGCTCGAAGTGCTGAGCTACTACCCGAAAAGCGACAAGCCCCAGCTGCAGTTCCTGCGGCCAAGGAGTGATGCGGCACACCTTCATATCGACCGCGTCTATATCGCACAGCGCCGGGAGGTCCGTTATAAACAGCTGCAGGCGGTAAAGGACTACCTGGATCCGCGGAATTGCCGCAGCAATACCCTGCTCCACTATTTCGGCGAAACAATAACGGCACCATGCGGTACCTGTGATGTGTGCCTGAAAAAGAAGAAGAAATCAGATGAAGCGGACCTGCCGGCCCTGATACAAGCGAACCTGGCAGAGATACTGGCGGAAGGCCCGGAGACGCTCGACCGCCTGGTGAACCGTATCAGGCACGGCAATGAAACGGAACGGATTGCTTTGATCAGGCAGTTGCTGGACGAGGGAAAGCTGAAAATCAATAACGGCCGTTACTATTTGTGAGAGTACCCGGCCGTTTGTTTATATTAGCAGCGGTTATGTTCACATCCGATAAATGACAGCAACGGCAGAAAAAAACAGTAAGGGCCTGATCCGTTCATGGGCTATGTTTGATTGGGCAAATTCCGCCTATAACCTCGTTATCACCACAACGGTATTTCCGGTTTACTACACAGCCATTACCCGGACAGACGACGGGGGAGACATGGTTAGTTTCTTCGGTTTCCGTTTTGTCAACACTGCGCTCGCTAATTACGCCCTGTCTTTTGCCTACCTGGTGATGGCGCTGGCATTGCCGGTATTATCGGCCGTTGCTGATAACAGAGGGCGTAAGAAAGCTTTTATGCAGGCGTTTACCTACCTTGGCGGGGCAGCGTGTGTGGGATTGTTCTTTTTTAAGCCGGATGCGCTGGAGCTGGGTATTATCTGCTCGTCACTGGCGGCCATGGGCTACATCGGAGGGGTCTTGTTCAATAACGCTTACCTGCCGCTGATTGCCACGCCGGAGCATCAGGACCGGGCCAGTGCACAGGGGTTTGCCTACGGCTATATCGGCAGCGTGCTGCTGCAGCTTGTCTGCTTCGTATTTATCTTAAAACCAGAGTGGTTCGGTATTTCCGACAGCACGCTGGGGCCGCGGTTGTCTTTTTTGTTGGTGGGTATATGGTGGGTCGGGTTTGCACAGATACCTTTCCGGCGACTTCCTGAAATAAAGCCTTCCGCCCCCGCCTTATCAGCCAGTGTTTTTAAACAAGGGTTTCGTGAACTTCATGGGGTGTGGAACCGTATCCGGCGTATGCCGACGTTAAAACGATTCCTGGGTGCTTTCTTTTTTTATGCGATGGGGGTACAGACCGTGATGCTGGTGGCGGCCGCTTTCGGGGAGAAGGTGTTGGAACTGGGACAGGCGAAGCTGATCGCCACGATTCTGGTGATCCAGCTTGTTGCCATAGCGGGGGCCTATCTGATGTCGTACCTCTCGCGGCGGTTCGGCAATATTCCCGTGCTGATCGGTATGGTTATGGTGTGGATTGGTGTTTGTGTGGCGGCTTATTATATCCGGTCGGAAACAGCTTTTTATCTTCTTGCTGCGACCGTCGGGTTAGTGATGGGCGGTATTCAGTCGGTTTCCCGTTCCACCTATTCCAAATTATTGCCGGCTGGCGAAACAGATACGGCATCTTTTTTCAGTTTCTATGATGTGACCGAAAAAATGGCCATTGTGTTCGGACTGTTTACCTTTGCGGTGATGGAAGAGCTGACGCGCAATATGCGTTTTTCTGCACTGGTGCTGGCCGTTTATTTTGTGGCAGGGATGATTTTCCTGGTACGGATTCTGATGAAAAGTTCTCAAAAACAAATTTTATAACTCACCGCGGTGCGGTATTTGTATCTATTGTATTATATGACTATTGAGCTTTTTGTTCCCTGTTTTGTTGACCAGTTCTACCCGGATACCGCATTTAATACTGTACGCCTGCTGGAGAAGGCGGGTTGCAGAGTGCAGTATAATCCGGAACAGACATGCTGCGGACAACCTGCCTACAATGCTGGTTTCTGGGACGAGGCGAAATCAACCGGAACGAAGTTCCTGCGGGATTTTTCAGGGGAACATCATATTGTCACTCCTTCTGCTTCCTGTACGGGGATGGTCAGGAATGCCTATAACCACCTGTTTACGAACACGACGTTGCATAACCATTGCCGGGGGGTGCAGCAACAATTATATGAATTATCGGATTTTTTGGTGAATGTACTGAAAAAGGATTATTTTGGGGCTGAATTTGAAGGACGGGCGGTGTACCACGATTCCTGTTCGGCGCTGAGGGAATGCCGGATCGGTACGGAGCCGCGGCAGCTGCTGGCCAACGTGGAAGGACTGGAACTGGTGGAACTTCCCGATGCGGAGACCTGTTGTGGCTTTGGTGGTTCGTTCGCCGTCAAGTTCGCAACCGTCTCTTCCGCGATGGCTGAACAGAAAGTTCGTCACGCGATGGACCAGCAGGCGGAATACATTATTTCAACTGATGCTTCCTGCCTGATGCAGTTGCAGGGGTATATCGATAAGCACCGGCTGCCGCTGAAAACAGTGCACCTGGCGGATGTACTGGCAAGCGGATGGGCGAATATTTAGTTTATTAGTGGATTGGTAGATTAGTTTATTGGTTTAGACGGAAATAAAATATACAACCCGGCTGTTGACTGACGACTGATAACGGCCGACGAACGATTAAAGAATGTGAATAACAGACTAACGATTAAAGAATATGAATAACAGAAGAGAATTTTTAAAGCAATTAGGTGCGGGTGCGGTTAGCCTGGCATTCTTGTCGAAATTGCCGGTTGAAGCTTTTGCCGGTAAGAAAAAACTGTTTTTTGATATTTCACTGGCACAATGGTCGCTGCATAAGACCCTCTTTGCCAAAAAGCTGGATAACCTGGATTTCCCGAAAGCGGCAGCAACCGATTTCGGTATTTATGCTGTGGAATATGTCAATCAGTTTTTCAAGGATAAGGCTACTGATAAGACCTATCTGAAAGAATTGCTGAAGAGGGCCAAGGATAACGGCGTTAGAAATGTACTGATTATGATTGATGGTGAAGGTGAGCTGGCTGCTGCGTCTGATACGGATCGTACAAAAGCAGTTGAGAACCACTATAAATGGGTAGAGGCAGCGAAGTTCCTGGGATGCCATTCCATCCGGGTCAATGCAGCCGGAAAGGGCAGTCGGCAGGCTGTGCACGCCGCTGCAGTGGACGGCCTGGGTCGCCTCAGTGACTTTGCGGCACAGCACAAAATTAATGTGATTGTGGAAAACCATGGAGGCATTTCTTCTGATGGGGAGTGGCTGAGCGGAGTATTGCGTGAAGTTGGTAAACCGAATTGCGGCAGCCTGCCGGATTTTGGCAATTTTTATGAATACGACCGTTATCAGGGTGTTACGGACCTGATGCCGTTTGCAAAGGGAGTGAGCGCCAAATCCAACGTGTTTGATGGAAACGGCAATGAGCGGAATATTGACTACCGGCGCATGCTTAACATTGTTAAGAATGCCGGATATAAAGGGTATATTGGTATTGAATATGAAGGGAGCGAACTCAGCGAAGCAGACGGTATCAAAGCTACGAAGTTGTTGCTGGAGAGAGTAGGGGCTGAGCTGAGTTAATGTTTTCCCAACCGGAGAACATATGGTCATTTATCAAAGCTGGGAATCTTCATGTATTCTCCATCTTTTAATGCAGACTGATGAGCGACAATACCCGGGGCGGTATAAGCCAATGCTTCGTAGATGTCGACAGCCGGCCTCCGGTCTTCCAGGATAGACATGATAAATTCATGAGCTATGAAGGTATGTGAACCTTCGTGACCCGAATTATGTCTCATCGCTTCCGGAAGTATATCCGTTTGCCACCACTTCGGTACGTCATACGTTTCCAGCACGTTACGGGCATGTATAAATCCGGCATCATCGCTGCCTTCTGCTTCTGCTGTCCTTACGGTGGTAAACTGTTTGCTTCTGCCATCCGGATAAAAGAAGCTCATCTTATCACCACGCCATTCGCCTCTTTCGTATTCTATCAAAGCGCCCTTCCAGTTTACCTCTACCCGGAAAGGGATGTTCTGGTCTGTTTTAAAAAAAGCTGTTTCGTTCCAGAAGGGGTTTTTATAGGGATTGTTCTTCAGCCATTCGCTGTCATCTCCCCATCCGGTAGCCGTAACGTGGGTCAGTCGTGCGCTGGTTACGGATACCAGAAATGCGGTACAATGTGTCGGGTATAACAGTGGGGGAAAGCCGTGCCGCCAGGTAGGTTTACCATTTTCAAAATAATACGTCTCCAATCCGGGGTGGTTGTATTCTGCGGCGGCACTGAATAGGTTTCCGAATTTCCCTTCTTTGTAAAATTTCTGTGCTGTGATAGCTCCCTGCCGGTAAGTGGTTGTTTCTGCCATCATATATTTCAGGCCGGTTCTTTCCACCATTTTCTTCAACTCATCACACTCCTCGAGTGTCAGTGCAGCCGGCACAGCACACAAAACATGCTTGCCGGCTTTCAGGCATTCGATAGTGTGCCTGGCATGGTCCGGCGCCGGTGTCGCCAAGAAAACAGCGTCCACATTTTTATCCTGCAGTAATTCTGTGAGAGAGTGGTAACTTTTATTGCATTTATAAGTTTCCATCAGTTTTTTCCGTCGGTCTTCCCGGAGATCACTGACAGCTTCCACTATACAGCCCGGATGTTCGTGAAAGTAAAAACCCAGACCAAACCTACCGCCAACGATGCCTATCCGCACTTTTTTGTTTAAGCTAACAGGTTCCGCAGATAAGAGGCCCGGATGCATAAGAGCCAACGCTCCGGCCCCTGCCATTTTTATAAACGATCTGCGGCTGTCGGTAAATTTGTTTTCTTTCATACTGTAACGAATCGTTTAAATAAGGTAAAGCAACATAAGATGTAACCAGTTCGTATAACCGAAAGGATTGATGCTTTAAAATTAACTATTTGATTTTAATTAAACAATGTCTCGCTTTCCTTCAGGCGTTGTTGTCGATTCGTTCGATAAAATAGAAGGGTGGATGTATATGCTTACACCCACCCTCATTAAGTAGAAATGGATTACAATGTTTATTCCGGATCCGTTGAATCTACTATTTTTGTAGATGCCTCATTTTCAATCTCATCAATAGTGGAAGCTGCGGTCAGCTGAACAGGAATCTGCGCACGAGCCTGCGTCCATCTTCCTAAGGTGACATTATAGACGCCACCCAGCATGACGTATATCCCATCGCCGCCCGGAAATGCCAGGGCTAGTGTATTGGAACCTTGCCGGTAAAAAGGTTGTGAACCAAGCGTAATCGGATTAACACGGTCGTAAAAGTCGGTGTTGGCAATACGGTATCCTCTTGCAGGAGGGCCGGCTGAAAAAAGGGTACCACCGGTAGCTCCGAATATGACATCTAAGGGAATAGATACTTCTGTTACATTGGTGCCCCGGAAAACGGCGATTCCGAATGCGTTACCACTGTTGGCCAATAAATTGGCAGTTCTTGTGCCAAAACCATCACCGGCGAGTTCGTCATAGTTGTGGGTTTTAACCCAATTGGCGGTTGGAATGGTGACAGAAGTTGAGCCATTTACCTTTTCGGTCGAACCACCTACGTAGAAGTAGGTGCCTTTCGCGGCAAAGCCGCTGGTCAGATCAAATTTATAGGTACGTAAGCCGCCTGTTGCCCATCCATTGATTGGGATGCCGGTAGGGGTGGAAGTTCCCGCATTATTGGTGGTAACCACCGAATAAGGGGTTTGTGAGAAGTCGATATCTTCTGTAGCCAGGAACTGGATGTATTCATAATTATTATCACCACCAACCGGATTGTTGAGAAACCCGGAGATCACGATGGGGGTCAGTTCTAATTCGGAACTCAGTAGCACGACATCTTCCGGAGTACGCAAACGGTGTTCGGGGACCAGCTTATCCTCGCTGTCCTGTCTGTTGAAAATGATACCATAAAAATTGCCTAATACGGGTGACGGCACTTGTGCCACGGGAGAAGAAGGGTTGGTGACCAGGCTGATATTGCCAAATCCGTCATTTAGTGTTTTGCTGCCGGAAAGTACGTCACCTGTAGCGGGCAGCGGATTAAACCCTCCTTTTACCACGGCAACCAGTGTACTTTCATAATTATTCGGGTTAGCCAGAATGGCACTGACATTCACCCGGTTCACCGGAATCGGATTACCGGAAGACACTTTGGTAATGTTAGCAGGCTGTACATTTAGCAGCTGCAGGAATCCGTCTTTGCGCGTTAGGACTGCTCCTTCCACGTGAATGAGAACCGAGTCGCCGGTAACATAACCGGCTGCGGCACTCCCAAGTGGAATGGAAATACCACGCAACAGGTTCAGGCGCCTGTTGTCCTGGACAACCAGCATGCCTTCGGGCAGATTGCCACCGGAGTGATCGGAAACCACCATTGCCGCCAGTTTGCCGGAACCTTCCATGTTCTCCCTGGTCAGGGTAATATCGCTCCCTTTATGGAGCTGACGGACATCATATATGGAAATATAGGGGCTGGCATCACCCCCCGGATAATTCTTATAGGTGTCACACGCATTCCACAGCCCTGCGGCACATACGAGCGAAAGGATATTTAAAAATGTCTTTTTCATATTTACTGTTATGTATTGAAAATCATTCTATTGTCCTGATACGTTTATGGTTTCTGCCACCACACTTTGGTAGAAATATTGTCCGGTCCCTGGCCGGAAACAGCTGACCGATAGTTCGTCGGGTTGGTGGATTGTACATACACCGGATAATTCAACCGGGAAGGGATCTCGCCGTTATTCATTAGGCCCGCGCCTTTAGGCAGGGTAGGATAGCCGGTACGCCGGTATTCAAACCATTGCTGAAAATCCATCATAAACATCGCATAATACTTCTGCAGGTGAATTTTTTCCATCTTCTCTTCAAAGGAATCTGACTCAAACCATTGCATGTCAGCCGCCGATAAATAGTTGCCAATCGGTACGTTATATTCGGGTATCCATAACGTGATGCTGTTTAATGCGCCAGTGTTATAAAATGTTTCAGGGTTCCCGTCTATCCATCCTTTCAGGGCTGCTTCGGCAAGGAGCAGCTGCTGCTCGGCAAAATTCATGATCTGACCCGTCATAGGGTCGGTCATGAGTGACCGGGCAGAGGTATTGGAGAAAAAATACGACCGTTTTACCACCACTTCGCCAACGGCGTATCCACTGGGTACCCCAACGAAGGAGCCCTGAGAAGCGGCGATACCCCAACGGTTGATGTTGTCAGCACCCCAGGTCGGTATGTCAATACGCGGATCGTTCCAGGTGACCAGATTATCGATAAAAAACGAAGCAATAGCAGGTCCCCGGAAATCCTGTTCGCGTACGCTGTTTACAAAAGGCGAGACGTACGGAGGAACGCCGGTCCAGCGTAGCACCGCTGAATGTGCATTGCTGGTCATACGGGGGTAATCCGTTGTGTTTTCCACGATTTTCCGGAATTTACGGAGCACTGTGTCCGCGACCTCTGCTTTGTGTGCAATACGGCCAAGGAGCCGTAGCTGAAGGGCATTGCCAAACCGGCGCCAGTTCCCGACTGACCCATTGAATACCGGGTCGGCGTTGGCATCAATCGGTCGATTGACCTTCAAGAGGTTGTTTGCGGAGTCTAATTTTTCAAAGATATCAAAGTAGATATCCTGCTGTTTGTCAAACCGGGGTTCAAAGATCAGGCTGTCCCGTGCTTTATTCGCCTCGAAATAGGGAGTATCCCCATAGGTGTCCGTCAAGAGGGAGTGTACCCACGACTGCAGGATCAGCGATATACCCATATAGGATTCATTATAGTTGTCTTCTTCACTGGCGATGAGGAAAATATCCTTGAAGTTGGTCAGCTGGGAATACCAGTTGTTCCACGTATTGTCGGCCACATTGGCACGGATGTCATACCGGAACACCATGTATTCTGCATCGCTTACGTTAACGGTAACCTGCATCAGCTCATTGTTAAAATTCCGGTTCCGCAGCATGTTGGTAGCAACCATATCCACTAGTGCAGGTGCCAGTAACTGATTTGGCAGTGCACGCGGGGTGCCGTTGGGATCGGTATTGATCTTTTCGAAATCGTGCGTACACGATTGATTCAGTAGTATGACAGCCATGAACAGGGCCGTCAGCGTCAGTATATGATATCGTTTCATCTTCATTTCTTTGTCGATAGTGATTCAATTATAAGCCGAGGATCACGCTTAAACCAAAGGTGCGGGTGGATGGGAACTGGGCTACTTCAAACCCTTGTTGTATATCGGTACCTGCAAGCGTTCCGAATTCAGGGTCAAATGCAGGCCATGCCGACCAGATAAACAGGTCTCGTCCATAAATAGCCACAGTGGTGCGTTGTAATCCGATTCTGGAGATGAAAGAGGGCCTGAAGGTATATTCAATCCTTGCTTCCCGTAACTTGATGAAGTCCGTGGAAAAGGTATTGCCTTCTGCATTGTCAATTCCCCAATGGGAGCGGTAATACTGGTCTATATCGGTCGCGATCGTTGTGTTCGGGCTGTATGAGCCGTCGGGGTTCTGGATGACCCCGTTTCCGATGATACCGTTGTAGCGGCCAGGTAGCGTATTGTTGGTTTTACCTTGTTCGGATAGTTTGTGATGGGTTTGAGAGTGGGCAGATGCACCCCATTGACCGTCAAACAATGCGCTGAACCGGAATTGTTTATAGCTAAAGATATTGTTGATACCCACTTTCCCCAGCGGGATGGTATTGCCGATCAGTACGACATCATCGGTGATCCGTGCATAGCCTGTCCGCGCATCATAAACGATCTGGCCATCCGGAGAGCGGACATACCCTCGTCCGTAGATATCGCCCATGCTGCCGCCTACCATGGCTACAACCTGCCCCCCGCCGATATTTCCATAACGAAGAACAACCGAGCTGTCACCTAACTCAATAATACGGTTTTTATTGAATGCGTAATTCATATTGACCGTCCAATTGAACCCTTCTTTAGATACGAGTGGTTTGCCCTCAAGCATCAGCTCGAATCCCTGGTTTTTTACCGCGCCCAGGTTAACGATTGCCCGGGTATAGCCTGATGCACGGTCAATGATACGGTCCAGGATTTGGTCTCTCGTAGTGCCGAAGTAGACAGCTGCATCTATGTTCAGACGGCTTCTGAAGAATTTCAGGTCTGTTCCGAATTCCCACGTCTTGGTATCCAGCGGGTCGAGGTTCGGATTGGCCAGGTTGGCCGGGTTCTGTAGTCCCCCGCTGTACAGACTACCCGCAGAGGAATAATTGAATGATGTCCGGTAGGGTCGGTTACTGCCACTCCCTACGCCGGCAAATGACGCCCGGAACTTCGCAAAGTTGACAGCTTGGGGCAGGGTGAAGAAATCAGAGGCAATAAAGCTCAGGCTGGCTGATCCATAGAAGAAGCCGGTTCCTTCCGTTCTCAATGGTGTTGCTAACACAGAGTTCCAATCCTGGCGTCCGGTCACATCCAGGTACAGGAAGTTTTTATAACTGGTGGACAGCATTCCGTAGAAGCTGTTGAGTACAAACTGGCTTTTGTAAGGTAGGGTAACCAGTGGCCCCCGGTTATTCGCCATGGTGTACAGGCCCGGATATACCAGTGAGTCAGCCCGGACTTCATCCCGGTTGTAATTATTCCGGCGGGTTGCGCCGCCGGCCGTTGCTGTGATTTCCACATCGGTGTGGACCTTCTTTCTATAACGCACCAGGAAATCTGCTGTCAGGTCCTGTGAAAACATACTTTGCGTACGAAATGAACCGAACTGGTATCTCGACCCGGCATCATAAGGGCGTTCCTGCGCGCGTTGTTCGTAACTGAAGTCCGTTCCCGTCCGTAGCTGAACACTTAGTTCTTTGGTGAAGTCGTAGGTAGCCTGTACGTTACCGGTAACGGCATGTCGCTTTTGGCGGTTGATAAATTCATAACTGATGGCATAAGGGTTTTCCGGGAATGAGCTGAATGGGAACATGATGCGGTAACCCGGAGGGATGGGCCGGTTATCAGCATCTCTCGGATGCCAGTAATTTTTCAGCCAGTCGAGGTCGGCACTGGGTTGCCAGAAAATAAACCAATACATCAGCGACTGGTTTCCATATCCGGCACCAGGCAGATTGTCGGCATTCCTGTTCTGGTACGTAAGCTTGGTGTTGATGGTTAGTTTATCTGAGGTTTTGGAATTGACAGATATGGCCATGTTAGTACGGCCAAAGCCGGTATTGGGGGCAATCCATTTATTTTTCTCATAGCCGGCTGAAAAACGGGCGGTTGTTCGCTCGCCACCGCCATCAATACTGATGGAGTTGGTATACCGTTGCCCTACATCCCAGAACTCTTTAATTTTATTCGGATAGGCTATCCAGGGTGTACGTTCGGCACCCTGTGCCACGGTGGTCGGATCAAATTGGTAGAATAGTTGCCCGTCAAACTTCGGGCCGTAGGCAGAGCTGGTTGCACTGGTGCTGCCACCATCCGGTCCGGCTCCGAAAGAATAGTAGTGTCTGCCTTCTGTTCCCTGTCCGTACTCCCACTGAAAATCCGGCCAGCGGTTGATCTGCTCCAGGGAGGAGTTGGAATTGATTGTAATGCCCAGTCCTTTCCGATTGCGGTTGCCTGATTTGGTGGTGATAATGATCGCACCGTTAGCCGCATCCTGCCCGTACAATGCCGCAGCTCCCGGTCCTTTCAGTACCGAGACGGATTCAATATCCTCCGGATTAATGTCGTTAAGACCGCTGCCATAGTCGGCGGGCATATTGTCACTGCCTGTCCCGTAGGTACTTTCACCTTCAATGGCCGTGCGGCGTCCGCTGCCGCTGTTAATAATAATTCCATCCACAATGATCAGCGCCTCATTGTCTCCGGTCAGGTTATTTTCACCCCGTAAGACAATTTTGTTGGTACCCGCAGGGCCTGAGTTTGACCGGACCATGTTCAGTCCGGCTACTTTTCCTGAAAGGGCGTCCGTCCAATTGCTGGACAGGGCCTCTGTCAGTTCTTCACCTTTCACCGTTGTGATGGCATACCCCAGCGCCCGTTCTTCCCGTTTAATACCCAGGGCGGTTACCACTTCCACTTCCTGCAATATGTTCCCGCTGCTTAGGCGGAAGATCATTTCGGTCTGACGATTGCCCGTCACCGTGACCCGTTGTGTTTGTGTGTCCATTCCGATGAAAGAAACCTGGACCGTATAGGTGCCTGCTGTAATATTCATCAGGATAAAATTTCCGTTCTGGTCGGTAGCAACACCACGGTTCAGCTCCACAATCCGAACGTTGGCGGAGGGCAGGGGACTAGCATCAGCCGAATCTACCACACGGCCCCGGATACTGCCGGTCTGTTGTTGCTGCGGACGGGCTTTTTCTTCGATCACCACATACCCATTCACGATTTTATAGTGGAGATTGGTGTTTTGCAGCACGTGTTCAATGGCATCTTTCACAACGATGCTATGGTTGTTCATGCTGACGGTCTTTGATGTTTCAGCCACCAGTTTCTCGGGGATAACAAACTTTACATTGCTTTGCTTTTCAATGTGCAGCAGGCTTTCTTTCACTGATCTGTTGCTGATTGTCAGTTTAATACGCTGGTCGAGATGCTGTCCGGAAGCAGCATGTGCCAGGAGGGTGGTTAAGAACACCGTTTGTAACATACAGGCAAACAGGAATGTTTTCATCAGTAATGACTGGTTAATGAGACCATGTGTTTGAAAGCGATCCCGGTGGCCATGGTTCCTGCATGCTGCAGAACCATGGCCAGGGGAACACAGTTGTAATACTTTTTCCATATTTTTGAATCGTGTAATTATTCCCGCAGCTGCGGAGTAATATATGCGTGTTGCTTTGAGCCGGCCGGTCGTCCAAAACTGCCGGCTCATTCATTTCCCGTGCGCACCTGCTGCCTGGCATGCAGGTGCGCATTTTTTAACGATAAACTACTATGGGTATTTGTCTCCTTTCCTCCTGTGTTAATATATTTTTATATAGTCGGTTTGTATTTCATAACGGAATTTTCCGGCTGCCGCAAGAATATTCATGATCTGCCGGAGCGGCATGGTTGCTGTGATGGTAACGGTCAGCCGTTCTTCAGCCAGGTGTTTCGTCTCAATACGTATGTCGGTCCTGTGCCACCGCTCCAGCTCACGGAATATATCAGCAACAGTCTGTGCATTGAAAGTCAGCTGGGCGTTTTTCCAGCTTTCCGTGACATCCGGGTCTGTAACAGCCAGGTGCACCGGCTGCCCCTTGGTATAGGTCAGCTCTTCACCTGCCTGAAGGATACTGAAGACCATGTCAGGGGCTGTAGGGTCTGTTTTTACTTCCACTGATCCGGTAACGACGGATACTGACAGTGGTGCATCTGTGAACGCATTTACTTTGAATGAAGTGCCTAAAACACGTGTCTGCACAGCCCCGGTGTGGACAATAAACGGCTGTCCGGTATTACGTTTGACCTCGAAAAAAGCTTCTCCCTCTAAAAAGACTTCCCGGTTTTCTGACTGGAAAGCGGGAGGGTACGTCAGTTTGCTGGCAGGCCCCAAAAAAACCTTCGTGCTATCAGCCAGGAGGATCGTTGCACGCTGCCCCCTGGGATTGGCTGCTTCCAGATAAACGAGTGGTTCGGCTTTTTTATCACCGGATTCAAAGGCGAGGTAGATGCCGGAACCCAGTAAGCCCATCAATACGACCAGTATTGCCGCGGCTTTGACGGAGAAACCGAAGGCCTTCCGGCTTATTTCTGACGGGTTTCCCTGTTCCATCAGGTGATGTATTTTTTCCTGCCATTGTTCCATGCCGGTAGTGGACAATGTTTCTTCCTGCAAAAAGCGGTTGTAATCTGATGGTTGCCGTTCGTTCAGAAATTCTTCCAGCAGAGCGGCTGATCCGGGCCCGGACAGAAAAGTGCGTACCAACGCCTTTTCTTCGGCCGTGCAAGTGCCATCGAAGTATTTTTTTAAAAGATCTTTATCCGCTTTCTGCATGATGCATTCGTATAATGAAGACAATGACAAAGGCCGTTAACCGACCTTTTAGTTAAAAGGGACTAAAAACAGCAGGCAGGGCTAATGGAAAAAGTTAAAAAAAATAAAATTTGCTTAATTCGCTGTTAATCAAATTTCTTTTTTACTTTGTAGGTTGCCTGGAGCGGCCGGTCGTATCCGCAATACGTAAGACAGGGAAGGGGAGGATGGGTATCAGTGATCAGTAGGTACTTTCTGTATATGCTTTCAGATGCTCCCGGAAGTATTTCAGCGAGGCTTTCATGTGATTCTTAACGGTGAACACAGACAGGTTCAGTTTGCGGGCAATCTGGTCATGTGTCAGATGCTCATACCGGCTCATCATGAAAATAAGCTTGCGTTGGGGGCTCAACGAAGCCAGTTTTTGTTCAAATACAGTTTCGAGTTCATGGTGGTGCACGCGCTCATCTGCCGGGGGTGCGAGGAGCGACCGGTGCCCGTTTTCCGGTTCATGCATCAGCTCATAACGGACCTTTTTAGTGACGGCTTTTATAACCGCATGTTTCATGGCACTGAAGATATAAGGCGCAAAATCACCTTTGAGTTGGAGCTCCTGTCTCTTTTCCCACACCCACAACATGGTATCCAGCATTGTTTCTTCGGCAATAACGGCATCGTTCACATATTTCATCGCATAACGATACAGCTTTCCCGAATAGCGGTAAAACAGTGCATCAAAAGCTTTCACGTCGTTATTCCGACAAGCTTCCACTAACTCTATATCTGTTAATGTGTTATAAATCATCTCCTTGTCAACTTTTAATAGGATGTAACAAAGATAGCAGCGCTTGTGATCGTTTACATTAACGAATCATGAACTTATCATGAAAAGTGCTGCGCTGTTTATTGTCATAACAAAATTTTTAATGCCATGTTTTGATCAGCATATGAACCAGGCAGGCCAGTGTGGCGCCCATCAGCGGCCCGACCACTGGTACCCACGCGTAGGAGGCATTGAACCCGGCTTTGTTCCGGATAGGTAACAGGGCATGCATGATGCGGGGACCGAGGTCCCGGGCCGGATTAATAGCATATCCGGTAGTTCCGCCCAGCGCAAGACCGATGACCCATACCACGAATGC
>CAZJKM010000002.1:0-52096 GCA_964546645.1 uncultured Sphingobacteriaceae bacterium
GGCCTGTATTATGCCCTGCATGAGTATTATCTGGCGAATGAATACCTGACCAGGGCCAAAGGCCTGTTGGAAACCTCATTTGGCGAATTCGGACCAGGCATCCTGGAGACGCTGGTTATGCTGGGCAGCACCAAGCAAAAACTGGGATTGGCGGCGGCGGCTGAAGAATTGTTCCGGGAGGCGTATCGTTTGCAGCAAGCGCATGCGCCGGATGAAACCTCCAAAAGAGCTTATATAGAAAGCTATTACGCCGATTTCCAGTTTAGCCAGGATCGGTTCACAGAGGCCATTGACTACTACGATAGGGCCATAGCAAATTACCGTCGGATCGGAGCAGGCAACTCCTATTACAGCCTGTATGCCAAGGCCGACAAAGGGGCTACGTTGGGTTATTTGGATCGATGGGATGAAGCGATAAGCGTCCAACAGGCGGCTTGGGATGATTTTTGCCGGTATTTCCCCCAGCTGAAAAACCGTACCCTTTCGTTTTTAGACAATATCAGCACTACTTATCGTCATGCAGGGCGTTTTGAGCAAGCCTTGGCATATTCCGATAGCGTGTTGTTGCGTAGCCTACAAATTGAACAGCCCCTAACCGATCCATCAGAATGGACTCCCCATTTACCTTATAGTTTCAACTCCTGCCTATTTCTCCTTAACCGGGTCTCCATCTTGCACGGGATGTATAAACAAGACAAGCAACAGCAACACCTGGTAAAAATACTAAAAATAATTGACGGGTACAGTGCATTTGTCGCTGCTAATTTATACACATTCCGATCGCAAGCTTCGCTCATTGAGCAAGCCGATATGAATAAAAAAATATTTTCCATTGGCATCGAGTCCTGCTGGGTCTTATCGGAGGAAGGGAAAGAGGCATACTATTTAGAAAAAGCCCTGGATTACGCGGAACGCAGCAAGGCCCTGTTGCTGCGCCTGGCTTCCAACAACCTGATGGTGGATGCCGCAAGCGGCTCAGGCGATGGTATTGCCACACGCGACCATGGCTTCCGGACAAAAATCAACCATCTCAACGAACAGTACCTCAATACAACGCAGGGCAGCGATTCCCTGCTGCGCGTGCTGACAATGGCCATGGAAGATTACCGGTTATTCCAGGACAGCCTCAGGCAGTCAGGCCATGAATCATTTTTAGCCAAATACAATCTGAATCCCTATTCTCTGGGCGACATCCGTTCAAAACTCCTTTCTAATCAGGAAACACTTATCCAGTATGCTATAACCGATGAATCGGTGTTTGCCTTTGTCGTTACGGCCAGGGAATTCCGCGTTTATCGTATGGAAAAGGAGATCTTACGTGCTATTAACGATTTACAGCATCTGCACACGCTTTCCGCACAGCGTTTTGCAGCTATTGCATACCAACTCTATCAGGTACTGGTTAAACCGCTGGAACCTTATTTTGATGCCGGCCGGTTACTCATTATTCCGGATGCCGAGCTGTACTACCTTAATTTTGAGTTGCTGGTACAGCATGATGGTGAACGGCATTTTGGACGGATGCCCTATCTCATTAAGCAGTATACGTTTTCCTATCTGTTGTCTGCATCAAGTGCTATCCATTTTAAGGAGGCACGATCCCGCCCTGCCAGAAACAGGGCTGTACTTTTTGTACCAGTGTTTACCGAGGAAATGAAAGTTGCCCTTCGGGAATCGCGGCCAGCGCACACAGATGAAAATGATATCTATTTCTTTCTGAGCAGGCAACCGTTTTCTCTGCAGGCGGCTAACCGAATAGGCCGGTTTATTTCCCATGACATGTTCACCGGCCAACAGGCGCAGGAGCATGTCTTCAAACAAACGGCGAAGGATTACCGTATCCTGCATTTCGGTACACATGCTGAAGTGAATAACCTGTCACCACTGCAGTCCAGGTTGTTTTTTGCCAGGTCTTTGCCAAACGATACGTTCAACACAGATGACGGATACCTGTATGCCTCTGAAATATACACGATGCAACTGCGTGCGGAGCTGGCTGTACTCATTGCCTGTGAAACAGGAGCCGGAGCTTTGCGCAACGGAGAGGGAGTCATCTCATTGGCCCACAGTTTCCTGCACGCGGGATGTTCAGCTGTGGTAATGGCCCTGTGGAAAATAGATGAAAAAACCAATGCCGGGATCGTATCCGAATTTTACGAATACTTATCAAAAGGAATGGATAAAAGTGACGCGCTCCGCCATGCCAAATTACATTTTATAGAAACCAGCGATGGGGAACTGAGCCATCCGTATTACTGGGCCGGGCTGGCATTGATCGGCGACGGGGCGCCTTTATATAAAAGCTATAGTCTACTGTATTGGGGTATCGGTTTGTGCGTACTTATTTTAACAGGCCTGCTATTTGCAGGCAGAAAAAAACATTCCCGAAGCCGCGGTGAATAGTCTCACTTCCCGCTCATCATCAGCTCACTGACGATCGGCAGATGGTCTGAATACGGCACGTTCGGCACGTCCGTCCGGATCACTTTCACACCCGGATCCGTAAGGATAAAGTCAATCCGGCGGTCCGGCTGGTTTGCGGGGAACGTATAGCCCCCGTCCGAATGGGTGTCTACCAGTCGCAATCCGCGCATCAACGTTGCCAACTCAGGAGATCCGGGTACGGTATTCAGGTCGCCGACAAACACGATGGGTAGCTCGCACGTCTTCAGTCGTTCGACGATCAGGCGAACCTGTTGTTCACGGGATTCCTGGCCACGATAGTCAAGGTGCACATTGACCACCCTGATTTTCTGCGTATCGGTTATCAACAGGTCGGCCATCAGCATGACGACCGTCCCGGATGCAACCGGCAGACGGGAGGTCTCCACCGCATGAACCGGATACTTCGACAGCAACGCCTGGCCATAGGCACCGCCCTGAAAGGCGAAATGCCGGGCAAAAACAGGGTACATCCCCGTCTTGCGTGCCAGCTCGGCCGTCTGATCTACCCGGCCGGATCGTATACACACGCTATCCACTTCCTGTAAACCAACGATGCCCGCCCCACTGGCCCTGATAAAATCGGCCATGGCACCGATCTGGTCGTTACCTTCCAGGTCTTTTCCATGGTGAATGTTATAGGACATCACGGTTACCGGCTGACGCGGCAACGACATTCCCATACAAAAAAATCCCATAACAAACAGGATGATGGTTACCGAAAGCAATAAAGACGTTTTTTTTTGCATAGTTAAGTGTCTACGGGATCGGAGCAACGTGTATCCGGGGGTAAATGTAGCTCCCCTGTCTGACATTTCCATAAAATTTTAAAAATGATACGGACGAAGTATACAAAAACCGTCCCCAAAAACAGGAGGCTGCCTTCATATGGTCTGAAGACAGCCTCCTGTTATTTATTTTATCGGTTCAGACCGGCTTATCCGTTTGTCGGCCGGGGAGCCCACCTATCGTACGGTGTCATATCGAAGCTGTTCACATTTTCCATGGTCAGCCCGAGCGCTTTGGCTACACCTTCCCCGTATTCAGGATCTGCCTTGTAGCAGTTTCTGATGTGGCGGATCTGGATAAACCGCTCGGCACCACCAACCTGGGCCGCCGTGTTCCGAAACAGCAGATCGGCTTTTCCGTCGGCTTTGATGATACGGAACAGGTCGCCCGGCTGCGTGAAGTAATCCTCATCATCATCCCTGAAATTATGTGCATAGGCAGCACCTTCCACTTCCAGTGGCGGTTCTTTAGTATGAGCCTGTTCCTGCCATTCCCCATAGCTGTTGGGTTCGTAGTGTAACGTACCGCCATAGTTGCCGTCAACCCGCATGGCACCATCACGGTGGTAAGCATGGTAAGGACAGGTTGGTTTATTGACGGGAATCTGGTAATGGTTTACCCCCAGACGGTAACGCTGGGCATCACCGTAAGAGAACAACCGGCCCTGGAGCATTTTGTCCGGTGAAAACCCGATGCCGGGAACGATATGGGTCGGATTAAAAGCAGCCTGCTCTACATCCTGGAAATAGTTTTCCGGATTTCTGTTCAGCTCAAACTCTCCCACAGGAATCAGTGGAAAATCCTTCTTGGACCATACTTTTGTCAGGTCAAACGGATGGAAACGGTATGTTTTCGCCTCTTCTTCGGTCATGATCTGTACAAATAATTTCCATTTCGGGAAATCACGGCGCTCAATGGCCTCAAACAAATCGCGTTGAGAAGACTCTCTGTCCCTTCCGACAACGGTTGCCGCTTCTTCATCAGTCAGGTTCTCAATTCCCTGCTGTGAAACAAAGTGGAATTTTACCCAATGCCTTACATTGTCATGATTGATAAAGCTGTACGTATGGCTTCCGAAACCGTGCATATGGCGGTACCCCCTCGGGATTCCGCGGTCGCTCATCACAATCGTAATCTGGTGCAACGCCTCAGGGAGCAGGGTCCAGAAATCCCAGTTATTATTCGCACTTCTCAGGTTGGTTTTGGGGTCGCGTTTGACGGCATGGTTCAAATCGGGGAATTTCATCGGGTCGCGGAAAAAGAACACCGGGGTGTTGTTTCCTACCAGGTCCCAGATACCTTCATCCGTATAAAATTTCAATGCAAAGCCTCTGATATCCCGCTCGGCATCTGCCGCTCCCCGTTCACCGGCTACCGTGGAGAAACGGGCAAATAGTTCCGTTTTCTTACCAATTTGACTAAAGATAGCCGCTTTGGTATAACGTGTGATGTCATGCGTTACGGTAAAAGTGCCGAAAGCACCTGAACCTTTGGCGTGCATCCGGCGCTCGGGAATCACTTCACGATCGAAGTTGGCCATTTTTTCGAGAAACCAGAAATCCTGCATCAGCATAGGACCCCTCGGGCCGACTGTCTGCACATTCTGGTTGTCGGGAACCGGCGCACCTGTCTGTCTGGTAAGGTTTGTTTTTTTCTCTTCCATGTTCTGTTTGTTTAATAGTGATTGATATGTTTAATATACCTGTCGAGGAACTCTCCTGCATATAAAGTCATAAAGATAGACTATATAAAACTATCATCAAAATCGATTAATCCTATAGCTAAATAGCTAAAACCTATTGCTTCAGAGCCTTCCGGAGACAACGTATCCATCACAAACGTGCGCCGTTTTTCAGCCCATGGGGCAACAGGTATCCGATTATACCCGCAATGAACCCCGGAACCCCCTTGCCCCGTAGTAGGACTCCGCACCGTTATGATACAGGAATACATGGCCATACCGCCAGTCACAAAAAACAGCTCCGCCGAGTTTCCGGATATCCACAGGTGTTTTCACCCAGCTGGATGTTTTCGTATCAAATTTTCCCAGTTGCTGCAATCCCCGGTACTGTTCTTCGGTCAACAGGTCAATCCCCATTTCCGCCGCCATACCTGTTGCGCTGTGGGCCGGTTTATGCTCTTTCCTGGAGGCCAGTGCTTCCGGGTCGTAACAAACACTTCTGCGCCCTTTCGGGCTTTCTGCTGAACAGTCATAAAAAATATACTCGCCGGTCTTTTCATCCTGACCGATGACATCCGGTTCACCGCCGGTTATTTCCATTTCATGGAGAGACCATAACTTATCAGGATTAGCCTCCAGCCGTTCCTGTACAGCGGCCCATTGCAGTCCCTGATGCCGGTCGGCATGTTTTTCAAAACGTTTTTTTAATACACCTGTCAATTCTTCTTGTTGCGCAGGCGACAATTGCTTTTTTATATTCATCATATCTTTATATGCTTGCTGTTGAATGCCCTCAACGACATTTCAGCTGCGCCCTCACCCCCCCCCTCGTCCATGAAACCAACATGGGTCCGCACATCCACCACCTGGGCCTGCCTGGTTTCGGCAATCTTTTGCGCAAACGATGTTGCCGGCAGTTTGACCTGCTCCGCTTTGTGCTGTCCGTTACTGCAACCTCCCCTCATCATCATGAGGAGAAACCATAAAAATACCGTCTTCACTTGTCCAGGCATTCAGCCATCCTTCCGTTGATCCTCAAAGTTACTATTTTACATGTAATAATGTAACATCCCATGCCCTGCACCTACCCGCTACGGAGCGTACCGAGAATGTACCCATACAACCGGTACTGCCGGTCAGCCGGGTGAAATAAAATTTTTCCTTTTAGTCTTACCGAATTAATATCTATTTTTAGGCCCCATAAAAATCACGAAACAATATCTTGACATGAGGCGACCTCTTATTTGTATTCTTAACTCCAGCACATTCGGAAAACACTTTGCCGAACACATGGATACCCTTCACGGCTTTGCAGACATCCGGCACGTAACGGTACCTGCCGACATCGATGCAAATGCACTTGCAGAACATATAAAAGATGCGGACGGCATCATTGCCAGCGTAACCCCCAAAATTCCGCGGGGGACGCTGGAACAATGTGACAGGCTGGTGCTGCTGGTGCGTCATGGTATCGGCTGTGACAATGTGGATTTAGCCGCCGCAACCGAATTAGGGATCATGGTATCCAGGGTGCAGGGCATCGTTGAAAAGGAAGCGGTAGCCGAGTATGCGGTATCGTTACTGATGGCCGGGGCAAGAAAGCTGGTACTGGGTGCCCTGGCGGTGCGAAACAGCGACTGGGCGTCACGCGCAGGCATGGTGGGTATGGAGCTGAAAGGGAAAACCATTGGCATCATCGGACTGGGCAATATCGGTTCCCGCAGTTCAGAAATTCTGTCTAAAGGGTTCGGCGCCCATGTCGTTGCTTCCGACCCTTACATCGCCAAAGAGCGTTTCGGGCAATTCGGTGCCAAAGAAGTGTCACTGGATGAACTGATCAAAACCTCCCATGCCATCCTGTTCCACTGCCCGCTCACGGATGAAACCCGGCGGATGCTGGGGGCCGCTCAGTTTGCCAACCTGCAGAAAGGGGTTGTACTGGTCAATACCTGCCGTGGTGAACTGGTTGACGAAGATGTACTGTATGCCGCTTTGCAAGGCGGTCAACTGGGTGTATATGCTACTGATGTGGTGGAAGGGGAGCCGATAGACGGGGAACACCGGCTGGCCAAGCTGGATAATGTCATCATCACCCCTCACCTGGGTGGCTACAGCTGGGAATCCCTGCATGGCATGGGACAAACCTGTGTGGATGATTCGGTTGCTGTGTTTCAGCAAAACGGCGTTCCCGGCGAGCTGGCGAACCCCGAAGTTTTACAAAAACCACGCAGAACATGGCCCTCGCATTAGCCGTCGACCTGGGGACTACAAACCTCAAGGTCGGGCTGATCGATGAAAGCGGAACTATCCTTGAGCTGCGTTCCGCAACCGTTCCCGTTATCAGCTCTGCTGCCGGCGGGGCGGAACACGACCCGGAAGTACTTAAAAGCCTTATTCTTGGTCTCTGCAAAGAATTGCTGGCGCATGGCGCCGCTGATGACGTACGCTATATCGTCGGGTCTACCTACCAGTTTGGCCTCATGCTGCTGGACAGCCGGAAGAAACCGCTGACCGGTATGACAGTACTGGCGGACATCCGTTCCCAGCGGACGTTTGATGCTTTTTTGGAGGCCTATGCGGATGTGGACATCTATGCACAGACCGGATGCCCGCTGATGACACCCTATGTGCTTCCGCGTTTATTCTATTTTTCAGCCCGGGAAAAGGATATTTTCCGGCAGGCAGCTTACTTTACGGACAGCAAAGCTTTTTTATTTGAATGGCTGACGGGTGAGTTTGTCACCGATATCAGTACGGCGGCGGCCAGCCAGCATTATAATCTGCACCAGGGTCGTTGGGACGACGGACTGCTGGCGCACATCGGACTATCTGCAGATCAGTTTCCAGTCATCAAGGACGGCACCACCTATCTCTGTCCGTTAAAAGAAGAGCTGCGGACCGAACTCGGATTAAAACAACCGGTGGACGTGCTACTGGGTGTATACGACGGCGCGGCGCTGGCTGTCGGCTTAGGGGCACTCCAGCCCGGTGTCGGCATTATGAATGTCGGCACATCGGCCATGCTGCGGGTACCCGGTACTGTCCCGGCATTTGACAAAGGTGACAATAAACGGATTCAGCCTTATGCGGTGAATACCCGTCTCTTCCTGAATGGGGGGGCACTCAATAACGCGGCCTTACCTATCAACTGGTTACGCGACAGTTTATTTGATGTAGATGTGCAGGACCCGGCGATGTTGCACACGGGAACCGAGCCACCGCTGCTGTGCCTTCCTTACCTGACGAGCGAACGGGATTCAAAGACAGGTCCCTACGCCTCCGGCGTCTTTTTCGGGCTGCGCCAGTACCATGACAAAACAGCTATGGCGCGGGCCGTGTTAGAGGGCGTAGCTTATTCCATGCGCTATCTTTACGATGCGCTGAAGGAAAACCAGTTACACATCAGTGAACTGCGCATGGGCGGCGGAGGCGCACAGATAAAACCCTGGCCTCAGCTGTTTGCCAACATTCTGGGCCTTCCGATCAACATCCCGGCAGGAGACCAGATGGGCTTAGTGGGTAGTGCCATGCTTGCCTTTGTTGCCGGCGGATTGTATGCGGATATCACCGTGATGGGTGCGCAGGTGATCCGCACCGGCGTAAGCATTGATCCGGACGCAAAGGTACTGACGGTTCATGACGAGCGTTATCAGTTTTTTAAGAAAGTCCGTGAAACCCTGGCCCCGCTGTATAAAGAGCACGCCGCATTGTCCCGTTAAATCATCCGCTCAGCTGCAGCAGGTTTTTCACCTGGATTAACCCGGGAGATTGCGTATGCAGGTTTCATTACCGACAAAAAACAAATTTAGTCATATGAAGAAGTGGTGTACTGTCTTGTTATTCGCTCTGGTTACCCCTTTGTGGGCCCAGCAGGCACAGACTGTCATCCCAAAAACTAAAATAACGAAAACGATCCTTTCACACAGCGATGTAGGAACCAAACCCTATCTGGCTTTCCCTACCGTATTGCAGACAGATAAGGATCATATCCTGATCAGTATTAAACGCGGTACTACACATGGGGGCGACAACCAGGCAGACTTTGATCTGCTCTGCCTGCATCCGGATAACCAGGCGGTCCTCTCCCACCAGACCCTGGGATCCATTCCATCGAAGATATTTCAGTTGACGGTACCGTTATTGCTTCCGAACGGGGACATCCACTTTTACACCGATCTCCAGCACCGGGGCATTGACCGGAAGAACTATCGGAGCGGGATGCTGTATGCCGTCAGTAAAGACGGCGGTCAGACCGTCGGCCCCTGGAAAAAACTACCGTTAATCAATGGGGTAGAATATGGCTATCCGTTTGATTTCATCGTAGAGGGGAAAACCGTCTATATGCTGGCCATGTCCTTTGGATATCGACCGGGGGAAACCTGGTCGGTCGCTGTCCTGCGGTCAACCGATGGCGCGAAAACATGGAATTTCGTCAAGAACATCAGTAAAGAGCTGGGAGGTGCCGCCATCAATGAAAGTGCTTTTGTACGCACTGAAGGAGGTTTCCTGGTTGTCACCCGCGGATACCCGGAGCAAGAAACACAGATTTCCCGGTTTGACCATGACTTTAATCTGGTAGCAACCAAAAACCTGACGGGAACCGGCGAGCTGGAACGGCTGATCGGCTGGCCGAGGGTTTTCCGGAAAGACGACAGCATTTACATTCTGGGGCGCATCTTCGTACCCGGGAAGGCCCATTTTCAACTCGGGCTGGTCCGCGTTCACGAAACGAGCCTTTCTATTGAACAAATAGCCCTATTGGACAATGAAGACGGCAACCTGCCGGTAAAAGACGGATATTACGCCGGGCATTATTGGACGGAGAGAGACGGAGCCACCTGGTTTAACGCCGTTACCTACCGTTCCCTGAAAAACGAAGACTATCCCGACATCATCGGTGTATCCTTTCCATGGAACGAAATTAAGTAAACACAACGGGTGCGTCATCTGCCACCACACCGGCTTTCCAGATAAGTTTGCAAAAACCGCTGATCATTTTCCGCTGAATCCCCATACTTTTTCCGTATCTTCTTCAGCTTCCGGTGCATATCTGCCTTTAGTTTATTGTAGGCAGGGTCATCCTATACATTTCTCATTTCCTCCGGATGTTTGCAAATCCGGGGGTTGTACGTTCACGGATGTCCAAACAAGTCTAAATCAGTCTAAAAAAGTCTAAACCAGTCTAAATAATTTTCTTTTTCAGCCCGGCCATTTACGTTTGGAAAAAAATGAAACAAACGACAATGGAACAACAACTTATAAAAACAACTTACCGGCGCAACCGGGCACATCCCGTCAGGGCTGATCCGGGACTATTGACGAATCACCAGTCACCAGAAAATAATCAATCAGAACTGTGAGTAAATAATTGAATCATGTAAATAACTATCAAAAACGAAAAAAATGAGAACACCAAAATTAATAACAAACTATGACTACCTGAGTGATAGCGCGCTTGCAACACTCGGTACACGCACCAATGAAGCCCTGCGTGTGAACGCCAACTTCCCCGATATGCAGCCCATTTATGAGGAATATGCGGCAGTGGCGGAAGATTATATTGCCAAGCAGGCTCTGGCCGTTGGCAGGGGCAGTCTGCAGGATGTCCGGGCCAAGGACGAAGCACGGCAAGTGCTCATAGCCATGATGCGCCGGGTAACCAATTACATCAACGGTATCACGAGTATCAGCTCGGTACAGTTAAGTTCCGGCTTTTATCCGGTGGCTGACCGGAAGGCACTACAGTCACCGAGGGCCTCGTCATGGAGCCGCCTGCGCGACTCGAACCGGCCCGGAGAACTGTTGCTGGAATTTGAAGCGGTGCGGGAGGCCTACCAGTATGAACTGGCTATCGCGTCAGCACTGGATGAAAACGGACAGCCCATCTGGCAGCAATGGAACATGGTTTCCAATTCCCGCGGAAACTTCTACAGTCCGGCAGCAGATGGAGTAACCTATTACTTCCGCGTACGTAGTCATAACAAAAAGGGAGTCAGTGCCTGGAGTCCCACATCCTTCCTGAGGGCGCGGGTAAACGACTGACCCCGCTCCATCTAATCACTCCGATTCCCCGAACAGGCCTGCTCTCAGCGGGCCTGTTTTTATATCTGGCGGTATTGACCGCCCTGTCCAAGTCTATCGGTTTGCTACGACGTGTTTACCTATACCCGGAAGGTATACACGGGAACCGTGGACGTGTTTACAAGAGCGGCTGTTGTAAACACGTCCGCAGCTGAAATGACATCATCCGCGGCCAGCCAATACACCTCCCCGGTGGTTGTGATCACAACCACCGGGGAGGTAACTACTTCCGCCTTCCGACATAAACACTACTACCGCTGGTGGAACCACATTAGCCGTATTTGTAACCACTACCGCCGCTCCTGTAGGTTCATTAGCGGCTTCCGTGGCGATGTTTGCCACTGATGTATCCTGGTTAGCGGGTGATGTAAACAGATACGCGGGGGGTGTTGTTACCGGAGCGACTAACGTAAACACAATGCACCTCATCTGTGAACACCTCAGCCGCTAACGTAACAACAACCTTCTTCAGCCGTAGCTACCGGAACGGCTGAAGTAATTACCGGAGCGGCTCCTGTAAACATGTTCGCAGCGTTTGTGATCACAAACGCTGCGAACATAACTACGGATGCGCCTGCAATAATCAGAACAGCGGCAGATATACCTCCAAACGCCGTTAACATAACGACTTCATCGGCAGAAGTAATCACATCCGAAATCAGACGTAACTACAACCACCGCTCCCGTAAACACCTCAGCGGTGGTTGTGTTTACCTTCCGGGTATAGGTAAACACATCGTGGAGGACTTTCGAAAAAACAACTTCCCGCCCCGGTTCAATGGTCCACCCCGGCCAGCTCCAAATAAACACCTTCCAGGTACGCACCGGGACGGATCTGGCAGCACAGCCGGCTGGTGTCCGTCACCTCAGGCAGTGCATCCAGGGTTTCCAGCTCCTGGTTGGTGAGCGCCGGCAGTTGTTCTGCCCCGTCCTGTACGTCACACAGGCAGTCGGCACACAAGCCCATCCCCCCACAGGTAGCGCGCATCGGGTAGCCGTATGCCCGTAGGATCTCCATCATATTATAGTCCGCATCCAGTGGAACTTCCAGTGTCTGCACCACACCCTGCCGGTCTTTTACCTGTATATGTATCATATCAGAATGCATTTACTCCGTATACCGTCGTGTATTTAAATGTTAACTTTTCATCCGGAAAAACCCTCCGGAAAGCACTTTGTGCCATCAGTGCCGCTTCATGGAAACCACACAGGATAAGCTTCAGCTTGCCCGGATAGGTATTGATGTCGCCGATGGCATAGATACCGTCCACGCTCGTCGAATAATCAACTGTGTTGACAGCGATCGCCGATCCGTCCAAGTTGAGCCCCCAGTCGGCAATAGGACCCAGCTTGGGTGTAAGTCCGAACAGCGGAATAAAAAAATCGGCATCAATGTCTTGCTTCTCCTTCGATTTTGCCGTCACCTCCACACTGCGGAGAAACCCGTCGCCTGCGAGGCCGCTGACGTTCGCACTGAGCAGCAGGCTGATCTTTCCCTCCTGGGCCATCCCGGCCACTTTCTCCGCAGAATCGGGTGCACCACGGAACGAATCGCCCCGGTGTACCAAGGTTACCCGTTGCGCCACATCACTGAGGAAAATTGTCCAGTCCAGCGCCGAATCCCCGCCGCCGGCGATGACTACGTGCTTATCCCGGTATACCTCCGGGTCCCGGACAAAGTAGGTTACTCCTTTCCCTTCAAAAGCAGCAAGGTTATCAATAGGAGGCTTCCGCGGTTCAAAGCAGCCCAGGCCGCCGGCGATGACCACCACTTTGGCAGTGATGGAGGTACCCTCATTTGTTCCGACCCGGAAACCGCCATCAGCCGTCCGCTCCACTTCCTGCACCAGCTCTCCCAGGGAAAACGTGGGCTTAAATGGTGCAATCTGTTCCATCAGGTTCTGTACCAGCTCCTGGGCGTTCACCACCGGAAAACCGGGGATGTCATAGATCGGCTTCTGCGGGTAGATCTCAGAAAGCTGGCCGCCCACCTGTGGCAGTACATCCACCAGATGGCACCGCATCTTTAGCAAACCGGCCTCAAAAACCGCGAATAACCCCACAGGGCCGGCTCCGATGATGCAAATGTCTGTCGTTATAGTCTGTTGCATAGTGTACGTTTGTACACAAAGATCCGGTTCCCTTCTCCCGGAAGCAAATGAGGATTGGTTATCCCCTATTACCTATGGTTATAATAGGTCGTATAGAAACGTTTCACCAGCTCAATCAGGCGGGTATTGTTACCGTGCAGCTGGATGAACCGGAAATCACGGCAGATGTCAATCCCCTCCACATCCACTACTGCCAGTTGCTGGTGCTTCAGCTCATTGACTACCGACTGGATGGACAAGAAAGCGGCGGCATCTGCATACTGCAGGTACTCTTTGATGGCAATGGTACTTTCCAGCCGGATGTCAATGTGCAGGCGGTCGGGGTCAATGCCTGCCTCCTGCAACGCCCGGAAGATGATATCCAGCGTTCCCGAGCCGGCCTCCCGCACCACCAGCGGCACCTGGTACAGGTCAACAGCCAGGATGGTGCCTTTTTCGGCAAGTTTGTTTCCGGCGCGCGTTACCAGCACGACCTCGTCTTTCATAAACGGCGTATAGCTGACCTGGGTATGAAAAGGCCCTCCTTCTATGATCGCCAGATCCAGGGCTTCTGCCAATACCTGCTGGGTGATGAAATCGGAATTACCCTGGGTAAACTGGACAACAATATCCGGATAAGCATTTTTGAACAAAGCCAGTAATTTAGGGATGACCGTCTGCGCCACGGTGGTGCTGGCACCGATACGGATAATCCCTTTGGAAAGATCCTCCAGCTGCGACAGCTCGGCCTCCAGCGTACCGTAGGCATTCCGTATTTTTTCGGCATAGCGTAAGACGACCCTGCCGGCTTCGGTGAGCGCAATGTGGTTCCCCTGACGATCGAACAGCCGTACGTTGAGCTGCTGTTCCATTTCCTGGATATGCCGGGTAACCGCCGGCTGCGTAATATTAAGCTGTGATGCAGCCTTCGTAAAACTCAGCTTCCCGGCCACTTCCAGGAATACCTGTAACCGGAAATCAAAGATCTTCATTGCCTGTCTGGTATGTGTGGTCACTCTTCAAAGATAAGGAGATTTAAGTGAATACAGCTGCCGCTGCCATTAACTAAAAGGTTACTGTTTTTTCAGGGAAGCATTATACCATGTGATTACATAAGTTTTTCACTAACTTCGCGAAGTAACATGAAAATCTTGTCTTCCATACTGGCACTCTATATGACGGTGTTATTTGTAATGCCTTGTGCTGACAGGTATGACAAAGAGGTACGTAATGATCAGGAACATGCTACAGAGAGAACACATCAGGATACCCACGACCATACAGGCAGCGACTTATGTACACCTTTTTGTTTATGCAGTTGTTGCGGAATGGTTTCCGGAATTGTTCTTCAATGGAACGTTTTTAATATAGGTAAGGCAAATACCTTTGATCTGTCTAAGCCAAAAGTTTACTATAAATCTATCTTTATACCCCACTACTTCGGGGAAATCTGGCAACCGCCAAAGATTAATGCTTAATTTTTAATGTTTTTAGTGATTACACAGCGTTAGGTTGGGTTTCAGGCTATTTCTATTGCCTGCATCTGAAATCATTACGATTTATCATTATTAATTCATCATTAATCGTAACAAAAAGTGTTAGATCATATTATAAAATTCTCCGTAAAGAATAAGTTCATTATAGGATTGATGACCTTATTACTCATCATCTGGGGGGTATGGAGTGCCACAAAAATCCCGATTGATGCCCAGCCCGATATTACAAACAATCAGGTTCAGATCATTACGCTCTGCCCGACCCTGGCAGGACAGGAAGTAGAACAACTGGTTACATTTCCCGTAGAACAAAGTATCGTCAATCTTCCAAGAGTGGAAGAAATAAGAAGTATTTCGAGGTTTGGGCTTTCTGTTGTAACCGTTGTATTCAAAGACGATGTGGATATTTATTTTGCCCGGCAATTGGTCAATGAGAAACTGAAAGAAGCGGAGGAGCAGATACCCGACGGCATTGGAACGCCTGAACTGTCTCCTGTCAGTACAGGTCTTGGCGAAGTGTACCAATATATTCTCCACCCCAAAAAAGGCAGTGAAGACAAGTATTCGGCCATGGATTTGAGAACAATGCAGGACTGGATTGTTGCCCGACAGCTTTATGGTACGCCCGGAGTTGCAGAGGTCAATAGTTTCGGCGGCCTGCTCAAACAATACGAAGTTTCTATTGACCCAAACCGCATCAAGGCAATGGGCGTTAGTATTTCCGATATTTTTACCGCACTGGAAACCAACAACCAAAATACCGGAGGTGCTTATATCGACCAGAAACCCAATGCGTACTTCATCAGGGGAGTGGGTTTGGTAACTTCACTGGAAGATGTAAGCAACATTGTCGTTAAACACACAGGGAGTGTTCCGGTATTTATCAAAGATGTAGCCGAAGTGAAATTCGGACACGCTACCCGATACGGTGCAATGACCTATAACGGCGAAGTAGATGCTGTTGGGGGTATTGTAATGATGCTCAAAGGCGAAAACAGTGCCGCAGTAGTAAAACGTGTCAAAGCGAAATTACCGGTTATCCAACAATCATTGCCCGAAGATGTGGTTATCGAGGCTTATTTGGATAGGACAGATTTGGTTGGGCGGGCTATCAGCACTGTACAAAAAAATCTGATAGAGGGGGCATTGATTGTCATTTTTGTATTGATACTTTTCCTCGGAAATATAAGGGCAGGTTTAGTCGTAGCATCAGCCATACCGTTATCCATGCTGTTTGCATTAGCGATGATGCGGTTGTTTGGCGTTAGTGCCAATCTGATGAGTTTGGGAGCTATTGATTTCGGATTGATAGTAGATGGCTCTTTGATTGTGGTCGAGGCAACAATGCACCATTTGGGCTTACGGAAATCTACGCATAGATTAACCCAAAATGAAATGGACGAGGAGGTTTTTCAATCAGCAAGAAAAATCCGTACAAGTGCCGCATTTGGCGAAATCATTATCCTCATTGTCTATATTCCTATCCTCACGTTAGTCGGTATCGAGGGTAAAATGTTTACACCAATGGCACAGACCGTAGGTTTTGCCATTTTGGGAGCATTGATTTTGTCTTTTACCTATATCCCGATGATGAGTGCCCTATGCTTGTCTAAAAAACCGATTACCAAAAGGAATTTTTCAGACAACATGATGGACTATCTTCAAGGTGTCTATAAACCATTATTGGAAAAAGCTATTCGTGTAAAATATAGTGTCATTGCGGTTGCCGTTGGTCTTTTTACCATAAGTATATTCCTTTTTTCACGAATGGGCGGAGAGTTCCTGCCAAAATTAGGCGAGGGTGATTTTGCTTTCCATTGTATCCTACCACAAGGAACATCGTTAAGTCAAAGTGTGGAAACCTCTATGCAGGCATCTAAGATAATCAAGGAGTTCGATGAAGTAAAAATGGTCGTAGGTAAGACAGGTGCTGCAGAAGTACCGACAGACCCGATGCCTCCCGAAGCCACCGACCTGATGATTATCCTGAAACCGCAGGAGGAATGGAAAACAAAGAAATCCTATGACGAGCTTTCCAATGAAATGATGGAGAAACTCGAAGTCATTCCCGGTGTATTCTTTGAAGCCAATCAGCCGATACAGATGCGGTTTAATGAGCTTATGACAGGTATCAGGCAAGACGTTGCCGTGAAGATATTCGGAGAGAATCTCGACACGCTGTTGATTTATGCCAATAAGGCTAACAGTATCATTCAAACGGTAGAGGGTGCGACCGCTCCGCAGGTAGAACGGGTAGCAGGTCTTCCCCAAATCAATATCGAATACGACCGCACCCGAATAGCCAACTATGGCTTGAATGTACAAGAGATAAACGATAATATCAGTACAGCGTTCGCAGGTAAATCAGCAGGGGTCGTTTATGAAAACGAGCGTAAGTTCGATTTGGTGGTACGGCTTGATGAAGCACACCGCAGCTCCATTGAGGATGTGAGCAATTTGTTTATTCCACTTCCAAACGGCGACCAAATACCGCTTTCTCAGGTTGCCAACATTGACTACAAATTAGGCCCTGCACAAATCAGCCGTGAAGACGGAAAGCGTAGGATCTATGTCGGCTTCAATGTGCAGGGGCGGGATGTCGCAAGTGTTGTCAATGAAATTCAGGATAAACTGGCGGAACAGATTAAGCTACCGACAGGATATTATTTTACCTATGGCGGTCAGTTCGAAAACCTCCAAAAAGCTACCGACAGATTGCTGATTGCAGTACCTATCGCCCTGCTTTTGATTTTTATCTTACTGTATTTCACGTTCCATTCGTTCAAGGAAGCAGTTTTGGTATATACAGCTATCCCGATGAGTGCCATTGGAGGTGTATTTGCCCTTTTATGGAGGGATATGCCATTCAGCATATCGGCAGGTGTTGGGTTTATCGCCCTGTTTGGTGTTGCCGTTCTGAATGGGATTGTACTGATTGCCACATTCAACAGATTGGAAAAAGAGGGTTGGAACGAGATTATTCCGAGGATTATCGAGGGAACTAAAACAAGGTTAAGACCCGTATTGATGACAGCATCGGTTGCAAGTTTAGGGTTTTTACCAATGGCGTTAAGTACAAGTGCAGGTGCAGAAGTACAAAAACCATTAGCAACGGTGGTTATCGGAGGACTGATTTCAGCAACAGCATTGACGTTGTTCGTACTGCCTCTGCTATATCTCGTATTTATGAGAAACCATAAACCTCCAAAAAATAATAAAATGAAAACCATAACACCTGCATTGTTGCTGTTTGTGTGCTTAGGTTTTTCTCAAAACAGTAATGCACAAAATCCGATAAATGTAGATAAAGCTATCAAGATAGCTAAGGAGAATAACCCTCAGCTCCGTTCCAAAAATCTTGATATTCAATCTGCCCAAAGCCTTAACAAGACAGCATTTGAATTGCCAAAGACCGATGTAAATTTCCAATATGGTAATAATGAGGGGTTTGAATACAATGACGGTTTCCAAATTTCGCAGACCATACCCTTTCCAACACTTTTTGGGGCAAAGAAAAATCTCGTTAAAGAGCAGGTCAAAGGTCAGGAATGGTTAAAGGTTCTGACAGAAAATGAGCTAAAAAAGCAGGTAAGAACATATTATTACCATTTGGAATATCTGGAGCATAACGCTTCGGTTTTGAAGTATCTTGATAGTATTTATTCAGACTTTATCCGTGTTGCGGAACTGCGTTATAAAACCGGAGATATAGGAAAGTTAGATGTTAATACAGCTATTACCAAAAAAGGGGAAGTTAATTTATTGTTTCAGCAAAACGAGGTTTTCAGGCAAAATGCTTATCAGAGCCTTAAAAACCTGATGCAGACACAAGAAGATTTTTTAATAGAACCTAAATCGGATTATGCACCATTACTATTAACTTCTTTCATTGACAGTTCAGCTGTTGAAAACCACCCAAGCATTCAGCTATTGTATCAGGAGGCTAAAATCGCTGAACAGAACAAGAAATTAGAACGGGCAAACAGCCTGCCTGATTTTACGTTCGGTTATAATAATGTATCACTGATAGGAATGCACAGTAAAAACGGTGTGGAGCAATTTTACGGTAGAGAACAGCGGTTTAGTTTTGTTGATGTAGGTATAACCATTCCACTCTTTACAACTATCAAAGCAAAAATCCGTTCGCTTGATTATCAGAAGCAATCATTGGAACTGAATGCCCAATGGCAGGAACAACAGCTAAAAACGGAATTGGCAAATGCCTTAAAGCAATATGAACAGTATGTAGCACAGTTTACCTATTTCAAGGAGCAGGCGCTTCCTAATGCCGACGAAATCATTCAAGCCGGAAAATTGGGTTACACCACAGGAGAAATTTCTTATGTAGAATATCTCTATGCTTTACAGACAGCAACGGATATTCGGCTTAATTATTTAAAGAGTATACAGCAAATCAACGAAGCTGTAACGCTTATCCATTCATTAATCAGTAAATAATACAATATATGAAACGTATCATAAATAAGATAATTTTTAGCGTTTTTGTCCTCGTAACATTCTTTGCTTTTAACGCTTGTATGAATAATCATAAAGAGGGCGACGGACATCATCACGGTACGGAAGCAGAAACCACAACGGACGAACACGAAGAAGAAAATTCAGCGGTACTGACCGATGAACAGATGAAAGCCGTAGGTATCGAAATCGGAATGATTGAGCAAAAACAATTATCGGCGACTTTGAAAGCTAACGGTACATTGAGAGTTCCCAACAGTAATAAGGCAAATGTAACTTCCTTGTTTGGCGGAGTTATAAAATCCCTCCATGTGGAGATAGGCGATTTCGTAACGAAAGGTCAGGTTATCGCTACTATTTCCAATCCGCAATTCATACAGTTGCAGGAAGAATATCTAAGCATCAATAGCCGGATAGAATTTGCAGAACAGGAACGGGCAAGGCAAAGAGAGCTGAACGAGGGAAATGTCGGTGCAAAGAAAAACCTGCAAAGTGCCACTACTGAATTGAACACGTTGAGAACACGAAAATCTTCTTTGAACCAGCAAATCCAAATGATGGGAATTAATCCGGCTTCTTTGTCAAATTCCAGCCTTAAATCTTCATTGGTCGTTACAAGTGCAATAAGCGGTACTGTTAGTAACGTTTTTGCCAAAATCGGAAGCTATGCAGATATGTCTTCGCCTATTGCCGAAATAATAGAAAACACAGCACTGCACCTGGATTTACAGGTTTATGAAAAGGATATTCCATTAATCAAAATAGGTCAGAAAATAGATTTTGTCGTAACCAACAATCCCAATAAGACCTATTCTGCCGAAGTTTATAATATTGGCTCATCTTTTAGCGGAGAGAGTAAAACCATTGCCGTTCACAGCAGAATTACAGGAGATAAAACAGGATTGATTGACGGAATGAGTATAACCGGAACGGTAAGTTTAGATCATGTACTGAGTACGGCTGTACCCAACGATGCGATTGTCAATGCAGACGGGAAGTATTACATCTTTTTGGTCAGGGAGCAGGAAGAAGAACCTCACGACCATAAAGAGGGTGAAAGTCACGACCATAGCCACGACCTTGGTTCGGAAAAAGGAACTCGTTTTGAAAAAATGGAAGTAGCTAAGGGTGCTTCTCAATTGGGTTATACGGCAATTACGCCAGTAAGTGAAATTCCACACGGTACACCTATCGTGATAAAAGGTGCATTTTTTGTGAATGCAAAAATGAATGATACGGGAGAACACGGTCACGCTCACTAAACTATTGCATCTTATTCCGTAACTTTGCCTGCGTGAACGTGACCAACAGCATATCCATACGCAACACAAACGCCTTCAGGCCTATCCTCGGCCTGTTCATGGCCGGGCTGTTCTGCCTGATCCTGGTCAGCAACATGCTGTTTATGCACAGCCACACCACGGTCAATGGTACGGTTGTTATCCACGTCCACCCCTACAAACTTTCTTCCGACGGCTCGGGAACAAAACACAAGCACACAGAACAGGAACTCTATTCCCTGGATTATGTGCACCGCTTTTCTTATACCGGCACAGACCTGATCGTTGTCGGGGATCCGTTATTTTTCACGGTTGAAACCGGATATGTCATCCGTCCGGTGCCGGAAGTACCTTCTCTGTACCACCATGCCACCCTGCTCCGTGGCCCGCCCCTCGCGTAGATCCGCCGCATAACGGCTATCTATTCTTTTCGCATCTTCCCCTCGTTTTCTGCGAATGGCAGGTGCCCTGATTACAGTTTTTTTTAATCTAATACGGAGCAATGAAATTACATACAACGCTATTTCACATAGCTGCAGTTGCGGCTATTCTTTATACAACTATACTGCCCGCTTATGGACAAAACGGGCATATCAGCGGGCGCATCCTGCATGAAGGTCAACCGGTAGAGTTTGCCAGCGTTATGCTGCCGGCATTAAAAGCAGGCGCATCTTCTGACACCCTGGGACATTATGTGATCCGCGACATTCCTGCGGGCACGTATACCCTGCGAACATCCGCTTTGGGCTATGAACCTTTCCAGGTGCGGGTAACCGTAAAACCCAAAGGCACCACCGCGCTGAACATTGAACTGACGGCGGCGGCAGGCTCGCTGAATGAAGTAGTGGTAACAGGCACTATGCGGGAGGTAAGCCGGGCAGAGAGTCCGGTTCCCGTGGAGATTTTTACCCCGAAACTGTTTACTAAAAACCCTACACCAAGCCTGTTTGAAGCCATTGGAATGATCAACGGGGTGCAACCACAGCTGAACTGCAATGTCTGCAACACCGGAGATATCCATATCAACGGTATGGAAGGGCCTTACACAATGATCCTGATTGACGGTATGCCTATTGTAAGTGGCCTGTCTACTGTTTACGGATTGAGCGGCATACCCAACAGCCTGGTTGAACGTATTGAAGTAGTGAAAGGGCCGGCTTCCTCCCTCTACGGATCGGAGGCGATGGGCGGTCTGATCAATGTGATCACGAAAAACCCGCTGAAGGCACCGCTGCTGACCGCCGATATCTTCGGCACGGGCTGGGGTGAATACAGTGTGGATGCAGGTGCAAAGTTCCGTGCGGGCAAAGCCACTTCACTGATGGGCGTCAATTATTTTACCTATAACAACAAAGTGGACAACAACCACGATAATTTTACGGACCTTACCCTCCAAAACCGTGTTTCTTTTTTTAATAAGTGGAATTTCGCACGGCGGGACAATAAGCTGTCAAGCCTGGCCGCCCGCTATGTCTATGAGGATCGCTGGGGAGGCGAACTGAACTGGAGGCGCTCCCTGCATCGCGGAGGCGATGAGGTGTACGGGGAAAGTATCTTTACCAAACGGGCCGAGCTGATCGGAACGTACCAGCTTCCGGGAACAGAAGATATTTACACGCAGTTTTCCTATAACTGGCACGACCAGAACTCCTATTACGGGGATGTGCCGTATATGGCTGTACAACGGGTGGCATTTGCACAGGCATACTGGGATAGGTACCTGGACGGCGGACACAACCTGTTAGTGGGCGCCTCTTTCCGCTACACCAATTACGATGACAACACACCCGCAACAGCCTCCGCGGACGGATCTGCCAACGCGCCGGCCAATACGCCGCTGCCCGGCATATTCATACAGGATGAATGGAGTATCAGCAAGGTGAATAAACTCCTGGCCGGATACCGGTTTGATTACGACAAGAACCATGGTGCTGTCCACTCACCCCGGGTAGCATACAAGTTGACACCCAACGCGAACAACACCTTCCGGGCGAGTTTCGGAACGGGTTTCAGAGTCGTAAACCTTTTCACGGAAGATCATGCAGCGTTAACCGGTGCCCGGGAAGTGGTCATTGTCTCTGCGCTGGACCCGGAGCGTTCCTTCAACGGGAACCTGAATTATGTGCTGCAGATACCGACTCCCGATTTTTTCCTGGGTTTTGACATTACGGGATTTTATTCGTATTTCACGAATAAAATCGTACCTGATTTTGATACGAATCCGCAGAAAATCATTTATGATAACCTGGACGGGCACGCCGTATCACGCGGCGTGTCGCTGAACACCGACCTTGCATTTACCTTTCCTTTTAAACTACTGGCAGGAGTTACGTATATGGATGTGTACGTTAAGGAGGACGACGGGATCGGACGGCTTGAAAAAACGCAGCAACTGCATGCACCCCGGTGGACCGGTACGTTCACCGCCAGCTACACCACCCTCGGCAATTACAGCATCGACCTTACCGGACAATGGAACGGCCCAATGCGCCTGCCGGTGCTGCCGAATGATTACCGGCCGGAGTACTCTCCCTGGCACTGTATCATGAACCTGCAGCTGAGCAAAAAGTTCAATAAAGGGATTGAGGTGTATGGTGGCATTAAAAACCTGCTTAACTTTTTACCACGGAATCCGATCATGCGGCCGTTTGATCCCTTCGACCGGCACGTAGACGACCCGGTGAACAATCCATACGGCTATACCTTTGACCCCAGTTACAACTATGCTTCGTTGCAGGGACTCCGGGGGTTTCTGGGTATCCGGTATAACTTATTCAGGCCATGAAACGGTATGCCACAACGATCATCATACTGATACTGGCGGCTTTTTTCCAGGTCAGGGGGCAACAGCTCCCTGACCTGGACGCCAAAACAGTGCAGGAGCTGATGCACAAAGCGCCTAAACCTGTGGTGGTCCAGCTGTATACCGGCTGGTGCATGTACTGCAAAATGCAGGATCGCCAGATCCGCCGGGACAAGCAATTGCAAAAAGTACTGGCGGAAGAGGTATACTATCTCCGGTTCGATGCGGAACGCAAAGATACCGTGAACTTCAACGGGCAAATCTATACCTATATGCGGCACGGTCCATCCGGAGGCATACACCAGCTGGCGTATGCCTTGGGGGAAAAGGAAGGCCGGATAGGCTATCCCGCATGGGTCATCCTCGACGAACGATACCAGCGGATGTTCGTACACCACGGCTTGCTGCCAACACAGACCTTACTCAAACTGCTGCTGCACTGAAACAACTTTATTCCTGCCGCTGCCGGCTCGTCAGGAAATTCGCTGCCGGGATGTCCGTACGGCTACCGCCGGGTATCCGCCATTGCAGGGACACCGCTGATGTGGATACTCCCTCTTTATTCAGGAAAGAGAAAGAAAACGGATGGATACCCGCCCGTAACCGAAGCATAACCTCCTGTCTGCCGCCTGCATAGGCATCGATGGCACTGATATCATGTATACTTAACAATGCCGGCGACGCTCCGGCATCCAGATAAAAGGTATACACGCCGTCTGCCGGTACCTGAATATATCCCTGGTAACATATCGTATTGTTACCCGATGCTAAACGGGTGTCCGCACGGAGGCTGCTGATGATCGCTGACGCAGACAAATCTTTATCCTTTTCAGGAATCCAGGGTGTCCGACTGTGCCATTCATACCGCGTAAGCCCGGGCTGTAGTCCTTCTACCTCCACCGCCGGTATCATTGTCTCATCATAAGGCCTTGCTGCGGCCGTGTCAGGCAAGCGGACTTGCAACACCCGGGCCTTCATTTCGCGTTGCAGGTCAGGGTACTGTGTTGCGATATTGTGCACCTGTTGCGGATCCTTCCGTACATCGTAAATCTCGAAATCATCATCGGCCGACCGTATTTGGTAACGTACACCGGTAAAATCTCCCAACCGGATCATCTGCATCTGTCCGCGTTCTTTTCCCCGACGCTCTGGTATGAAGGCCGGATAAGTAGGCATTTTTGCCTGATGTACATATTCCGAATAAATGAGGCTGGTTGCCTGCGCCCCTTTCCCGATCAGGGACGGGAGAAGGGAAACGCCGTCTACCCCGGCGGGTGCAGGGACCCCCGCAACATCCGTAAAGGTTGGTAGCCAATCATAAGACACGTTCGGCGTTTCGACGACGGTACCGGCCCTGATCGCTCCGGGCCACCAGGCAATAGTGGAGGTGCGCAAGCCCCCTTCATACAGATCCCGCTTGATACCGTCAAACACGGCAAAGCTGTTAAAAAAGTCTGCCTCATAGGCAACAAACTGATCTTCCGGAAGATAACTTTCCTTCGACGGACCGTTATCAGAGGTGAATACCACCAGCGTATTTCGATCAATCTTCAGGTCTCTGAGCAGCTGGAGGATATCCCCTATCTGTTCATCAATACGTTTATTCACACTCGCAAAACGCTTATACGTATCCGGCCAGTCGATCTCCGGGGTCGACGGGTCGTTATCATGGTCGTAAGTCGCCCGGGCATATTCCGGATAGACATAGGAATCGATCGTTCCGGATGCTGTATTGATCATTTTTCCCGGCTTGCCCAACCACTGCATCCCTCCCTTCAGACCACCACCTTCCGGATAGGACTGGGTAGGCAGTTGTAACCTGGCGTGAGGAGTGTCATAAGCCAGGTACATAAAAAAAGGCTTATCGGCATCAGTACCCCGCTGGTGATCGATGATATACTTCTTTGCTACTGCCGTAAACAGATCACCGGTATAACATTTATCCAGCCCGTCGCTGACTTCCCGGTAATTTTCCCATACCTCTTTCGGCCCTTTATGAGGACCTTCCCTGGGATAATGTTCATGGCCGTCAGCGTGCCTCATATAACCATAGTAATAATCAAAGCCTCTTTTCAGCGGATGGGCCGGCCAGTCCGTATTACCTTTAAGCCTGCCCTGAAGTCCCCATTTGCCGATAGCCGCTGTTTTATAACCGGCATACCGGAGTACACCGGCCATCGTATGGTTATCTTCCAGGGCTTTATCAAACTGGTTATTGCGCACATTTGCATGGCCCTGGCTTTTCCCCAGCAAAATAGAGGCACGCGACGGCGCACATACGGGTGCCGCACAATAATGCTGCATAAGCATTGCCCCTTCAGCCGCCATCCGGTCGAGTACAGGTGTGTATAAACGGGGCTGGCCTGCCTTCCGGCTATTCTGGAAAAAGGCACCTATGTCACCGGAACCCAGATCGTCCATCAGGATAAAGATCATATTCGGTTTAGAAGAAGGGGCTTGCGCCCATACCATACTGGTTCCGAAGATCCCGTATAAAAGACCGGTAATTAACGTACAATACACCTGTTTCTTTTTCATTTACGTCAATTTATAGTTTAATACCCTTTTTATTCCACTCCGCGGAGCTCACGAAAGGCATCTATCATCTCTTTCAGTTTCTCCGGATATTTTCCGGCCAGGTTTTCCTGTTGTCCGATATCATCTTTCAGGTGATATAGTTGATACTCGCCGGAGTTGCCAAGCTCAATGCCCACATTTTTACCTACGGCCGGACCGCGATACGGCGGGATCAGCACCCAGGATCCCTTGCGCAGGGCCGTTCTGGATTGGGCCTCCAATATCAGTTCGGTACGTCCTTCCGTGCGCTCCCCAAGCAAGGCTTTCAGATGATCTTCGCTATCCGTATCCTGAGGTATCCCGATATGAACCAGTTTTGCGAGAGATGCAAGAAGATCCATCTGACAAATGACCGCATCGGATACCATGGGCTTAACCCTGTTTTTCCAGTAAACGATAAAGGGAACTCTCGGACCTGCTTCAAACAGGCTGTATTTGCCACCGCGCAAAGGTCCCGAAGGGGTATGACCGCCTAACTTTTCCACGGCCTCATCGTAATATCCATCATTGACCACCGGACCGTTGTCACTGGTAAAGACGATCAGTGTATTTTCAAGTATGCCTTCATTCTCCAGGGTTTTCAGGAATTCCCCTATACACCAGTCGGCTTCGGCAATTACGTCTCCCCGCGGTCCCATTCCTGTTGCACCGACGAAACGGGGATGGGGAGTACGCGGAACATGAGGCTGTTGCATGGCGTAATACAGAAAGAAGGGTTTTCCGGCATGTTGTTGCACATATTCCTGAGCTTTAGCCAGGAACACATCAGCCATTTCCTCATCTTTCCATTTCGCTTTCTCTCCTCCTTTCATGAATCCTATGCGGGGAATGCCATTAACAATACTATTGTTATGGCCGTGATGCCATTTCATCGTCAGCAGTTCGGGATTATCCAATCCGGTCGGCTCCCCGTCGAAGTTCTTCTGGTAACTGACGGAGATCTGATCGGCAGGATCAAGGCCCACGACCCGGCCGTTTTCGATGTAAACGGTGGGAACACGATCCTGCGTGGCAGCCATTATAAAAGAATAGTCGAATCCCACGTGATTTGGCCCGGGCGCTATTTCCTCATTCCAGTCAACATGTCTTTCCCCCAGGCCCAGATGCCATTTTCCCACAACACCCGTCCGGTAACCTGCCTTTTTCAGCATGGAGGCGATCGTCAGCTGACTAGTATCAATGATCAATGGTGCGGTACCGGGCAGGATTTTCGCATCCCGGTTTCTCCAGGGATAAATACCTGTCAGCAGGGCATACCGGCTGGGTGTACAGGTAGACGACGCAGCATAACCATCCGTAAACCGGACCCCTCCTTCAGCCAGTCTGTCCATATGGGGTGTCCTGAGGGCCGTTGCACCATACGCGCTTACATCCCCGTAGCCCAGGTCATCCATATTTATGACAACAATATTCGGCAGCTTTTTACCCGATCCGGGCTGAGCCACGGAGCAGGTCCCGCCGCCAAACACGGCAACAACAAGGAAATAATAAAATACATTATTCATTATTTGCTTAGCTATACTCATATTACAATAATACAATTATCTGATCCGGCCTTAAACTTACTCTTTTTTTGCCAGTAAAGCGACCCGGGCAACACAAAATAATATTTCACATCCCGTTTATTTTTAACTATTTTTGTTTGCTATAAGATTCGGGAGAACAGATCGCTGCAGGTAAAAGCCAGTCTTTTTCACCGTTCTGAATAAGCCCGTTAAGAATCGCATACACATTATGAAGCAACCTTCCTACAAATACTATACGGCAAAGAAGCTGACCGGCGGCTTACAGGTCGAACTTGGCTCGCTGGATGAATTCATCCGTTTTGCGGAGAGTAACCAGCAAAAAACCATTTTTATCTATAAGGGAAATGATGCCTCATCGTATTTCGTTATCGTACTACAGGGTGGTCTTTTCCTGCAACACACAGAAGGGTATGAGCTTTTGGAAGATTTCCTGCTTGCCCGGAAAGCAGGCTTCCCGGAAGCCGCCTCGTACTACCATGCCAAGCAGCTGAACTGCGATAACTACACGGATTACCTGTTGGTCAAAGATAACGGCGTGCAGGATCCCGATATCATCCGCCGGATGAAAACGACGGGATTTATCGACCGCTTCGCCGATTTTACAACACTGCGGAAAACGAACAACACGCTACCTGAGGAGACTTCTATGGACAGCCCGTACGCCGTATTCAAATTTGCCACCGATAACGGGTTTACCAGCTACGACACCTTTGAAGAAGCATTAAAAGCCGGGTTCTCTGATGCTTCGGAGTACGGGATAGCACGCGAAAAGGGATATGACAACCGCCAGGAATACCAGAAGGGCGTAGCCGGAGCATTTCTGGATGCCCGGGAATACCGGGAAGCGCAATCTGCCGGGGCGGTCAACCGCCAGGAATACCTGCTATACAAGGAATTCGAACAGGGTGCAAATCATAATCTCAGCCATGATGAACGGCTCCTTCTTGGACTTCTTTCCTTGCCGGGCGGGGGCAAAAAAGTATCTATTAACAGATTATATACACAATTTCAGGAGCAACTGGATAAATACCGCCAGCGTACCGCGGACGGGCAGTTGCCCACCTGGTTCCGCAGTACGCTCCCTGATGAAGAAGCGGTGACGGCATTTCTGCTGACCAATGACCACGTAAAAGCATTCGGCTCGTATGATCCGGATGGGGAGTATTTTGAATTTAACCGGCTACAGGACCGCAAGGTTGTTATCGACGGCAGTAATGTAGCGTACAACTCACAAGTTAACAAAAAAGGAATACCCCAGGTGGAAAACCTGCTCAGGATGGTACGGAAACTTCATGAAAATGGTATCCGGGATATTCTGATCGTTGTCGATGCGTCGCTGAAACACAGCCTATCGGATCCCGAGAAGCTGAAAGAATTAACCAAGCTGGCCGAATATCTGGAAGCCCCGTCAGACGTTCCGGCAGATCTGTATATCCTTGAATATGTGAAGAACAACCGGTGCCTGCTGGTTTCAAACGACACCTTCCGCGAATGGAAACGCGAAAACCCATGGGTTTTTCAGCATATAGACTATTACCGGCTAACATTTATGATTGATGGTGAGGCCGTACTCATACCGGAACTGGAAAGAAAAGCAGACACCGGTTCAAGGTAAGTAAACCGGCGTATTGCCCGATTGTTTACTATTATTGTGAAAAAAAATGTTAAATTTTATCGTCTGTATAATAAATTTACTTTCTTTGTGTTTCTTATACGTGTATAACCCGCCCAATCGGCTATTACATGCCCGGTCAGGTTATCATCAGGAATCGGTGGTGTGCCGGCTTTAATTCAGTGATAATCAACACCGGCAACTTAACTAAAATAGGAAGAATGCATATCGTTGCGTCGATATGAGGAAAACCTGAAAGTAAACATGATGTTAAAAAAAAAGGCGCTGTTACTGGTAACACTTTTTACCGTGGTACTGTGTGTTGGCTTATTGTTCTTTTCCTCCTTTGATACCTCGCCGTCAAGCAATCCGGCAACAACAACTGACCGTCAGGCAGAAGAAAACGACCTGCTTTTCGGCCTGCCTGTGGGAAAATACCTGGTAGAAGAACAGGAAGTGGCCAGGAATGAATTTCTTTCCGGTATCTTACAACGATATAACGTTGATCAGTCTGTTATAGCGACTATTTCCGAAAAATCAAAAGTTGTTTTTGATGTGCGGAAGATTTCGGCAGGAAACAAATATACCGTATTCAGGGAGGCCGGGAATCCGGATAAAACGGCCTATCTTATTTACCAGCCCAATCAGGTTGATTACATCGTATACGACCTGAGAGACAGTGTCAGGGTATATGCTGACAGGAAAGAGGTAGAAACGCGGCTGGAGACAGCAGCCGGAGTGATCCACCAATCATTATATGAAACATTACAATCCCAGCATGCCAGCCCGGAACTGGCCGTCCAGTTGGCTGAGATCTACGGTTGGGCTGTTAATTTTTATCGTATCCAGAACGGCGATTGGTTCAAACTGGAATACGAGCGCCAGTATGTAGATGGTGAGCCGGTTGGACAGGGAAAAATCAGATCGGCCGTTTTTTCACATGAAAACAAAGAATACCAGGCACATTATTTCCGTCCGGACAGTACCCAACCCGGCCAGTATTATGACGAGAACGGCAAAAGTCTGCGGCGTTCGTTTCTGAAAGCACCCCTGAAATTCAGCCGCATTTCTTCCGGATACAGCCTGCGTCGCTTCCATCCGGTACAACGGGTCTGGAAACCCCATTTTGGCACTGATTTTGCCGCTCCGAACGGCACGCCTATCATTGCTACCGGCAACGGTGTGGTGGTTGAATCAGCATATAACGGCGGGAATGGCAACTACGTAAAAATTAAACACAACGACACCTATACCACACAATACCTGCATATGAGTAAGCGGGCTGTTAAAAAAGGGCAACAGGTAACACAAGGGCAGGTCATTGGCTATGTTGGCAGTACCGGTCTGGCTACTGGCCCTCACGTGTGTTATCGTTTCTGGAAAAACGGGAAACAGGTAGATGCGCTACGGCAACAGTTTCCGCCATCTGAGCCGATTGCTGACCAGTACCGGCAGGCTTTCCATAATGAGATAAGCAGCCGGCAGCTGCTGTTAGCACGCCTGGATATTAACCGGTTTCCGGAGGACGAAAAACTACTCGCATTTTACGATACACTGGAGCCAAGACTAAAACCGTTGTTCCCTGAGGTTTTCTTCAGCACCAATCCGGGAACGGAACAGCTTGTCCGCCACAATGAAATGAATAATTGGCTATAGCCGCGGCACTCCGGCTTTACAAAAACGGGGTTTTATTCTTCGCCAGCACCACAGGCACATCTGCCATATTCAGTAACTTCTTACTGAGGCTGCTGTGGAACAGCCGCTCGAAAAAGCCGTAATTTCTGGAGGCCATGATAATAAGCCCGATATCGCTGCGCTTTACATAGTCGTAAATCCCCTGTGCTTCGTCCTTATGCTCTTCGATATAATGAAATTTCGGGTGCAGATCCGCAAAATACTGGGTCAGTAGCTGCTGATTCAGGCTTGCGGAAGGAGAATGGTGCTTACCACGGTAATCGGCATGCACCACATGGAGTTCAGCTCCCATCGTCCGGCAGAATTTCAATATGCTGCTCACGGGGGTGACTTCTTCCACATCGCGCAGATCAGTAGCATAAGCAATTTTGCTGACCGGTTCAAATACCGTTTCCCGGGGTACAATTAACAAAGGAGCAACCCCTGAAGCCGCGACGGCCATCGTGTTTTCGCCAATAAGCGTATTTTCAATATCTGATTGCCCGGCGATACCCATGACGATCAGTGAGACATCCTGTTCATCAACCAATGCTTTCACTCCATCCTTCACCAGCATATTATCAGCATGGAAATGAATCGAAAAAGAGGGATCAGCACCACTCACTACCCGTTCACACATGTCCTTCAGATGCTTCAGTGATGCCTGACGATAGATGTTCGTTTCATCATCCTTTGCTGCGATGTCTGCATCGACCGCATGAAGTCTGTAAGAGTTGTAAAAAATAAGTTTGCCGATATGGAATTCGATGGCAAAATCAACGGCATACTTCGCAGCGGTATACGAGACATCCGAAAAGTCCACAGGAATAAGAATAGTCTTCATATCTTACAAAATGGTTAAGCGGGCTTAATATAGCATTTATTTTATAATCTACACGAATAACCAGCCGATGTTTTACTGCTTTTCTTTATCCGCGTATCCAAAAACCTTTTGTAGCAGGGGAGTACTGCGCGAACCACCCAGATTATTACGGATCTTCAGCTCCTCCTGTGCTACCTGAAGAAAGAGGCCGTCAATAGCTTTCTGGGTGACGTATGCCGTGAGATCTGCTTCAATTTTTTCGTTGACAAGCGGGATCTGGTTATAGCGTGTGACCACTTCTTTCCAGTACGCAGAAACATTGAACCGGCCCAGGCTTTGCGCTACGATAGGGCTGAACCGCTGCGTCAGATCGGCAGTGGTGGTCCGCTTAAAAAAGTTGGTGGCTGCATCCTGTTGCCCGCTGAGCAGGATATTGACCGCATCCAAAATGGTAAGCTGGCGCAGGGAATTGACAAATACCGCCGACGCTTCTCCAACCGCATCTTCAGCAGCCCGGTTAAGGCTCTGGATCAGGTTATCGGCTAAGGACCCTAATCCGATGTTGCGTAACGTGGATTCTGCTTTCCGGGCCTGCGGCGGCAACAGGACTTTCACTGCGGCATTACCGAAGAAACCGTCTTTTACCGCCAATGTTTTGATACTCTGCTGTAACCCCTGATTGAGTGCTTCTTTTAGTCCGGACGCAATCTCATTGCTGCTGACCTGGCCATTACCCGACGACGGCTGTCCGGTTGTATTACCCCCGGACATCACTACCTGATGCAATGTATCACACTGCGTAAAAAAGATCAGGGTGCTGAGAAGGAATACAGGAATGGCTTTCTTCATTCGTAATCAATTATTTCTGAACAATAAAACAATGATACGTTATTTACAGCAAAATACCTGCCTAAGTCATTCTCTTTCTATAGTTATTTCTTTTTTGGGTGCTTGTGTTCTTTGACTAACCGGAGCAGTAATTCCGGTTCATCCGTGGTGATAAACTCCACCCGCTGGTTCAGGAGATTGATCGCTTCCTCCCTATTATTTACCGTCCAGGCATTAACAGTAAGCCCGGCATGATGGGCTTCTTTGATCCACGCAGGATTCTTTTTAAACACGTTGTAGTTGTAATCGATTCCCCAGAAACCATCTGCCTTAACACCAGCCGGAGCAAAATCGCCGTTCAGGTAGGCTACCCTCGCTTTCGGATCGCGCTCGATGATACGCTTGCCGCCCTCATAGCTGAACAGGATATAGTCTACCTGTTTCTGTGCACCGAGTTTATGCACGAGTTCAACACTCAGGTCAGCGGCTTTGCGCATGCGCTCCGGGCCTTGCGGAGATGTCTTCAATTCGTAAATAAGGCGGGTTTTCTTTTGCTTCAACCCTTCGCGCAGGTATTCTTCTGCGGTGGGAATTTTTTCACCGTTCGGGTGCTTTATCTTCAGCAGTTCTTCATAGGTCGCCGTTGCAATATCAATTCCGTAAAAATCACGGTCGTGGTTTACCACCAACACATCATCTTTGGTCAGATGAACGTCGAATTCAGCACCAAAACAGCCGAGCCGGATCGCCTCTCTCAGCGATGCAATTGAATTCTGCGGCAGGTTATTCGCTTTCCAGGCCCCTCTGTGTGCAATAATCTTTGTCCTTTTTGCCTGAGCCATGCTTTCGTGATTCATTGTTGTTAACGCGACCAGGGAGAAGAACAGTGAGACCATTATCTGTTTCATTTTGCTTCTTTTTATAATCGTTATGTTGCGAATATAGTGTATATTCTTTTATTTCTCAGCAGCATCACGATAAATATTAATACACCAAGATCACACTGGCTACTTTCCGCTCGCCACCATGGTCAAACTGTTTATTGTCGGAAGGGAAGTTAACCACACCATTATCCGGATGTCCCCGGATATACATCGTGGTTGACCCGCCACCATCCAGGTTTAAGGCATACCGGGCCCCGTATATACGGAGAAAATAAGCCAGCTCGGGCAGACTCATTCCCTGCGCCTGTGCATTCCGGCCATCTACGGTGATCAGCAACAGTTTGTTTCCGGGGGTAAGTGCGACGGCCGTACGGGGGTGCCGGTTGCGGTTGAAGGCGTTGCTGTCCAATGGCACTACCTTTTCGTGATCCAGCAATAACGGACCGCTCACCATGACATTGGGCAGGTTGAGCTGTTCGGCCATACTTGCTTCGGGGATGGACAGGATGGCTGCCTCCCGGCCATCTTTCAGCGTCAATGCGCCACTCGTCCGGCTGCCTCCCGGTCCGACGGTTTCGTTAATAACCTGGTTATCGATCCGGAGAAATGTTACAGAACCACCTTCTTTCATATTAAAAAAAGAGGCATTCACTGCCGCCGTTGCCCCGGCCTCCCGCGCAAATACACTGGTGAGCTGAAGCCCGGACGACACACCTGCAAAAGCAACCCGTACGCCGGGATTATCCAGGTCAACTTCCAGCACCTGTATGGTCTGTTTGCTTTGAAACAGGTCGTCGATATGCGAACTGCGCCATACAACACCCTCCTTCAGGGTTTGTTGTTTCCAGCCGGCGGACGTAATGATGAGCGAATCGGCGGTAGTTTGCCCGTACAGCCCATATACGGCCTGCAGAAATAATATGATAAAACTGATACGTAGTAATGTGCCTTTATTCATTATCTAATTCAAGTACAATATGATGATGCGTATATGTTAATAACAGTTGAGACAGTCCCCGGTAGCAAATGGCTGAAAAAACTATCTTTATCAGATACCAATTTGTCAGTATTTTTTCTAAAATCTGATGAAGATACGAATAGTATTAAAAGTTCAAAGAATGAGTTACATTTATTCCTTGATTCTTATAAGATAACACAGCTCCGGGAGCAGATTACTATTACCCGACTAATCTGGTATACTATTCATGGTATACCATGTTTCTGTCGACCAAAGGTTCTGCCCGTTACTACTTTTAATGGTTTTATAATTTAACCGGATGTACACGACATGTTTTGGCTTCATACCTTCCAACTCTAAAAAAACCTTTCTCCGGTCAGCCGACAATTTAATGCTGCGAACCGGCAGGTTATTTTCATCCATTTTAGGTCCGCCATACTCCGCGGTAGGTTTAAACCACCATTGTGTAATCATATAATCAGAGGCTTGGTTGCCGGCACCTTCTTTCAACGGTTCAGTAAATTCAATTTCCACTCCATTAGCTTTCGCTCTTACCGCCAGCATCTCAAATACCGGCTTATTGTTCCATTTTAGCTTCTGTAATCCATAATCTAATTTACCATACTGTATCCACCCGCCCCCTTTCATACCCACTCCGCCCACGTAAAGCGCACCGTCAGGACCCCATACCAGGCGGTTTACACCCACTTCCAATCCCTGGGCAAACCTGAAAACAGCGCCCTGATAAACTCCTTTTATCTTCTCCACAAACGTACGTTTGATTCCGCCGTGGGTAATATCGCCAAATATCATTTGATTTTTATACGGACCTATATCCAGTTTAATTGGCTGGCTCGGAGACTTGCTGATCTCATCCTGTGTTAAATAAACCACCGGCTGAGTTTCTGTCAGATTTGCTGTACCCTTAAAATCAACCGATCTTGAACCGTACCAGGCGTCCTGCTGTAAATGCACGATTTTATTAGCAGGTAGCCAGTCCCCTTGGTTATCTGCAATAAACAGCTCATTATCCGTACCTATCCCAATACCATTGGGAGTTCTTAACCCGCTTGCCACAAAACTAAAGGAACCGTCAGCTTTCGATATCTTAATTACTTTTCCGCGGTCAGGCTGCTGTGATTTTGAGCTTGCCCCTCCCGGATCAATAGCTGTTGCCAGGGTCCCGTAAAAATAGCCTCCCTTATACACCAGACCAAAAGCAAACTCATGGAAGTTGGCAGAAGCCGTCCAGCCATTACATACAGTCTGGTATTGATCTATGATTTCATCATCATTAAGATCCACCAGTTTGGTAAGTTCATGCTTCTGCATCACATATATATCCCCATCAACCACCTTCAGGCCCAAAGGTTCTGCTAAACCGAAAGCTATTCGTTTCACTGTAATCGCTTCCGGATCATTACCCTGCACACCATCCAGGATATATACCCCGCCAACAGAATCCCAGGTGCTTACTACCAGGCGTCCATCTGGCAAAAAGTCCATTCCGCCTACTTTAGGCTGAAATGTTTCGGGCCTGGCCTGTGAAAGGGTAAACGACGGATGTATGGTATCCAATGGAAAAGTATCGCCCGGTATAACGGCATTTTTCAGCGGAATAACCTCTTGCTGGGTTCTTTTTATGTCTGCTCCGGTAAAAGAGAACATAGCGGGCGGTACTACGGTAAATTCCTGTCCGCCATAAGGCAGCCACTGAAGTGAAAGCCCCTTTTGCCATTGCCCCTGAATGTATTCTATCCGGAAAGGATGTTTACCCTCGTTCAGAATAATTTCACTCTCCATACCTCTTAGATTATGTATTCCGTCATTACCTATTACCAGTTTGCCATCAATATATAACCTGGATCCTCCGGCGCTTACCAGGCGAAAAACAGCTTTTGTTGTTTTTTCTAAATTAATAGAGCCGGTAGCATGAATAACAAAGTTATTTTTAAACTGCCCGAAATCATTACTGGTTAAATGAAGTGCATTGATAGAGCCTGATAAAAAGGGGAGCATATCCATAGTAATATCCGGAAGGTTAAGCACCTTTGAATTAAACTGATAGGCATTTATTGCAATACCAGGCTTTTCATCATGCTGAACTGCCTGCGCCGGATCAATTACTTGCACAACAACCGGATAACCGGGATCCGGCATCAGTTCTTCCCTGTTTTTTGCCTGTTCCTCTTTAGCATCCAGACTAAGAATATAGGATACGATGGAAACGACATCCTTTTCAGGGAGATCGGGATGAGGAGTCATTGGTATGGTGCCCCAACTGCCCGCTCCGCCTTTTATTATTTTATCTACCAGCATTTCATGGTTTTGAAGGGTATTATCATATTGGCGGGCAATATCCATATAAGAGGGACCTACTGTTTTTACCTCTTTGTTATGGCAGTTGTTACAATCGGTAGTTTCTATAAGGGCATATATAGCCTCTTCCGGTGTGAGGTTCTTCCGTTCAGCCAGCGCTTCTGCGGGCTTGGGAAACAAACTGGCGTAAAAACGTGTGTTGCTATTACTATTTAGTATCAGCATGCCTTCAAGTGTATGGTACTCCCTGGCGTCAAGTTCCTCGGTTCCTTTTTTATTCATGCTAAATTGACCATCTGTTATGAGATCGGCTTCGGATAGCAATGAGGATACATGGGTTTGTAATGCGACCTGTAAACCGGAAGGTACCTTTGAAGTAGTAAAAATACGCTCGAAACCCGCTCCATCCCCGCTTAAATCAATATATTCCGGTCTTTCTTCTACCTTAATTTTCTGACCTTTATATACAAGCTCATAGTTTAGCGTAACGCGGTTGTCAAGTATGGTATGACCTTTGTAATTTACTTCAGGAATGATTTCGGTGGTCTTATTAACGATAATCCTCCAGGGATTTTCATCGGGTTCTTGTATATAAGCTATGCCCTGGGTGGTAGGCTGGACCCCATGCCTGGCTGTATACACAGAACCTTCAAAATTCACTATACCGGCCCATGCTTTATACAGGGAACCTGTTTGGGTATTATAGGCTAACCATAATTTATCATGCAGGGCTATACTTAGCATCCTCGGCTTCTGATCAAGCACTGACCGGACCACCCAGGTATCAACAGGTCTTGAAATGAATGGTAATACATCAGCTTGCTTTTTATGCCTGCTGCACCCTTCTGTTAGGTAAAGTGCTGCAATAAATGACAAAATGAATAAAAATCTAAAACTCATATCTATAAATCAGGAAGCAGACTTCCATACCTGCTATTATATGAAATATTACTTGTCTAACGAAATTTCTGAGAAATATGTCCGGTGTTCTTATCTTTCAGGATAAGTTTCACCTCGCCATTTGGTAAAATCTCTTCTTTTATCAGGTAAAATTGATGATCATAACTAACCGGTTGTGAGGTATTTTCCGCTTTGTCCTTTCCTCTCCAGTCTTCAATTTTAACGGGTTCCCATAAACGGCTTCTCACAGAGGTATAAGCGGCATCTAAAATACAATTAACAATATAAGCATCATAAAATGTTTCCAGCGGCTCACGTTCCGTTTCTATGGAATCAAACATATCCGAGAACATATTGGAATAACCCAGTTCATGAGCTTCATCGCCAACCGGGAAAAGCCATCCCTTACCGGTTTCTGATTTTTCAGCTACGTATCCTCCCTTCCCGGTACTGAACATTTCAAACCCGGTACGTAAAAAGCCATTCAGCCAGATCGTACCTTCGGTTCCCATTACTTCATCGCGAAGATCCATTCCACCGCGAAACGCCCAGCTCACTTCGAACTGGCCAATAGCTCCGTTTGCATATTTCACCAGTCCGATGGCATGATCTTCCGCCTCGATAGGATGCACCTGGGTATCCGCCCAGCACATCACCTCTATAGGCCTGATATCTTTGCCAATAAAGTTCCGGCCAATTTCCACGCAATGACACCCCAGGTCTATAATTGCTCCTCCCCCGGATTGCTCTTTATCCCAAAACCAATCACTGTGCGGCCCGGGATGGGCTTCCCTGGATTTTGTCCACAATATGCGCCCCAGGCTTCCCGCTTTAACGGCGGCGCATGATTTTAACATTTTAGGGGTATAGCAAAGATCTTCAAGATAACCGGCAAAAATACCTGCATGCTCAACTGCATCAAGCATTCGCTTTGCTTCTTCAGCAGTTCTGCCTAAAGGTTTTGTACAAAGCACACTTTTTTTTGCTGCAACACAGGCAATTACCGCGGCTTCATGCAGGTTATTGGGTAAGGCAATAATGACCACTTCTGTATCCGGATGCTGAATTGCTTCATCCATATCAGTAAAACAATGCGCTGTATCATAATCCTCAGCAAATTTTTTTGCACGTTCTTTACTCCTGGAATACACGGCATGTATACGATCTTTCCGGCGCTGGCTATGTAAAGAATCAGCATAAAATCTGGCTATAAAGCCGGTTCCGAGCATGGCTATTTTCATTCGTGAAAGATTGGAATATAGAGAAATTAATAACCGGTCTGAGTTTCATTTTCCCAGCCGGTTTCTTTCAGGGCCGGATCATGCTCCTTCTTCAGGAAATCTGCCTGGGATAATGTTTCGGCATGCCAATCCAATATAGCATTATCAGGAACTACCTCAACAGGGGTCTTCCACGATGTGGAAGTCTCATTATATGCCAGGTTAGATTGCAATGAATAGCATGAAATAATGGACCACCTGGGATAGTCTGAAAGATTAGCTTCTGACCGGTGCAGTAAATTGCTATGAAAAAAAAGGGCATCACCGGGTTCTATCTCACAATAAACCAGTTCCATTGTTTTTAAAGCATTTTCAACCATTACCATATCGGCCCCTACCTGCTCCCCCGCAAAGCCATGATTGACCCGGCCCAGTTTATGTGAACCTCTGATCACCTGCAGGCAACCATTTTCTTTGTTAGCAGATGTTAACGCCACCATCACGCTGATCAACTGATCGGGGAACATGAACTGGTTCTTATACCAGTATCCGTAATCCTGGTGCCATTCCCATGCGCCGCCCACTTTTGGTTCTTTTTGCATCAGCTTGGAATGGAAATGACAGACCGGCGCATCGCCATCTAACAATTGTTCCACAGAACGTACCATTTTTTCACTTCGGGTAAGATACCCGAATACATCATTCCCCGGCTTAAACCAAAGAGACAACCTGGTCTTCTTTCCACTCTGATCATTCAGATCCAGCGCATTTTTAGTTATGGCATTATCTTTCAGAGCTACCGCATATAGCTTATCGATTTCCGATTGGCTACAAAAGTCTTTTACCACTACATAGCCATCCCGGTTATAATCCCGGATTTGTTCAGCGCTTAATTTCATAGTTTCTATTTTTATTCCAAATCTAAGCCTGCCTGCCCCGGCAAACTACTTTTATTTTATGCTGAATCAATACTTTTTTATCCAATAATAAATCAATCTATTATATTAGCGGATATATTTTTATTAAGTATATGGCAAAATTGCATTAAACCAATTTTAATGAAGCCCATTCTTGAACACCTGCCACTTGGAGCCGAGGAGTCATTCGTAGCGAAATATTTCGATTATAACTATTACCCTACTCCATGGCATTTTCATCCGGAATACGAGCTTGTACTGGTTACTGAGAGTACCGGCAAGCGCTTTATTGGCGACAAAATGACAGACTTTAAACCTGGTGATCTGGCCCTTATCGGGCCCCTTCTGCCGCACCTGTATCGCAACGATCCTGAATATTATGAGACAGAGTCTGAATTACGGGCCCGATCAATCGTCATCCATTTCCTGGAAAGCACTTTCGGAGAAAATTTCCTATCTATCCCTGAGGCGAAGAAGCTTCAGACTTTATTCAGCAGATCAGCAAAAGGCTTAGGTATTACAGGAAAAACAAATAAGATAGTCAGCGCCAAGCTATTTGAGTTGCTGGAATTAACCGGTTTCTCCCGTTGGCTAAAACTGTTAGAGATCTTAAACATCATTGCCGATTCATCCGAATACCATTTCATATCCGGTCATGCAGTTAACGGTAAAAGTGAATCAGAATCAGCCCGGTTGGATAAGGTGATGAAATTTGTGATCAATAATTTCCATGAAGAAATATACATTGCTGATGCTGCTGACCTGATAAACATGACAGAAAGTTCATTCTCCAGGTATTTCAGACAGCGAACCCGCAAAACCTTTACTGCTCTTGTCACAGAGATCAGGCTGAATCATGCCTGTAAATTGCTGGTTGAGAACACGATGAATATTTCTGAGATTTGTTTTAAATGTGGATTTAATAACTTATCAAATTTCAACAGGCAATTCAGTAAAGTTTACGGTATTAATCCGTTAACCTATCGAAAGCAATACTGGAATAAAATGTAATCAAACATCACCCATTATAATAAGGTTTTTCCTGGCAGTAATATCAGCTATCATCCACAAGCTTATCTGACAGTTACGTGGACCGGAATCCCGGCCGCACTTTCGTTTTTTAACCGGTCCAATGCCGTCACAATATACGTATAGATACCTTTTTGCCGGGCGGTATGATCCGTGTAGGCCATGTAGTTTCCGTCGTAGCTGATATGTAGTATATGTTCAGCCCTTTCCAGATTTATTTCCTCTCCTTCCCTGAAACGATAAATGACGTAACCATATGCTTGTTCGCCGTCGTTGGCAGGCGCGGGAGGTTCCCAGCGTAACGTAATAGCATGATTACCCGAGTGGGTGGCTGACAGCTCAGCAGGAGCCAGCGGGGGGATGCTATCCAGCCAGGGCATAACCGGCGGAAGCGCTTTATAGCGATACAGGTTATACTGCAGGGAGTCACGCATACCGGCCAGGTTATTTACCAGCGATTTCGAACTGAAAAAAACACTGCCATGCGCATGTGGGAGGTTTCTGAGGTACCTGATCTGATTAGGAATCTGACTGCGATCATTCCATCCTGCTGCCTGCTCCGTCACCCGATACATAGCCTGTCCGATATACAAATGCCGGTCTTCGGTATATTGTGCCCACCAGTCAGTCAGCTTTTCAAACGCTGCTGCACGGTTGTTAAACGGAAAATAAATTTGAGGATTGATATAATCGAGCCACCCTTCATTGATCCATTTCCGGGCGTCTGCATACAGTTGCCGGTAACCACTGAAGCCGTTTGACTCAGAACCTTCGGGGTGATGCGACTTGTTTTCCCATATACCGAACGGGCTGATACCGAACTTAACGTGTCTTTTTACAGACCGTATGCTGTCAGACAGTGTCCGGATCAGCAAATCCACGTTATTCCGGCGCCAGTCTTCAATATTCCGGAAACCCCGGCCGTATAAACGGTAAGTCCCTGCATCAGGCAACGGCTTTCCCTTATCCGGATACGGGTAAAAATAGTCATCGAAGTGTACACCATCTATATCGTAGTTCCGGACCACATCCAGCACCACCTGTATAATATAATCGCGCACCTCAGGCAGTCCGGGGTTAAAGAGCTTTTTACCACCATACGTAAAGAACCATTCAGGATGACGCCGGGTGATATGATCGCGGCTGGTGTTTTCCTCCTTCAGGTCAAACGTAGCCCGGTACGGATTAAACCAGGCATGGAGTTCCATCCCCCGCCGCCGCGCTTCTTCAATGGCAAACGCCAGCGGGTCATAAAACGGAACAGGAGGCTGCCCCTGTTTCCCGGTTAAAAAACGGCTCCAGGGTTCACGGTCCGAGACATACAGGGCATCAGCTGCCGGCCGTATCTGCAGCATCACCGCATTGATTCCGGCACGCTGGTGTGCATCCAGTATCTGCAGCAGTTCCTGCTGCTGGCTTGCAACATCCAACCCTGCCCGGGAGGGCCAGTCAATATTAACAACCGTCGCTATCCATACTCCCCTGAATTCCCGCTTCGGCGGGGAATGCTGCTGACCGGATGCGGGCCATATGATCAGCGTCATGATACCGGTTACAAACCATCTGAAAACAGGACGCACTGCTTTGTACATAGGATCTCCCATTGTGGCAAATATACATATAGCAGCCCCATGCGGGCAAATATTCACAAAAATGTAACATTCCCTTCGGGCGGCATTGTGTGTTGGAACAGTTTTTGTAACAAAAATCTGTTAAAACGATATCACAGGCAATGTTTAATTACCGTCACCGGGTCTCTATACGCTATGCAGGAATACCAGCAAACACCGGCTGAACCATCCCGAAAGGATAACAGCAGGATTTATTTCTTTGTAATAGCTATCGTCGCTTTACTGGCTACCAATATATACTTTTATGTGAAGTATAAGACCTCGGATGAACGGGTTGCTATCCTGAGTGACGATAAAAGCCGGCTGGAAGCAGAAATTGACCGGCAGGAAACAGCGCTGAACCAACTTACTGACGATGAAACCATACTCTCCGAATCACTGAAAAAGGATCAGGATAACGCCCGCACATTGATTTCTGACCTAAGAGCCAGACTGACCGCGAATACACTTACCCGGTCTGCTGTCGAACAAGCATGGGAGGATATACGAAAACTGCGCCTATTGATTTCCAAACACGGAACAGACATGGGTAATCTCAGGAGGGAAAACCTCCGGATCATGCAGGAGCGAGACAGCCTTCTGGACAGCGAGCAGAAAGTACGATCACAGGCGAGCTCGCTGAAAGGCCGGCATAAGAAAATCCAGCAGGCCATGAAAGTTGCTTCGGCCCTAAAAATATCGGCTTTTGCCATCAATGCGGTACGGGCACGGGACCAAGACAGGGAAGCCATCGAAACCCGGGCCAGGCGTGCTTCAAAATTTAAAATTTCTTTTTCCATTGCAGAAAATCCACTGGCAAAAAAAGGGGAATATGATATTTACATGCGCGTAATAGATCCGAACGGTAATCTTATTATCGCTGAGAACAAGCTGTTTCAGGTTGGCCGGGAAGACCTGCAGTATACGTACAAAACGGATATTGATTTTTCTGATGACGGGAAGCTATATAGTTTTGACTGGACGCCGGAAGACGGGATTAAACGGGGTACGTATACGTTTGTTCTTTACACAAACGGCTTTCTGATGGGCAGAGCGAGCACCACCCTCCGGTAAGCCGGCCTCAGGAGAGGGTGAGGGTTGCCGGCTGCCTGGGTAAGCGGATAAAAAAGGTGGTTCCTTTATCTATTTCCGTTTCATAGTGTATGCTTCCTCCCATGCTTTCAACCGTCTTTTTCACAAAAGCAAGCCCAAGGCCCGTACCGGAACTTTTTGTCGTGAAGTTCGGCTGGAAAATACGAGTCCGGACTTCCTGATCTATTCCCTTGCCATTGTCCTTTATAATAACCAGAATCTGGTCCTGCTGGCCCGTTACCCGGATCCGGATCTCACATTTTCTGCGGGACGCTTTCGCCTCCACGGCATTTTTCAGCAGATTGATGAATGATCGCAACAGCTGATCGTTGTCCCCTTTCAGGACAAGGTTATCCTGTTCCCGGGTCTGCAGATGAATCACTGCCCCATTATGATCAAATATACCAATCGCCTGCTCAGCCACCTGCCTGATATCCACATCGTCAAGCCTGGTATCCGGCAGTTTTGCAAAGTCGGAGAACTCTGAAGCGATTCTGGACAGGCTGTCGATCTGTTCAATAAATGATTTGCTGAACCGTTCAAATTTCTGCTCGAACTGCGGATCCTTTTCCTTCCATGAACGTTCCAGCAACTGCACACCCAGCTTCAGTGGGGTCAGTGGATTTTTAATTTCATGGGCCACCTGTTTGGCCATCTCGCGCCAGGCTGACTCCCGTTCTGACCGTACGATGCGTTCCGCACTATGTTCCAATGCTACAATCATCGTATTATATTCCTTGATCAGACTGCCGATTTCGTCGTTCCGCTTCCAGAATATCGGTTCATTAAGACGCCCGATCGTAGTACGCGCCAAGCTGCGTTGCACCAGGGTAAGCGGAGCAGTGATCTGGTTTGCCACAAATACGGCGAACAGGCCTAATGCCACAATGACCAATGCATAGATATTGATCAGTGTATTCAACAGTAGTCCGATCCGTTCGTCAATCTCCTTCTGATTCGAAAAGTTCGGCAGACTCAAAAAACCGATTGTTTCGTGGTGTTCATTACTAATGCGTGCATAGGCAACAATATAATTAAGATCCCCTATCTTCTCACGATGCAGGTATTCCGACCGTTCGTACCGGCCCATCTGCATCATCGCCTTCGGATTCATGAAACGAGAAATAAGCCCCAAGTCATAAATTCGTGGTTGCGAAGAATACATCAATTCACCGGTGGCATTATAAAGATTCAGATCGGCTGCATTTGCATCTGCAGCAATATTAAAGTCTTTTGAAGAGTATATCGCTCCTCTCAGGTACCCGTCTTGAAAAAACCGGTCTTCCAGCCTGCTGGCTATATCGGTTGCCTGCCGCTGTGCAGCCTCTTCCTGCTGTTTCTTATACTGCCGGCTGATACTAAAAAAGGTGATAATGCCTACTACAATGAGTGTCAGCACCACAGCCAGCACTACAAAAGCCTGTATCCGTGTACTGTATAGAATTTTGTTTTGGGAGATCAGAATAGACCACCGAAGATTTCGTAAACTAAAATCGTAGTCCTTCAACGTTTTAAACACCCAATGCAGTGTATACGCCAGAATGGAAAACAGCAACAATACCAGAAACAGGAACGAGAGCGACGCAAGCTGGGTCCACGTACTCTTAACCGGCTTACTCAGCACAATCAGTGTCCGCGCATCGGGCCGGTATACCAAATGACTGAAATCATCGCCGGGTGCCAGCTGCACCGGCTTACCGATCACCTGAGGGTATCCTTCGTCCGTCAGACCGAATACGTAGAGTCCGTGCTGGCCAACCAGGCGGCCATCCCGGTAAACCGCATAGGCATATTGCCCGATTTCATCCGAGTTATCAATCCTTCCGTCAACCAGCAAATCAGGGAAAGCCACTGTGCGCCTGCCGTACATACTGTTCCTTAATTCAATCAGCAACGTTCCGATCGTCTCTTCCCCGTCTGTAATAGGCAACAAACCAAAGTACTCAATACTCCCTGGTGTGTTTCCCATCCGGTAGAAATTTTGTGAAACCTTGATCGCACCGGCCATGATCCGGGCTTTGTACTGCTCCAGCTTTTCTGTACTGCCTGCACCTATCGGCCGGAATGAATGGTCATAGGCATAAATATTGAATTCATACCGCGACATGTATCCGCTCAGGTACATCTTCCGAAGATGCTCATTCAGCTCCTGTGACCGTTCATGGTGTGGCCGGCGATAATAATTCAGCAACGTGGCATCTGCTACCATATCCTGTTCAAGATCGATCAACAGCATCACCACATTGGGATCGTCTGACGAGCTGAGCTTCAGCAAAGCTACTTCCTGGGATTGCTGCTGCTTCTGTGACTGAAACTCTGCATGTTTCAATGATGCGATGCCTGAAAAAAGCAGCAAGATGGAAATAAAGACGGCCAGGTTAAATTTCCGGTTTTTGGAGTGATACCAGCCGCGCAATAACAGGATAACGGCAAAGATGAAAAACGAAACGGTCAGGTCATCAACTATCAGTTTAATGACCAAAAGTGATACCAGCGTAACAGCCGCAAGAACGATCCAGTATGTGCCCGGCAGCTGAAGTCGCTCGCATAGTACCAGCAGCACCTCTATCAGAAAATAGATATTCAGTATACAGAGACACCAGATGAAAATACCGATCCAGCTATAGATATTAAGATTAAGGATATTGGTGACATCAAAGTTAATGATTGAATTGACAATGAGTCCATTAAACACTTCGGACGCCTGCCAGGCAACGACATACATCAGGAGACTTAACAGGATAAAAATACCGACCCGGACCGGCACATTTTTTAGGGTGTCAACAAACCCGATCTCGTAACGGTACGCGTATACATAACACATAAACCAACTTGCGGCGAGCATATTCAGTAAAAACGCACCCAATGAAGGGAAAAAGAAGCTGGACGCAAAGTTCCTGGGATCGAACAGGCCGCCATAGAAATGAGTTGCCAGCCAGCTCGTGTCCAGATCGGCATACCGGATAGCTACAAAATACAACAGGAACAGCACGATTGATAACAGCACCCGGCCCTGGCGTGCTATCCACACACAGATTGTATTCACAAAAACCGTTGCTGAAACAAGGGTCAACAACCACATAATCAGCTCTATCACAGAAAACAGTGAATTAGCGGCCGTCTGCTTCAGCTTAAGGGAGAAGAGCAGGTCACCGGTTACAGACCGCACATTATATACGGTACTATCCTGATAACCAGCCATTTCAAGGTTATCCGACCGGATCAGGCCACTGGAAAAGGTGTTCTGTAAATAACCATTCTGTAAAGGGAAATTGGATTTAACGGGAATGAGGAATACCACCGACCACCCCGGCTGACTCTTTTTAATCGATTGGTAATAGCCATTGTCCGTCTGCAGCATGCTGTTCCCGTCGGGAATACCGGCATCGGTCCTCGGTACCACCTGGTCCGTACCCCAGAAAACCAACTCGTTATTAGAATAGGTGTACAGATAAATCTGCTGCTGTTCGGCTAAATGGTCCACAGCCTCTGTTATCAGGTATTCATTTTCGTCAATCCCTCTGAGGGAACTGAACCAGGCTGAGTCGGCCAGCAGGTCATAAACCTGCTGCTCCTTCTGCTGGAGGTTACGTTCAACCCGCCGGGCATCCAGCAGCAATATCTCTTCTTTATGGAAAGTGAGGTTAATAGTAATTGCAGTTCCTGCAAAACAAAACGTCAACAACAACAGCAGCGCACGTATTTTGAAGGAGCTTCCCACAATAGTTATTAACCAGATCAGGTAAACTTAGCTAATTTGCCTTTTATATGCAAATTACAGGAACGGCGCATGAAGCCGTACCCGGGTCAGACCAGGCTTGCGGCAGCCGTTTCTGCCTGCCTGTTGATTTTTTTCACAAGCCCCTGCAGCACGTTACCGGGACCTGCTTCGGTAAACGACCCACAACCATCCTCAAGCATATGCAGGACGGTCTGGGTCCAACGGACGGCACTGGTAAGTTGTTCAATGAGATTCCGCCTGATCACATCCGGATCAGTATAAGGCATCGCATCGACATTCTGGTATACCGGACAAACCGGCTTCCGAACCGTTATCCCCCCTATGGCGGCTTCCAGCTCTACCCGGGCAGCTTCCATCAATGGTGAATGGAACGCACCGCCTACGTTCAGTTTAAGCGCCCGTTTTGCACCGGCCTCCAGCAGTAATTCACAGGCCCGGTCTATACCGGCAATTGTTCCGGAGATCACCAGCTGGCCCGGACAATTGTAATTGGCGGGAACGACCACGTCACTCACCCGCTGGCAGATATCTTCCACGGTAAAATCGTCCAGCCCCAGAATAGCAGCCATAGCAGATGGTTGTATCTCACAGGCTTTTTGCATCGCGTTAGCCCGTTTAGCTACCAACTGCAACCCATCTTCAAACGTGAGCGCACCCGCAGCGACCAGCGCAGAAAACTCTCCCAACGAATGTCCCGCGACCATATCCGGATCGAACCGGTCACCCAGTGCTTTTGCCAGAATAACAGAGTGCAGAAAAATCGCAGGCTGTGTAACATTGGTTTGCTTCAGATCCTCCTCTGTACCTTCGAACATCACATCGGTAATGCGAAAGCCGAGTTGCTCATTCGCCTGTTCAAATAACGCTTTCGTGGTATCGTTGTACGCGTACAATTCCTTTCCCATACCAACGAACTGGGCGCCCTGCCCCGGAAAAATAAAAGCTTTCTTCATGAATTATCGTATTTCAATAGCGCCGAAGCTATCCTATGTATTTACAGCGGTCCGTATGTGACTGTTAATCCAGGCTGGCGGTAATCAGCCGCAAAAATTCCGCCCGCGTTTTATCATTGGCAAATTCTCCTGTAAAAGCAGAAGTAGTGGTTACCGAGTTTTGCTTCTGAACACCTCTCATCGACATACATAGATGCTTGCACTCAATGACAACGGCTACGCCGGCCGGCTTCAGCGTCTGCTGGATACAGTCACGTATTTCGTTTGTCAGCCGTTCCTGTACCTGGAGACGGCGTGCATAGATATCCACCACACGGGGAATCTTACTCAGACCGACAATATGGCCGTCAGGGATGTAGGCGACATGGGCTTTGCCAAAAAAAGGAAGCATGTGGTGTTCGCACATAGAGAAAACCTCAATATCCTTGACGACCACCATCTGGCTGTAATCCTCCTTAAACATAGCACCGCGCAATACTTCAGCCGCATCCAGGTCATAACCGTGGGTGAGGTATTGCAGCGCCTTGGCTACCCGTTCAGGGGTTTTTTGCAGGCCTTCACGGCCGGGCTCTTCACCCAGCGCCTGCAGGATATCCTCGTAATGGGCGGCAATACGGCCGACCTTATCATTATTATAACGATCGATCTTGACGTAGCCATCTATTTCTTCTTCGTTATAAGGAACGTGCTGCTTGGTTTTGCTCATAAAATTCACTTCAGCCTATGGCTCATTTCTAAAAGGCGGATGCTATTCGCCAAAATACTCTACATAATTATTTTCGGTTTCCTGTAACCGTACCGAATGAAGCTGCGCATGATGCTGCTCAATATAAGGTTGCAACTGTTTGAAAATTTCAGCGGCCAGCACTTCCGTGGATGCCATCTTCCCCCTCATAAAGTCTACATCCAGATTCACATTACGGTGATCCAGTTTTCCGACCACCTGCGTTAAGATGATCTCTTTCAGATCCCGAAGATCAATAACAAATCCTGTTTCAGGGTTAATATCCCCTTTCACGGTTACATACAGTTCGTAATTATGCCCGTGCCAGTTAGGGTTAGAGCATTTGCCGAACACGGATTCATTTTGCTCCTGCGTCCAGTCTTCCCGGTATAGTTTATGGGCTGCACTAAAACGCTCCCGTCGTGTAATATACATCATAGCGTGCAAAGATAATATTTAGATGTGAGACATCTCACATCTGATGCTTCATGTATCCATTATTCTGCGTACTTTGCCGGTTATTCATAAATATGAAGCATATCCTGATCATTTCGGCCACTCCGCATGAAATTGCCCCCCTGTCAGAGCAACCAGGCAGGTTGGTACCTCCTGCTGAGACACTCATCACCGGAGTGGGCATGGTTGCAACGGCTTATACCCTTGGCCGGCATTTCGCTGATCACACGTATGATCTGGTGATCAACGCAGGCATTGCCGGAAGTTTTGACAAACAAATCCCGCTGGGGACCGTATTGCATATTGCATCAGATACGTTCGCTGAGTTGGGTGCTGAAGATGGCACCTCGTTTATCCCTGCCGACCAACTGGGGTTAGGTGAGTGTACCTTTAGCGGCTTTGCGCCCGCCGCCGCCCCTTTTCTGACTGATCTGCCCCGTGTAACAGGGATTACCGTTAACTGTGTCCATGGGCACGAACCCTCCATCCGCTCCGTCCGGGCCCGCCTGGGTGCTACAACCGAAAGTATGGAAGGTGCCGCCGTTTTCTTTGCTGCCCGGCAGGCTGGCATACCGGTGATCCAGGTCAGGGCTGTTTCCAATTACGTGGAAAAACGAAACCGCGACAGCTGGCAGATCGGCACAGCTGTGACGAATCTGAATGCGTGGCTGGCCCACTTTTTAGAAAAAATAAACGGGCAGGAACCCTGAAAGCCCTGCCCGCTACCTGATGAAGCGTTGATCTTACAGTTTAAATGCTGAAATTTCGTTACTTTTTGATTTATAGTACAACACACCGCCATACTCATCCACCTTGTAATCGGGCTTTTTATCCCGCAAAACAATTTCTTTATCAGCCTTTCCCGTGTCTTTATTCACTTTTACCAGTCCTACCCCCCCATCCAACTGGGTAAGGATAAACTGTGCGTTCTCCGTGGCCGCGGTTGCCCTGAAACGTTTATTCATTTCATTAAATGAAGCCGATGCTATATTCGCAAAACCTTCCTGATAGATCTTCATTTCCTTTCCATAACTATTCAGCTGGTTGCTGCCGGCATAGGTTCCATAACGCCCTCCCTGGTATGCTGCCGCACTGGCCATCGCCATGGAAGCTACCGCGAGCGTACCGGTTGCTATTTTCATAAACGTACCTTGCCCGGGTGACTTTTGGTACGTATGGTATAGTTGTTTCCCATCGTATCCCAGCATCATCAGGTTCTGGCTGGAAGTGAGCAGCAATCCGCTTTCGCGCGCCGTAAAACTGTCCGGTGCTTCTTTTTCATCAAACTTGTACGTCGCAAATGTACTGATATCACCGGTCTGTTCCTTAATGGCTATGATTTCCTCTCCCGTGCTGATCAGATACTGCTTGTTTTTCGGATCATACGTACTGGCTACCTGTTTGGCTTTTTTATACTTAATGGGTTTATTCCAGATAGATTCACCGGTTTGCAGATTGATGATATTGGCATCTTCATCAGTGATATAAATAAGCCCCTGTGGCGTGAGTGCCATCGTATGGATGTTCTCCCCGGTACTCAGCGGCTTTTTGAACAGTACATTGCCATCAAAGGAAATTTTATTGATACCTCCCGATCCGATACCGAACAGGATCCCATCCTCAACAATATAGAAATGCTGGACATATCCTTTGGTTTTAGGCGCTTTATCCCATAAATCCGTACCGTCTGCGGCACTCAGAAACGATATTTTTGATTCTGACGCGGCGGCGGCCAGTTTGGCAATGCCCGATTTCCCTGTATTGTCCACATCACTGACAATAGCAAGTCCCTGCGGCAGTATTTCAAAGCGGGTTACCTTGCCTTTTATTTTCCGCTCTTTCTGCCACAGTAAGTTCCCGTCGGAGCTGACTTTATGAATACGGGTGTCGCCGTTGGCGCGCTCCTCAAAAGCATAGATCTCTTTTCCGGTGGGATCTGCGGTCATCCAGGTGATATCATCCACCTTTGATGTCCAGACGATCTTACCGCCGGTTAGGTCTACCCGTATCAGCGTTTTGGTGGTCGGTACAATCAGGCCGTCAGACAGCAGTAACGGTTTTCCCGAACTGATGGGAACCGCATTGCCCGTGCGCACTTTGCCGACGTTCGGGTCCAGCGATGCGAAGGATTCCTGTTTTCCCGTAGCCAGGTCATATATACCCGCAGCCAGTACATATTGCTCCGACTTGCTGCGATTGCCGACGATCACCAGTTTATTTTGCGGCAGGAAAATGTTGCAAGTGGCAATATTCCGCCAACCGTTTTCTTCCGTGGCAAACAATTTCTTTCCGGAAATAAAGTCGATCACTGTCTTTTTGGAAGTCAGCAGGCTCCCCTGGTGAACGATGACATAAGGAGACATCGGGACAAATTCCAACTCTTCTTCTTTCACTTTGCCGTATTCCGTAAATGTAAAATGCGGCTCGGATGATTCTGGCCTGATACCTGACAACCCGTTACTACCGGCTACCACCAACACACCCGCATCTGTTAAATGCATAAAATTAATGGATCCGCCCACGTTATAAACCGCATCCGGTTTATCTGTTTTCTGTGCGAGCAGCACCCCGGCCAACAGAAAGGCCATCATACTCAGTAGTAATTTTTTCATGGTTTTATTTTAGATTTACTATATATAACACGATACACTATTTCAGTATTCAATTTCTTTTCACTATTCATTGAGGACAGAGACAGGAAAAATCCGCCGGATAGCAGTGTATCCGGCGGTAAGCACCCTGCCTTTTCGGCAACCATGAAAACGTCGGGCGGTTGCTCATCTGTTTGGTGTAAAAGTAGCCTGACTATGAACCAGTTGAAATCCGTGAAAATACGGATTTTCCATCCGTATAAATACGTAGCCAAAATCCGTATTTATACGGATGTGACTTCTGCCCGCGACCATCTATTTTTGCCTATTAATTATCAAATCATCAGAAGTATGAAAATAAACAGACAAAGAAGAACCAGATTGACCCTGCTGGTAGTATCTACCATCCTCATAGCCGGCTTCGTATCTTCCTGTAAAAAGAAAGAAGAGAAACCACAGACCGCTTTATTTGCCATACCCGCCTATCCTACCTTCACCGATGCGGATGCGACACTGATTGCGG
>CAZJKM010000002.1:52106-80553 GCA_964546645.1 uncultured Sphingobacteriaceae bacterium
TGATTGCGGTCAAGGTCACCGCACCTTTTCCGGCCAACCTGCCAATCCCCCAAATCCCCGGTCTGCCAACAGGTGGCTTAGATCTTGAGATGAACTTCGGCATGGGCCTGGCAGCATTTAAGGACAATGCCAAAGCAGACCAGGTATTGTTAAACGGTTCAGAATTGAAATTTGCAGGTGGGACCCACGTGTGGCTGCCGGATTTCAGCAATCTGACCGATCCGTCCAGCGTCACCGGCGTTAACCTGAACGGTGCCATTACGTGGAAAGTGACCAACCCCGGTATTGAGAAAACGCTGAATGGTATGCCGGGCAGCCCGAAAATCAGCAGTTCCACCACTATCCAGAAATCGGGAGGATATACCGTTACCCATAACCCGGTAAGCGGAGCCACCAAAATTATGTACACGATTGCGGACGGAAAAGGAAAAGAAGTGCAAAAAGAACTGGCCGGATCCGCCACCAGCTGTAATTTCACAGCTGCTGAGCTGGCAGCCTTCAGCACCTCCAAGACTGGAATGATACAGGCCAGTGCCTACCGCGTGGACGAGGAAACGTCCGGAGGAAAAAAAATATATTACATTCGCATGTCCTCACACGTTATCAGTACAGCAGAAATTCAATAAATCCTAATAATATCACAAAACACACAAAACATGAAAACAGTAAAATTCGTAGCCATTGCACTCCTGGCTTTCGTAGGAGCGGGTTCAGCCTTCGGTCAGGCTTATGAAAAAGGGGACAAACAACTGAATATCGGCGTTGGCTTAGGAAGCCAGTTCGTTGCAGCAGGGGCCAGTGGCAGCCTGCCGATCGGCCTGAGTTTTGAGGTAGGCGCAACCGATAAACTGAGTTTCGGTGCGTATGCCGGCTATTCCGGTGCAACGCTCAATACAGGATTCGGTGGTGACTGGAAGTACCGCTATATCCTGGCAGCTGCCCGTGGTTCTTATCATTTTGACTTTGGTGTAGATAACCTGGATCCGTATGCCGGCCTGATGCTGGGTTACAATATTGCTTCAGTGACGGCTGGTGGCAATACTGTAGCAGGTGCCTCTGCAGGAGGTTTTCTTTGGGGCGCACATGCCGGAGCCCGGTACTACTTCGGGCCTAAATTCGGTATCTTCGGAGAACTGGGATACGGGATTGCCTGGTTAAATGCCGGTGTTACTTTCAAATTCTAATCACCTGCATATTAAAAGTAAAGCCCTGGTGCATGTGCACCAGGGCTTTACTTTTATATACGTGTACCTTAAATCAGGTTCTTGCTGAATGCGTATTTTATCAGGCCGACCGTTCCGGAACAGTTCAGCTTCCGCATCAGGTTCTTACGGTGTGTCTCAACCGTACGTTCACTGATAAACAGCTGCTTTGCGATCTGTTTACTGGTCATCTCTTTGATAATTAACTGCAATATTTCAGCCTCCCTCTCCGTCAGCGTCTGAGGCGGTTCGCCGGACTGCAGACCTTTCAGCATGACCCTGCTGATCTCCGCGCTCCAGTAAGAATGGTTATTCAACACGGCATCAATAGCCTGGAACAGTTCCTGTCGTGCGTATTTCTTCAGCACATATCCGTCTGCGCCGGCTGCGATGACTTCGCGGATAACCGTTGCTTCATCATGCATACTTAGCATGATCACCTTGAGACCGGGAACAATGGCTTTGGCCTGCCGGATCAGCTCCAGTCCGGTCATATCAGGCAGTGAATAGTCTGCAATCATCAGGTCATACCGCTCCTTTTTAAGAAAAGCCAGCGCAAAGCAACCCGAATGTGCTGAACCACCTATCTGATATGTTCCCTGTTCACTTAGCAGCACTTTCAACCCGTCAATCAGGATAGCGTGATCATCGACCAACAGAACTTTTATACTCATAGCAAAGGAGCAAGGTTAAAGGAACATACAATTCGTTCTACAATTATTAAAAAAAAAATTGCAGATTGAAAATATTTCCGACATTTAATCAAAAAAAATTGTGCATCTGACAGACCGATCGGCCCAAACACGTTATACCGTCTTCTTCAGGGGGATTATCCTCCTTTTACTATGCCTGGCAGCAGCCCGGTCTTTTGGTGGTCATCCTGCCTTTTTCCAGCATGGGCCGACCGACCGGGATTCTGTTATTACCTGGCTGGACCAGTGCTGGGAGTACCGTTTCAGCAATCCGGACGCTGCCAGGTTTTATGGGCGAAAAGCGCTGGAACAATCTCAGAAAATGCAGGACCGGGAACTGGAGGCCGAAGCCTGGCATAATATGGGAGTGACCTACGAAGCACAGGCTGACTACAGTGAAGCATTGAACTACGCCACTAAAGCGCTGGCATTGCGCCGGGAGATCGGGGACGACCTGAAAACCGCCAACACCTTAAACAATATCGGAATTATCTATGACCAGCTGGGTGATTTTACCCAGGCGCTTTCTTTTTACCAGGATGCCTATACTATTTACAAGCGGCTGGATGACAAGGAAAAACTGGCGATGGTTGACATTAACCTCGGTATCCTGTTTAAAGCACAGGGAGCGTATGAAAAAGTGATCGGATATTACAGGGCAGCCTACGAGGTTTATAAAGAACTGGGTATGCCCGCTGAGATTGCTTTCTGTGAAGCTAACCTGGGATCTGTTTTTTATTATACCCAACAGTACGACAGCTGTATCTACTATTCGATGCTGGCAGAAAAAGCATTTATCGCACAAAATAACCTGCAGTTCCTGCCTATTGCCCAATGCAATGCAGGCATGGGTTATCTGGAGACCGGCCGGCTGACCGAAGCAAAAACGTACCTGTTGAAAGCCCTTACGGGGCACCGCAGTTATCAGAACCGGAAAGAAACCGCATTTGTATTGGTACAGCTGGCAAAGTTATACACCGAAGAAGGGGACAAGGACAAGGCCTTCCGCTCGGCCGCAGAAGCCAAGGAGCTGGCCACCGAAGTCCGTGCGCCGCAACAGATAATGGATGCCTCCCGTCTGCTGGCCACCACGTATGCCGGCCGGGGTAATTTCCTGAACGCTTACAAAGAGCATCTTTTGTTCACAGCCATCAAAGATTCGTTGTTTGAGCAGGAAAAGATGAAAACACTGGCGAATTTCCAGACACGTTACGAAACAGAAAAGAAAGAACAGCAGATCGTCCTGCTGAACCGTGAAACCACTATCCAGAAACTGCAGTTGCGCCAGCAGGGCTTTCTGCTACTCGCTGCGGGCACCTTTATCTGTATCGGCGTGGCGTCCGGCTACCTGATGATCCGGCAACGTAAACTCCGGGCAGAAGCCCGCCTGCAACAGGAGCTTCACAGGGAACAGGAGCGGGCCGCCCATGCCGTACTGGAGGCTGAGGAACGGGAACGTCGCCGCATTGCAGGTGACCTGCACGATGGGGTCGGACAAATGATGTCCGCTGCCCTGATGAAACTCAACGAAGCCAGGGAAAAGGCCCCGGAAGGAAGTCAGGCAGAAACACTCACGGCACGTGCACTGGCCCTGCTCAATGAAAGCTATGATGAAATGCGCCACATCTCCCACCAGATGATGCCCAACGCGCTGCTGAAAGCAGGACTGTCTACGGCTATTAAGGAGTTTGTTGACAAAATTGATGGTACATCCCTCCAGGTAGAGCTTGCCATGGAAGGGCTGCATGACCGGCTCGATGAACAGACTGAAACCGTTGTTTACCGGGTGATACAGGAGGCTGTAAACAATGTGATCAAACATGCCGGGGCCACGCGCCTCAGCATCCAGCTGATCAGGGATACAGACGGTCTGGCCGTTACCATCGAAGACAACGGGCGTGGATTTGAACCGGCAACCCTGCACCTGGCTGAAGGTATCGGTGTTCGTAATATATATTCCCGGCTGGCCTTGTTAAAAGGCACGGCCGAGATCGATTCCGCGCCGGGCCGGGGTACCGTTGTGTCGGTATCCATCCCCGCCGGATAAGGGACAGGCCTTCCGTTTTTTTCCGGATTTGTCTGCTATCTTTGTCAGGATACACGCATAACCCGGTAATGAACATGATGCACCATGAAAATACTGATCATTGAAGATGAAACTGGCTTACAGGAAGTGATCCAGGAATCCCTTGAAAAGGAAAAATTTCTCGTAGAGACGGCAACCACTTACCAGGCAGCGTTGAGTAAGATCATCGCCTTCAGTTACGACTGTATCCTGCTGGATGTGATGCTACCTGACGGGAGCGGACTGGATATCCTGCGTGAATTAAAGAAAATGGAAAAATCGGGAAATGTGATCATCATTTCCGCCAAAGACGACATCGATGATAAAGTCAACGGGCTTAACCTGGGTGCCGATGATTACCTGACCAAACCTTTTCATCTTGCCGAGTTGACGGCACGCATTAAATCGGTGCTTCGCCGGAAGTCTTTTGACGGCCAGAACTGCCTCTCTTTGGGCAACCTGGTGCTTAACGTGGACAGCCGGAGTGTTTCTGTGGATGATAAGCCGATGCCCCTCAACCGGAAGGAATTTGACATCCTGAACTACCTGTTAACAAACAGTAACCGGCTGGTCAATAAAACTGCGCTGGCAGAACACGTATGGGGAGATTATATGGACGAAGCGGATGATTATGAATTTATCTATTCACAGGTCAAAAACCTCCGGAGAAAACTCAAGGAACACCAGGCACAGGTAGAACTGCGGGCCGTATACGGCATCGGTTACAAACTGGAGCCAGCATGAAACTCCTGAACCGTACCTTAAAGTTCCTGGCCATTTTCCTCCCGGTTATCATTGCTGTATGGGCCGGCCTGTTCTATTATAATATGATTGATGAGATCAAGGACAGCCTGGATGACGGACTGGAAAATTACAAACTGCTCATCATCCAGAAAGCGGCATCGGACAGCTCCATCCTCGAAAAAACAAAATTCGGTGAAAGTAATTATGCAATCCGTGAAATAGCCGGCAGCGAGGCACTGGGAGTGAGAGACCACTACACGGATACGGCGATGTTTATGCTGAATGAGGGCGATTTTGAGGCAGTACGCATGCTGACCACCGCTTTCACCATGAACGGCCGCTATTATGAACTGAAGGTGATCTCCTCCACGGTGGAAGAGGATGACCTGATCGCCGACCTGCTGCATGCGCTGCTATGGCTGTATGCGGCCTTACTGGTCAGCATCTTGCTCATTAATAACCTGGTGCTCAGAAAAGCCTGGAAACCCTTTTATCAGCTGCTGGCCAAAATCCGGCAGTTCAGGCTGGATAAAAATCCGGTCATTACTTCTACTCCGAGCCACGTGTCTGAATTCAGGGAACTGGATGAAAGCATCCTGACACTTACCCGGCAGGCGGTAACCGCCTATACGAACCAGAAACAGTTTATTGAAAATGCCTCCCATGAATTACAGACGCCCCTGGCGATCAGTATTAACAAGCTGGAGCTGCTGGCTGAAAGTGAAAAGCTGGACGAGCATAACCTGACGGTTATTTCCCAGGTGATTGAGACCCTGCAACGGCTTACCCGCCTTAATAAAGCACTGTTACTGCTTTCCAAAATTGAGAATAAACAGTTCAGCGATACGGCCGATTTACAGCTCAACACCATTGTGAAGACACTGATTGATGATTTCAGGGATATGGCCGAGGCCAGGAACGTCTCCCTGCATCTCCATGAAGCGGGTGTATTCACCGTGCATATGAACCAGGACCTGGCTATCATTCTCGTCAGTAACCTGATCAAAAATGCCATTGTCCACAATATCCGTGGTGGATCGGCAGAGATTTCCATCAGTAACCACTCCTTTGCTGTTACTAATACCGGACAGGGCGGCGGTCTTGATCAGGAATTGTTATTTGAGCGGTTTCGCAAAAAATCACCTGACCAAAGCAGTGCCGGTCTGGGGATGGCCATTGTAAAAGCTATCACTGATATGCACGGCTTAACCATAGCGTATGCGTACGTCAACAGCCGCCATTGCCTCACTGTCGCCGCTCAGGCGTAAATTTCAGGCTGCTGCTGCATTCCAGTTTGTTTTCAGGTTCACCGCCTAATTTTGTATCCATATTAAAGAAGTTAACAATGAAACGAATCATTTTTTGGATGCTCATGGCCCCTTTGGCCGTAATGGCACAAACTGTCCAGCAGGGGAAGGTTCCTTCAGTGGTACTCAATACGTTTAAGCAACATTTCCCCAAGGCGACCGGAACGGAATGGGAATTTAAAAACGGTGTGTACGAAGCTGAATTTGAGATCGGCAGACTGGATCACGAAGTATGGATCAATAAAAACGGCACCATTATCAAACACAAGGAGGAACTTTCCCCGAAGTTGTTACCCACGGCGGTACGTGAACGCATCCGGAGCAATTTTAAAGGCTACCGGGCCAGCGACACTGCAAAGCTGACGCAGGGAAACAACGTATTTTACAAGGTCGAATTAAAGTCGCTTACCAAAGAGCAGGATGTCATATTCAGTGAAGACGGCACTATAGTTGAAGGCTTCCTTTGGTAACAATTCATTAAAATCTCTTAATTAGTATATGAAACGTTTTATTTTCAGTGGTTTGATCGTATTCGCAGGTTTATTTGTTTTCATCTCCTGCGATAAGGAAACAATGATAGATGAGAGCGGCCTGCCGGGTAAATCCGCGACCTTTATTTCCACCCATTTCAGCGGGATAGAGGTCGTACAGGTTGTGAAGGATGTGGATGGGTTCAAAAAGACCTTTGATGTACGGCTGAAAGACGGAACAGAACTTGAATTTAAACGTGACGGCAGTGTGAAGCAGCTAAAAAGCAAAAGCAAATTGCCGGACAGCGTGATCCCGGAAAAAATTCTGAGCTACGTACAAGCTAATTACGCGGATCAAAGTATCCTGGAATGGGAGTTGGACGACAACCGACAGGAAGTCAGACTATCCAATGGCACAGAGCTGGTTTTCGACAAGAACGGTAATTTTTTACGCATCGATTAACTTTCCCGCACGATAAACACGTACTTTTGTTTCGTACCAGAAGTACGTGTTTATGACCCTTTCACTTGGATTTTCGCCCTGCCCGAACGATACGTTTATTTTTGATGCACTCATTCATCACAAGATAGATACGGAAGGGCTTACCTTTGACGTCTTTTTTGATGATGTCGAAACACTGAACACCAAAGCCTTTGCCGGCACTCCGGATATTACCAAACTGAGTTTTCATGCTTATGCCTACGCAGCGGCGGACTATGTATTGCTGGACGCCGGCAGTGCACTGGGATCCGGGGTCGGACCGCTACTCATCAGTCAGCGCCCCCTGACGGAACTTACCGGCAGTACTACCGGCAATAACGGGAAACCTGACCTGGATGCCGGCCTTAAAGTCGGTATCCCCGGCAAGTATACCACTGCAAATTTTTTGTTGGGACTGGCCTATCCGCAGTTACAGCGGAAGGAAGAACTGGTTTTTTCCGGGATTGAGCAGGCTGTGCTGGACGGACGGACGGACCTGGGCCTCCTTATTCACGAGAACCGTTTTACCTATCAGGAAAAAGGCCTTCATAAGATACTGGACCTGGGGGATTTCTGGGAAAAGGAAACCGGCTTTCCCATCCCGTTAGGGGGCATTGCCATCCATCGGCGGCTGCCTCTGGAAATACAGCAAAAAGTAAACCGGCTGATCCGTAAAAGTGTGGAGTTTGCCTTTGAGAATCCGACAGCAGGGCTTGATTTTATCCGCTCGCATGCACAGGCTATGAGCACAGCGGTTATGTATAAGCACATTGATCTGTATGTCAATTCATTTTCTATTAATCTGGGAGCCAGGGGAAGGCTGGCCGTTGAAACGCTGATCAGCAAGGCCGTGGAGCTGAACCTCGTACCGCCTGTCAGCAAGCCGTTGTTCATGGACTAACGGAGGGTTTCTTCCCCGCGAAGGCTCAGCCGGGAAGCCAGGGCAGAAACAAGGGCGGAAATACCCAGCACGGTAATAAAAACCGTCACGAAATCCCCCACCCTCAGCTCTACGGGGTAGGCATCCACAATAAAATCGCCGGCACCCATACTGATAAATCCGGTGTACTGCTGCAACACACATACCAGCAAGCCCAGTAACATGCCTCCCACACAACCCATCAGCGTAATCATCATGCCCTCCGTAAAAAATATACGCCGGACCATGACAGCACCCGCACCCAGGCTGCGCAGTACGGCAATATCTTTCCGCTTATCTATCACCAGCATGGTCAGCGAGCCAATGATGTTAAACGCTGCAATAATCAGCACGAACGTCAGGATAAAAAAAACGGCCCATTTTTCAGCATTCAGCATTTTATACAGTAACGGATTTTGCTCCATGCGGTTCTTTACCTGAAACGCCTCTCCCAGCCAGGAAGATAACCGCTGCCGGAATGCCGCTATGTTGGCCCCTGCTGTACACTGGACCTCGATGGCAGAAAGCTGGTCATATTCACCCAGCACCTCCCGGGCAAAATCCAGTGGTACGATCATCAACTGGTCGAGTTGCTGCTGTGCTTTCAGGATACCTGCCGGAGCGATGGACCGGATAACAAACTCATCGGCGGGGTTGATGCTCTGCACGGCCTCCTTTTTGGGGGCATACACATCCATCTGTACGGTATCAGCCAGCACCACCCCCAACCGGTTTTGTATCCCGGCGCCTATCACCGCAGCCTCCCGGTTTCCGTCGGACAATACGAACGACCCGTCGAACACCAGATTGTTTGTCTCACCGCCGCCCGCCAGTGATCCGCTGATCCCCCTGATGGTCCCGATCACCTGGTTGGACCGGTAGCGTATCAGTACTTTTTCCTGCAGGACCCCGCCATGCGCAGATACGGCCGGGTCATTTTCCAGGTAGCGGTACAGGGAGTCATCCGGAGCAAAGTACTTCCCCCGGGCCGGTTCAATGCGTATATCCGGATTAAAACTGCTGTACATAGACAGCACAATGGATTCCAGACCGTTGAAAATGGAAAGAATAATAATGAGTGCGGCACTGCTGACCAGTACCCCTACCATGCTGATAGCCGAAATGACATTGATGGCATTCACTGATTTTTTGGAGAACAGGTAGCGTTTAGCGATAAAGAAAACCGTGTTCATGCCCCTGCTGCTTTATCCGCGTACAAAAGGATTCGTCTGCTTTTCATAACCTACCGTTGTTTCCGGGCCATGGCCCGGATAAACCACTGTTTCATCCGGCAAAGTATAGACCCTGTCACGGATGCTCTGCAGTAATTGCTGATGGTTGCCTCCCGGCAGGTCGGTCCGGCCTATACTGTTCCTGAACAGGACATCCCCGCCGATCAGAAAGTGCTGTCCGCTATGATAAAAGCAAAGGTGCGCGGGTGAGTGACCAGGGGCGAAAATAAGCTCCAGCTGGTGCTGCCCCCACTGGACCGTTCCCTGCGCCGGCAGAAAGGATTCAGGAATGGGCGAAACGTCATAACGGATGCCCATCTGCGGTGCATAGTGCTGTACTTCCACCAACAGCGGTACTTCCCCTTCGTGGAATTGCGGCAGCAAACCATATTGTTCATATATATAGCGGTTACCCAATACGTGGTCAATATGGCAATGGGTGTTCAGCAACAGTCCCGGATTCAGGCCCTTTTCCTCCATAAATGAGGCAAACAGGTTTTCCTCCGCCGGTCCGTACATGCCGGGATCAATGATCACACAGGCGCCGCTATCGTCATAAAGGACATAGGTATTTTCCTGATAAGGGTTAAAAACAAAAGACTTTACCTGTATCATATACAAACATAGCTAAATTTACTTATTTCCACCGCAGCGACCGGATCAGGGTATCGATATCCGCTTCCAGGAAATCGATCACCGGCTGAACAGAATCAGGGCGTGGTTTTTCGTTGAGGTACAGGGCACCCCTCAGGTAATGTTTCACGCTGTCTGTAACATAGAATTGCAGGGCGGAGGCGGTACTCCCGCCAATTTTATAATATACACCGTACACGCGGCGCGCGGGATCCCGTACGTACCCTTCATCAATGGCGGTTGCTTTTACGGTATGGGCAAACGCCAAGCTGCGGGCATCTTCCGTCAGCTGGTCCAGCCGCGCCTGCGCGGTTACCGGATAGTAGCTCAGGTGCAGCCGGGCATTGAATGCCGGAAATACCAGATCCTGCCAGCAGGGATGCTCCGCATTCCCGCTGCCGGGCTCCACGCCGGCATATGCCGGGTAGCGAAACGTATAGGGGCAGGATGTCTCGTATAACCGGTATTGCTTTTCCGGAAAGTAAAGCCGGTGAAAACCCCGGGGTTTTGGCGCATAATGGCTCCCTCCGCCGCAACCTGACAGGATGGTGAGGAACAGGATCAGCCATATGGGGTGATGTGCGTATTTCAACCTAACTGTTCCAGATTTCCCAGTTTTTCTCCGCCTGTAATTCCAGCATCTCCAATCCGTTTTTCGTGATGGCTCCGTTTGCGGCACCGCGTTTCAGGAACTCGGTTTCCGGCGGATTGTACACCAGGTCGTACAACAGATGCTGCCCTCCAATACACGCGTAGGGTATATCCGGGCACGATGTAACATCGGGATACGTGCCTAACGGTGTCGTATTAATGATCAACGGATGTGCTTCCATCACCTCCCGGTCCAGTTGCCCGTACGACAGCTGTTTACCGGCCGGTCGTCTCGAAACAACGGAAAAATCGATATGCAGCTTCCGGAGTACATAAAAAACGGCACGCGCAGCCCCTCCGTTTCCTAATACCAGCGCCCGGCGATGGTGCCGGCCGAGCAACGGTCTGAGCGAAGCTTCAAAGCCGTACACGTCTGTATTGAAACCGGCCAGGTGTACTTCCGCCATCGGCACTTCGCCGGAGAAAAAGGTCTCAACGGGGTTGTGTTTACTGATCTTTATGCAGTTCACGGCATCCACTTCCTTTGCCTCGGGGGATATCTTATCCAGGTAGAACATAACTCCGATCTTATGGGGAATGGTTACATTTAACCCGCACAGGCCGGGATGTGCCCGCAGCAGGCCGGGCAGCTCACTGATTTGCTCTATCGGGAAGAGACTGTATCGGCAATCGGTGATTCCTTCCCGCTCAAACTTGCTGTCATAATAGTGTTTGGAGAAAGAATGGGAAAGCGGATAGCCGATCAGGCCGAATTCCTTTATATGATCATTACTCATTGTGTAACCGTTAGCGGCTGCAAACTTACTAAAATTGTGCTGACAGCCCATATACGGACGCCGGCTACCGTACGCTACCCGTTATTATATTTTGCGATCAGGTCCACAATCACCTTATTCTGCTGCAGCTGTGGCAGGTATTCAAAGAGTATCTGGTACTTATCCGGGCTGAGGTTGAGTGCCTGCTCCAGTGAGAACAGGGCTTCCGTGTATTTCCCCGCAGCAAACTGGTAAGCCACCAGCCGGTAATACAATTCCGCCGCATCCGGATTGGTTTTAATAGCCTCGACGATAATTTCCATCGCCTCCGTAAATTTCCCCTGCTCATACAGTACGGATGAATAGTCAAGCCATGCTTCCACATCCACGGGGTTCAGTTCCACCACTTTGGCATAGGCCAGCTCCGCTTCTGCTACCTGTTTCAGCTTATACCGTGCATCGGCTACAGCGAACCAGTAGTCCGGATTCTGGTCATCCAGCTCAAGGGCTTTTTTATAGAAATGCAGCGATTCAAAGTAACGCTCTTCATAGTCGAGCGTAACTCCGATCCCAAACCAGCCGTCACACAGTTTCGGATTGATCTTTACGGCTTTTTTATAGTAGTCACGGGCCTCATCCATCTGCTCCAGCTTTTCATAGCACTCACCGATCGCACAATAGGTATCTGCTCCCGGCGGTTCATACTCAAACGTATGCTTATACACTTCGATCGCGTCTGCGTACCGCTCCAGGTTCACCAATGCATTTCCCTTATTGAAATACGCCGAACCGAAGTTTTCCTTGATCAGGATGGCATAATCGTAGGCATCAATCGCCTTTTCAAACTGGTTCAGCTTATGGTAGGCATTGCCCAGGTTATACCAGGCCGCATAGGAATAGGGATCCGTATCAATATACTGATGGTAGAAACCAATGCTCTCTTCCTGCCGGTCGAGCACATCATAGCAGAATGCCAGTTCATACAGCGCATCCTGGTTTTCCATATTCTGTTCCAGGCACTGCTTCAGGCATTTCACGGCCTGCTCATAGTCGCCCTGGCTCTGGTGGATCATGGCCATCTGCAGATAGACATCGTCCGGACTATCGGCCAGCTTGAGGGCGTGTTCGAGATTATCAAACGCGTCGTCGTATTGTTCCAGGCTGCCCAGTATCCCTCCCCTGATCAGGAAAATATCGGCCTCAGAAGGTTCCAGCGTTTCTGCTTTTTCAAGGGCGGCCAGTGCATGGTCCGGCTGATGGGTAAGCATGAACAGGTGTGCCTGTTTAATCAGGAATACCGCCACAAAAGGATGCTGGCTGACGGCGTAATCCACCACCTGCAACGCTTTAATCGGATCATTTTTTTCGATATAGTAGTCGATAATTCCTTCAAAAGCCTGCGCATCAAAAAAGTATTGATCCTTATTCCGGATCATCTCCTCATACCGTTCCACTGAAAATCTGGGATCTTCAGAGAAACCAAACTCAAAATCTTCTTCCATGCCACTCATCTTTATAAGAATTCAGAAAGGTTTTCAGCTCGCCTGTTTATGCAAAACAAGTTAGGCTTAATCCCTTATCCCTGCCAACAATACTTTTCCACAAATTTCCCGACAAAGAGACAGGCACCTGTCAAACAGCTGATTATTACCTTCCGTATGTCAACAATCCCCCCTGTACACCGGTCTGCGGCATCGTTAACTTAACACAAAGGTACGCTTTTCATAACACATAGTTGGTGTCCCGCTGCGCACGTTAAACAACTTCCATCGGTAAAACCAGAAAAATATTTGTATATTGTCAACAAATGTTACCTGCTATGGATACCAAAACGTACGTACGTTGCCGGCAAATGGGATTGTTGCTGGCCTTCCTGATGATCTGCGGCCTGTTACCGGCACAGGCCACCGGCCATGGGAATAAGCCGGTTCCGGCCAATAGTACCCTGCTGAAGTTTAACCTGAAGCCGGGCGAAAAGTACATGATATCTACAGCAGTGAAACAAGTCATCACCTTTGAAGCCATGGGCAATGAGATGACCATGACCCAGCATATTACGACAGATTACCTGTACGATATACTTTCCGTCCATAATGGTATTTCGACTATCAATGTATCGATCAACGCAGTGAATATACACCAGGATCTTCCGGGCTTCATGACTATATCGTTCGATTCGGAGCGCCCGGACGAGGGAGCTCCCCAATTGAAGGTGCTTGGGGAAATGGTAGGCAAGTCGTTCGTTATGGAGATGAATGAAGAAGGTACCGTCCGCTCCACACGGGGCCTTAGCGAAGCACTGGGCAGCACCAATGCCATCATGCAGCAGCTTGGATTCACGGACTCTCTCCTGACACAGAGTATGAACCAGACGTTTCAATTTTACCCCAATAAAGCGGTAGCCATCGGCGAACAGTGGGCCAAATCCCTTTCAGTGCCGATGGGAGGTATCGCACATGCGGATATAACGTCGACCTATTCGTTGGCGGCCATCAATGGCCGGACCGCTATGATTGACCTGAAAGGTGATATGCATTTTTCCGACCCCAAAAGCGGAACAACTACTCCCCGGACAGCAGGGGCCGAGTTTAACATGGCGGGAACACTGAACGGAACACTGGAACTGGATATCGAATCCGGTCTCCCGCTGAAAATGACGTTAAAACAGGATATTTCAGGAGATGTCGGCAAGGATGGAAAGAAAGTGCCCATGCACGCCGTATCCGAGATCGTTTATACCGGCCGGAAACAGTAAAGGCGGGCGGGCAAGGGTGACAATAAGGCCGGGTACGACTGTGCCGGGTATATTGCCATATAAAATTAAAATCCCCTGTCTCTTGCGAAACAGGGGATTCCTTTTAACTACCGGTTACAGCGCCTTGCGTTTCTGCTTTTTCACTTCAATAGCATAGATGCTGCGGTCTGCGACCGCCATCATGGCCTCGCGATCGGCTTACCGTGGACTGATGATTTGAGATTGAAATTGAAACAGCTCGGAAATCAAGCAGAAATTTCCTCGAATAGTAGCTTCTCTTAAAGAAATGGCTTTTGAGATTAATTTGAACAATGAAATGACAGTAAATCGCCTTTAGCATGAGGTAATGTTCAAAAAAGGTATATTTGTCGCTTTGGTTAAAATATCCTTGTATTAGAGATGAAGTATTTGGAAGCAATTACATATGAAGTTGTTTTTCCTGATAAGGCACTGAAAGAGTTTGTGAGCCACTTTTGGTTTACCCGGTGGAACACGGGTATTCAAGAATATATCAACTATCATTCTACAGCCAATACCAACACGGAACTTGTTTTCGCTTTTGAACCGGGAAAGCAGTCTGTTTTTTCTACTTTACAAGGTCATACTGCTAATTATGATTGCATAGAAACGGGCGGGTTTTCCGAAATGTTCGGTGTATCGTTATACGCTCATGCCATCCCTTATTTCTTTGGAGTTTCAGCAAGTGAACTGGTTAATCAATTGATAGAATTGAACGAAATTATACGTTCGGATGCCGAAGTAATCGCCTATCGTTTAGCTAACAGTAACAGCTTCAATAAACGGGTTGAAATAATGGCGCAATACCTTAAAAGTAAGTTTGACCCATCTCGAAAGACGGACGTTCCTATCATAAATGCTATAAGGAAAATAAGAGAACTTCGTGGACAGGTAAGTATCGAAAATTTGGCAAAAGAGAGCTTATTGTCACAAAAGCAATTTGAAAGAAGATTTAAAAATTTCTCCGGTTTTAATCCGAAACTGTATTCCCGCATACTTCGTTTTGAAAGCTCTTTATGGCCTTATAAAGACGATACCAGTTTCACAGATAAGGCTCTCGACCTCGGATACTACGACCAAGCCCATTTTATCAACGATTTCAAGCAATTTTCTGGTTTTAGCCCAACTAATTACACTCCAATTTCATCGTAGGTAGAAAATGTCTATTTTTTCCAATTTTGGCTTAGTTCATCAGGTTAATTTTGCTTTTTATAGTTTTATAGGAAGCGTAAATGATAGCAGAACAAAATCAGGAAAAAGTCATTCCAATTATGCCTTGTCCGGATATACGGCCTCAAGTAGCATTTTACAAAGCGTTAGGATTTGAAGTCTTAGGGTTATACACCTCACCTAATCCCTATGCTTCATTGAAATGGAATGATATTGAATTACATTTCTATGGTAGCCGTAAAGTAGTACCTTCAGCTTCAGAAAATCCAACCATGTGTTTTTTAATGGTCAACGACGTAGATGAAGTGAACCGCCTTTTCACTATTGCATTGAAAAAATATTATGGTAAAATCCCACGGACTGGTTTTCCAAAGATTACTAAAGTACGTAATCTCGTTGCAGACCGCAGGTTTACCTTAACTGACCCGGGGGGAAATACACTCTTTATAGGAACAAAGGCCACAGAGGAAGACAGGTTTTTTAGAACTTTGGCAAACCCGGAATATGCAAAATTGTTCGCCGTCCTTTATGACGTTTTATATTCCAAAGAAGACCCAAATCTTGCTGAAAGTATGCTTCCTAAATATTCCGACATCCGTAACAATTTGCAGGGGTTAGATAAGGCGAAGTACCTATTAGTAATGGCAGATATTCGAAAACAGTTAGGCAAGCAAATTGACGACGCTGAATTAAATCAACTAATTAATAATAACGAAAATAACGAGGATTGGAAAAATATCAGGAGAATGTACTTTGAGATATTGAAACAAGAACAATAATATGGAGGGAATTTTTAAACTCGAAAAAACGGTTGAAATCTTTAAAACAAATGTTGAGAACGACGAAGACGCCGATAAAATAACAACTTCTCTTTTAACACGGTATCCTGTCTATAAAATCAACTTTGACCTGGAGGATGAAGAAAATATCCTTAGAGTTGAAGCTAATCAATTTGAAATTGCAACAGACGATATAATCAAATATATGATTGAATTAGGTTACTGTTGCGAGAGAATAAAGTAATCTATAAGTGTATTGTAATATTTATGTAATAGATGTTCAATGGGGTACTACTATATCCTCATTTTTTGATTAATAGTCCCCATTTAGAAATTAACAGAATTAATAACCAAACACGGTAAAAATAAGTATGTAAAAATATGTTATTCAGGATATAAGTAAAAAATCCCCACATTGCTGTGAGGATTCATCGTGACCCCGGAGAGGCTCGAACTCTCGACCCACTGATTAAGAGTCAGTTGCTCTACCAACTGAGCTACGGAGTCATCTTTCGTGGCAAAATTACATTTTTCTACCGATGTTACCTAATAGAAAAAAGGAACGACGCTGTTCATATTTACGAATGCTGTTTGTATCCCGATCTCGGTGCTTTCCTTCTCCCCTGTCATTTTTCCTTTCCGGCCGCCAGCAGGGTCTGCGCCAGTCGCTCGTCACGTTTGTAAATGTCTTTTCTGAAATTGATCCGGCCAGCACGGTCTACAAAAGCGGTGAAGTAGGCAATAAATACCGGAACGGGGTCTTCCAGCGTTACACTGCGCTCTTTACCGGCCTGCATTGCTTTATGGATACTTTCGTCATCCCAGGCAGGATCATCTTTCAACAAGAACCGGGCAAGCTTTACCGGCTCACTTACACGAATGCAGCCGTGGCTGAAGGCTCGGGAAGGTTCATCGAAAAGCGATTTGGATGGTGTGTCATGCAGGTAAATATTGTGGCTGTTGGGAAACAGGAATTTAACCAGACCCAGTGAATTACGTGGACCGGGTTTTTGCCGCACCACCGGCAGTCCGCCGCTATGCCCCGTGATCTCCATATTCTGGCGGGAAATGTAGTTCGGGTTGCGGTTCATCGACGGCACAATTTCGTTGCGTACAATACTGGGCGGCACATTCCAATAGGGACTGAACACCACGTATTTTACATGGCCTGCAAAGATCACCGTTTTATGTACGGATTTGCCGACTACCACATTGCAGCTCCACAAAAGACTGTCCGCATGGTATACGTGCAGCTTAAATTCAGGTATGTTTACACCCAGGTATTCGCGGTCCATCCGTGCGGGCAACCAGCGGCAACGCTCCATATTGACAATAAGCTGCCTGACACGTTGCCGGGGGCTGACATTCAGTTCGGCCAGCGTACCGGGCCCGATCACACCATCCGCCGCAAGGCCGTGCCGTTCCTGGAACTGCTGCACGGCCGCAAGCAATACCGAATCGTAGCGATGACTTTCCGGGTCGCCTTTATAGTCACCCAATATATCCAGCCTTTGCCGCAACAAAGGCATAATAGCTGATGAATCGTCGTATTTATATGATTTTACATTCTTTTCCATGCTGATGGCCGGCCAGGCTCCGGCACTGTCCAGCTTCCGGAAAACCGGCAGAAATTTCCGTAATTCATCATATTGCCGGTATACCGGTGCCGAGGTCGGCACGTTGCCGGCAACCATACTATCAAGATACGCTTCGTAGGATATCTTCTTTCGGGGAACAAACCAGTCGTTGGCCTTGCTTACTTTCTCATCCATGCCCTCCCATGCAAGCTGTGCAAATGCAAAATACTGCGCGGTAAGCATCAGTTCCAGGCGGCCGGCCTGTGACACCTCCTCCTCAGCATGACGATAAGCATTTATCAGTGAATCAAGTGCTTCCCTATGGGGTATTTCCCGCTGCAACCCTTCTCCATCCAGGTTCATCATCCGGTCAGCAAGGTTGCCTGCCTGTTCAATCAACCCACCGTCATCAAACCAGGCATAAGCATACTCCCGTTTCCGATAAAAGGTTCGGATATCCTCTTCATATTCTTTGAAAGCCGGATAAGCCACCAGGAAACTGTCGAGCCGGGTACTGTCAAACCTCAACACCGTTTGCCCGCTGAAGCCACCACGGATGGTCTGGTTCCAGGTATCAAAGCTGTTGTTCACCGAATCGGCTGGATTCCGGTCGTTGTTGTCGCGTCCGGGACCGCATTGAATGGTAAAAGCCAGCAATAAGCAGGCAAAGAAATAAATAAAAACACTGTTCATACGTACATATTTGTGAACGAATATACCCTTTTCCCGGCTATTTACATCCGCGCTGCCTGCACGGCATACAGGAGTTCCGTCGGCAACTGAGTGCCCAGTAGCAACCGTTCTCCCGTACAGGTGACAATCAGCAGGCCTTGCCTGCCTTTTACGTTATACACCGTGCCATAAACAGCGTGCTTCCGGTATCCGTAACCGATACAACGGTAAGATATGACCTCATACCGTTCAACATCCTCCCATTTCAGCAGGTTCAGTGAGCGGTCCGGTATATTAAAGCCATACCAGATACCCTGCCCGTTTATTTTAACTGTTAATTTCAGAAAAAGGAAAAACAAAAAGGCAACAGCAGCAACCATAAAAACAATCAATACAAACACCATGTGTGCCACGGGGTTGTTGGTTACCTGATTGTCTGTAAGAGTACGCACCAGATAGATAAGTGGCAGGGGCACCAGAGCTATCAATAGTATCAGCCACATCCACCAGCACCTGAATTGCTGTTCTTCATTAAATTGATGTCTATCCATAGTCCTGAACATACTGTTCAACGAGTTTTTACAAAAAAGAAATCATCCGCGTATATCCTCGAGCAACAGGTATTTACATGCTGCATCGTGAAACCGGAAAAATAATAGCTAATTTTGTGCCTGTCTGAATAAACTAACGGAATCTGGGCTATACAAATAATGACCATGAGAAAAATCATCTTAAATAACCTGCTTCTTATTCTTCTCAGTCTCGTATCAGGCGGTCTTTATGCACAAAAGGGCGTCGTAAAAGTACTCAGCTATAATATGCACCATGCCAACCCGCCATCCAAACCTGACTTCATTGACCTGCCGGCCATAGCCAGGGTGATCAATAACTGCGGTGCCGAACTAGTGGCGTTGCAGGAAGTGGATGTCCATACCGAGCGGTCAGGCAAAACGGTCAACCAGGCTGCTGAGCTGGGCCGTCTGACAGGCATGTACCATTATTTCGTAAAAGGAATTGACTATCAGGGTGGAGAATATGGGATTGCGATCCTTTCGAAATTCCCATTCCTGAAGACGGACAGCCTTCGCCTGCCCATGAAAGCGGGAGCCGGTGGCGAACCCCGGGTACTTGCTATGGCCACCGTAAAAACCGCCAATGGGAAAAAGCTGACTTTCGCCTGCACACATCTGGACCTGAAAGCAGAAAACAAAGCACTGCAGGCTCCTGCCATTACACAAAAACTAAGCCGCATTAAACATCCGGTGATCCTCTGCGGCGATTTCAATGCCAAACCGGAGACCGAGATCATTACACATTTTGATCAGTATTTTACGCGCAGCAGCATTCCAAATGGCTTCACCATTCCCGAAAAGAACCCCAATCGGGAGATCGATTTTGTGATGTACCACCCGGCGAAGAAATTCAGTGTGCTGAAACACGAAGTGATCCATGAACCTTACGCTTCCGATCATTTACCGGTATACGTAGAGCTGAAGTTCTGACGCCAGGTATCTGTCCATTTGGCATATTTTGCTTGCAATTGAACCCATTTTTCTCTAAGTTTGGCTCGCTAAAATATCATGATTATGAAAAAAACAACCGGAATAGCAGCCTTCGTGGCGCTTTCTTTAGGATTAGCTTCCTGCAACAATGCAGGAAACCAGTCAACCGGCAACGCGGATAGTGCGGCCGTTACCCAGGATGCACAGGGAGAATGGATTTCACTTTTTGACGGCCAGAGCGTGAACGGCTGGCATGGCTTTAACAAAACAGAACCCGTTTCAAATTGGATTGTGGAAGACGGAGTACTGACCTGCCTCGGTAAAACCGGTGGTGCAGATGTAGGCGGTGATATTGTTTCGGACCAGGAGTTCGGGAATTTTGAGTTGGAATGGGAGTGGAAAATATCGCCCGGCGGCAACTCCGGCCTGATGTATCACGTCGTGGAAGACCCCAAATACAAAGGTCCGTATGAGACCGGCCCCGAGTACCAGCTGATAGATGATATTGGCTTTAAAGCTAAGCTGGAAGACTGGCAGAAAGCGGGGGCCAACTACGCCATGAATACAGCTGATACAACCCAGAAAGAACTGAAACCGGTAGGCGAATGGAACTCCAGCAAAATTGTCTATAACAACGGTCACGTAGAGCACTGGCTGAACGGTAAAAAAATAGTGGAATTTCAGGAAGGGACACCCGAGTGGAATAACGAAAAATCAGAAGGAAAGTGGAAGGATTATCCGGACTATAAAATTGTTAATTCCGGCAAAATCGCATTACAGGATCACGGCGACCGGGCCTGGTTCCGCAACATCCGGATAAAAAAAATATAGCAACAGAGAACGTAAAATAAGTTTGCTTATCTCAATTTAGTTCTTACCTTTACAGCAGGTTTAGGTTGATTATTTACCCCGCATGCGTCCCCTCCGGATACAGCGGGGTTTTTTATTGGTGCTGCATCGCCGGCTTATCATCATAGACCAGGCAATCAGCCATCTTAACCTCATAATCCTGATGGGGGTTAAGCACTTTAATGGTTACATGATGTGTGGTACCGGATAAGTGGTACCTCCAGAAAAGATCCGTCCGGCTTTTATTCGGATGGAGTGGAAAATCCGCCTGTTCCACCTCATTGCCATCCACATACAGAGCGGCACGAATGGTATGTTCCGGCGCGCCGGCCATCTTTCCCGCTACGTGCCCACGGATAACAAAGCCTGTTCCTGAGAATGAAAAGCCGTATTCATCCTGGAAAGAGACCCCTAAGTACATCCGTTCGCGGGGATAATGTCCGGCAAAGTTCTCTTCAAAGGCGACAGCTTTTACCGTTATATCCGGTAAAAGGACAGTATTGCCGGTGGTGTCCCCCCCGTTATGCACCAGGTTCGCCAGCGCGTGCCGGTAGCCCATCCCGTAGACTTTTTCCAGCGACAACGCCGTGTAACTGAAATTCCGGTGTTCCGCTTTTCGTAAGGGTGCCATCCACTCTTCCGGGATATGGCTGTATCCTTTGATAACGCCGAGCACACCTGCCGCAGTAGCCGGGTTACAATCCGAATCCTGTCCCGCCCGGGTTGATATTTCCAGGGTCCTGCCGAAATCACCCTGTCCGTATAATAAGCCCATTACCACATAGGCTGCATTGAGTTTAGCATCTATATTCAGCGGGTCAAACACTCCATGTGGACACCCCACATCCTCCGACCATTTTTTCTGAATTTCAAACCAGGTCTGTTTCCAGTCCGACGGATATTTCCCATGCCACGCAATCACATCAGCAATGCACTGATGGAACTTGCTTTCTTCCGGTATGGCCTTCAGCGCTTCCTTAACGATGAATGGAAGATCATAATGAGTAAAGGCAAGTGCATACAGGTTGGCAACATATACCCCACCGTATAAACCATCGCCTGAGTTGACAAGGCGGCCAACCTTATCCGCAATGGTGGTTGCCGCCATCGGCATACCCGGACTCATCAGTCCGGCAAAATCGGCTTCGATCTGGAAGTCAATATCGTCTGCATGCGGATTGTTCAGCCAGTGTCCAGCCTTTTCAGCCGGAATCCCCTGCTGTAAATTATACCTGCCGGCCTGATTAGCGTGCCATAACTGGAATTCCTTTGCCGCAAAGGCTGTACCGAACGAATCAAGCGGGGCGTCCATCCCAAGCCGTTCAAACACCTCCACAAATGTCAGATCAACATAAACATCGTCATACAACCCGGGGAAGGCAGTCATCGCCTCATTCACATAGTCATCATGCCACCGGATCGTTTCATAATCCTGGATGTAAGTCCCGAGATACCGGAACTCCGACGGCCAGCCAAAGGTACAGCCGATCGTCTGACCGGCCCAACCGCCTTTTATCTTATCCATCAGGACTGCCTTGTCCATCCGGACTCCCTCAGAGGGAGCTTGCCGGCCATTGCACCCGGCAATCACACAGAAAACCCATACCCCAAGGGCTCTGAAAACAATCCTGCATTTAACTTTCATTTGTATCTTTTTTGTAACCCTGCGAAACTAAGCAGGTTTTCTTTTCCAAACAAACACATTATCCGGAATTCCATGAACCATAAAAACAGGAAATCCGGATAAAAAAAACCATAACATGCTGTATATTAAAAAACAATAATACTTAAAAAGTAAACGCACAGTAAGGAACAACAATTGCTGAAGTATTACCATTTTTGTGGTCGGACACTAAAACGGGGAGAAATGACATGAAACACGTTATGCAGCTTTTTCTGATACTTACAGGATGCCTGTTTGCGATAAACAGTACTGCCCAATCACTCAGTCGTAACATGGAGCGGGCTTTCAGCACATTTGAAAGCGATCCCTCCCTGCAGCATGGCGTTGCCTCCATCACAGTCCTTGACGCCCGGACCGGCGATGTAATTTATGCAAAAAATGAGCGGACAGGCCTTTCTCCTGCTTCCACCCTGAAAACCGTGACGGCAGCAACCGCTTACCATCTGCTCGGTGCAGCGCACCGGTTCACTACCCTTTTACAATATACGGGCACACTCGATGCCCAAGGCATACTGAAGGGTGACGTGATCATCAGCGGTAGCGGTGATCCGTCGTTAGGTAGCGACCGGTTTGAGCAGTCACGCGAGGACACGCTGCTGCAACGCTGGCTGCAGGCCATCCGGCAGGCAGGTATCCGTCGCATTGAAGGGCGTATCATTGGCGATGACCGCCTTTCAGACGGTCAGAAGGTCCCCGGTGGATGGACCTGGCAAAACATGGGAGATTACTACGGAGCCGGCTTTTCTGCCCTCAACTGGCGGGAAAATATGTTCGGCGTGTCATTTTTAGCCGGGAGACAGCCCGGAACGCCGGCATCTATCCGGCAAATAATCCCATCTGTCGATTATCTTCAGCTGGTCAATGAAGTAACTACCGGGAAACCAGGATCGGGCGATCAGGTCCATGGGTTTTCAGCTCCCTATGCTTCCCGGATCTATCTGCGTGGTACACACGGCATCGACCTCCGCAAGGTTATTTATTTTTCATTGCCGGATGCGGCATACGATGCTGCTTACCGGCTACAGGAGGAGCTGGTCCAGGCCGGTATCCCGGTATCAGATAAACCAACAACGGTCCACCAGCTTCGCCTGAACGGTGCGCCCTTCCCATCAACAGCCACCCTGATTGACACGTATACATCGCCGGAATTGGGACAGTTGATTTATTGGTTCAACCAAAAAAGTATCAACCTGTACGGGGAAGCCCTGCTGCATGCAATGACCGTAGCAGACACGTCAGCAGTTGATGGAGAAGATGCAGCAAGGATCATCCGCGAATTCTGGAATAAGAAACTGGACATTCCTGAAGGTGCATTGCGAATCATCGATGGCAGCGGCCTTTCGCCACAAAACCACATCACGACACTCGCCATGTCCCGTATCTTACAGTCCATACAGCAGGAACCCTGGTTCAGCAGTTTTTATGAAAGCCTGCCCCTGTACAACCAGATGAAGATGAAAAGCGGAACGATCAGCGGTGTATTAGGCTACACAGGCTACCATACATCTAAAAGCGGTACGCCGGTCGTGTTCAGCCTGCTCGTGAATAACTACACCGGCAGTGCCGCTGCGATGCGGCAAAAGATGTTCAGACTACTGGACACACTCAAATAAGATTTAATTACGTAACTTTGCGATATGTCGGCATACAACTTACAGGTGACGATTGATAAAGACTCCGGATTCTGTTTCGGCGTTGTTTATGCCATTGATATGGCTGAGGAGATCCTGGAAGAGGACGGCTATCTGTACTGCCTGGGCGATATTGTGCATAACGATGAAGAAGTTGCCCGCTTAACGGCGAAGGGCCTGCGTATCATCAGTCATGCCGACCTGCCGGAACTCAAAAATGAAAAAGTACTGATCAGGGCCCATGGCGAAGCGCCGGAGACCTACCGCATTGCCCTGGAAAATAACATTACCCTGATTGATGCTTCGTGCCCGGTCGTTTTAAAACTCCAGAACCGGGTAAAAACGTCGTTCGATGCGAAGGAAAAGATCCTCATTTTCGGAAAACACGGACATGCGGAAGTGATCGGCCTGCAGGGACAAACCAACAACGAGGCCATTGTTTTTCAGGATATCGCCGAATTGGAAGATGTGGACCTCCCCCACAAAGTCACCTTATACAGTCAAACGACAAAAAGCACGGACAAGTTCTACAGCATCAAAGAAGAGTTGCAGAACCGCGGTTATGAGGTAAAAGCCAATGATACCATATGCCGGCAAGTGTCAAACCGCTATGAGGATCTGGGGGTGTTTGCCATGCGCTTTGATAAAATCATATTCGTCTCCGGAAAAAAATCATCCAATGGCCGCGTCTTATACGAAGTCTGCAAAAAAAGTAATCCGAACAGTTATTTTGTCTCTGATCCGGGCGAACTGATGCCATCCATGTTTACCCCCGGCGACAGCGTCGGCATCTGTGGCGCTACTTCCACTCCCCTGTGGCTGATGCAGGAGGTAAAACAGGTACTTGAAAGATACTGACAGGGGTTTCCCGTCATCTCAACCTCACATTATTTGCTGCAGGAAGCGGTTCATCCGGCAATTCCTTATTTTTGCAAACTATGTTAAAGCCGAAAAAGGGGGTTTTATTAGTGAACCTGGGAACGCCGGACAGTCCGTCGGTTCCGGATGTCAGGCGGTATCTCAACGAATTTCTGATGGACAGGCGGGTGATCGATATCCCTTATCTGAGAAGGGCATTTGTTGTAAAAGGCATTATTGTTCCTTTCCGGAGCTTCAGCAGCGCGAAACTGTATCAGGAAATCTGGAGCGAAAACGGTTCTCCCTTATTGTATTACAGCATCCTGCAACAGCAGTTGTTACAACAGCAATTGGGAGAGGAATACATCGTGGAACTGGCCATGCGTTACCAGCGCCCTTCTGTAGCAGATGCACTGGACCGGCTGAAGACGGCAATGGTCGACAGCCTGCAGGTGATTCCGTTATTTCCGCAATATGCCTCGGCCAGCACCGGGTCTGTCATTGAGCTGGTTATGGACCTGATGAGATCCTGGCATACGTTCCCGCAGCTGTCGTTTGTCAATTCATTTTACGACAATGACCTGATGCTGGAAGCTTTTGCCGATAACGGCCGCAAACACCAGCCTGAAAATTACGACCATATCCTGTTTAGCTACCATGGCCTTCCGGTGCGGCAATTGACAGAAGTGGATGCAGCAGGCAGCCACCACTGCGACAAAACCGGATGCCGCCATGAGATCAATGACCGGAATAAGTTCTGCTATGTGGCCCAATGTTATGCCACCACCCGGTTACTGGCAAAAAAACTGAACCTGCCGGAAGAGAAATATGGTGTCTGTTTCCAGTCGCGCTTGGGCAAAACCCCCTGGGTGGAACCTTACACTACCGACGTGCTGAAGAAACTGGCTGGAGAAGGCAAGAAAAAACTACTGGTTTTCTGTCCGGCTTTTGTGGCCGACTGCCTGGAAACATTGTACGAGATCAGTGAGGAATATAACAAAGAATTCAGGGAACTGGGCGGAGAACACGTGCAGTTGGTGGAGAGCCTGAATGATCATCCGCTTTGGATTACTGCTTTGAAGCAATTTGTTATACCGGAAAACACCATCAGCAGCACAGAAACTGGCGCAGAATTTGAGAAAACAATAAACAGTTAACGGGATAAGGATACGCTGAAACCAGGGGAATGTCTGTACTTCTTTTTAATGCTCTTCTATTATTACTATTAGATTTCTATATCTATAAAGCCCTGAAGGCAACCAACATCAAATGGGCAAAAACGCGCACATTTACTTACCTATGGTGGGGCTACAGCTTTTTGCTGCTGCTCGGTGTCATACTTGCTATTTTTATTAACCTGCGGCTGGCTGTACGGTCTATCATATTGGTGGCTCTTTTCATTACATTTTCGTCAAAAGTCGTGTATATGCTGGTCCTGCTGGCCGATGATATCCGCCGCGGTGCGGTGTGGCTGAAAAGGCTTGCCTTTCCCCGCCGCAGGGATCTGGCAGATCCGCTGCCCGAGCAACCGGTGAAAGGTATCTCGCGGTCAGACTTTCTGACACGTGCCGGCCTGCTGGTTGCAGCCATTCCCTTTACAGGACTAAGTTGGGGTATTATATCGGGTGCTCACAACTACCGCATCCGGCGGCAGCAGTTATTTTTGCCGAACCTGCCAAAAGCATTTCACGGTATAAAAATCGGGCAGCTATCAGATATTCATTCGGGCAGCTTTTACAACAAAAAAGCGGTTCTGGGAGGCGTGGAAATGCTGCTTGCTGAAAAGCCCGATATCATTTTTTTTACCGGAGACCTCATCAATAACCTTGCGAGTGAAATGCGGGACTACCAGGATATTTTTGCGCGGTTAAAGGCGCCACTGGGTGTCTACTCTGTATTAGGGAATCACGATTATGGTGAATATTATTACGGCAAGGCCCCATCTCCGGCTAAAGCTAAGAACCTGCAGCTGCTGAAAGACACGCACAAGGTGATGGGGTGGGATTTGTTGCTCAATGAGCATCGGCGCCTGAAAGTGGATGGAGAAGAGATCGGTATATTGGGCGTGGAAAACTGGGGAACCGGCCGCTTTCCGAAATACGGGGACCTGGGAAAGACACTGAAAAATACGGACGACCTCCCGGTAAAGTTACTGCTGTCACATGACCCGTCGCACTGGCGGGCCGAAATACTGAATCACCCGGATATTGACGTTACTTTCGCCGGCCACACACATGGCATGCAATTCGGAGTGCAAAATGAACATATCAAATGGAGCCCCGTGCAATACCTTTACAAAGAATGGTCCGGCCTGTATAAACAACAACAGCAGCAGCTGTATGTCAATGTCGGATTCGGGTATCTCGGGTATCCCGGCCGTGTCGGCATCCTTCCGGAGATCACTGTTTTTGAATTGGTAAGCGGTGCTGCCGTGTAAAGGAGTGCTGTAACATATCCTATCCCGGAATCGTCTAACAAGGAAATACGCGAGCCATGCCGGTTAAGATGTCCTTTCGGGAGAATATAAAACTATCTCTGCAGTCAATCAGAAGCAACAAACTGCGAACAGCACTGACGGCATTGATCATTGCGATTGGCATTACTGCCCTGGTAGGGATTCTCACTTCCATTGATGCCATCCGGAACCAGCTGACCGATTCTTTTTCGGCGATGGGGTCTAATTCTTTCACCATCCGAAACCGCGGTCTTAACATCCGGATCGGAGGCGATGGCACGCGTCCGAAATCTTTCCGCAGCATTACCTACAGGGAAGCGGTGGCTTTTAAAGAACATTTCCAGTATCCGGCAATTATCTCTATCAATACCTTTGCTTCCTTTGGCGGAACCGCCCGGTATGAAAGTGAAAAAACAAACCCCAATATCAACATTCTGGGAGCAGATGAAAATTACCTGCAAACAGCCGGTTACAAATTAACCGAGGGCCGCAACTTTTCACCCCGGGAACTGTCACTGGGCAACAGCGTGGTTATCATCGGTTCTGAGATCAGGAAACGGCTATTCAAAAAGAATGAAAGTCCCATCAACCAGGTTATTTCCATTGGCAATTCCAGGTATACCATCATCGGCCTGTTGGAAGACAAAGGCTCCAGCGCAGGTTTTGGTGGCGACAAGACCTGCATCGTACCATTGGCAAAGGCCAGGGCTGTGATGTCGATAAGCAACCCTTCCTATACCATTACAGTAATGAGCACAGATCCCCGGCAAGCCGAAACTGCCGTCGGGGAGGCCACTGCGGTATTCCGGAATATCCGGGGACTGAAAGTGGCCCAGGAAACTAATTTTGACATTACCAAAAGCGATGCTGTCGCACAAATGCTGATGGATAACCTGAAATATGTGACAATCGGCGCAGTTGTCATCGCCCTGATCACACTGATCGGCGCTGCTATAGGCCTGATGAATATCATGCTGGTATCCGTTACGGAACGTACCCGCGAGATCGGGGTCCGTAAGGCAATCGGAGCTACCCCATCCGTTATTCGCAGGCAGTTTCTGACAGAAGCCGTGGTCATCTGCCTGATGGGTGGTATAGCCGGCGTTATCATTGGCATTTCCATCGGCAACCTGCTGGCATTAGGCATGGGAGGGGGCTTCATCATACCCTGGCTATGGATGCTGGTTGGTATCGCCGTCTGCGTCAGTGTCGGTATTGTGTCCGGCCTGTATCCCGCAGCCAAGGCCGCACGCCTGGATCCGATTGAGGCGTTGAGATATGAATGAGGAATGATGAGTTATGAATGATGAATGCAAAACTACCATCATTCATAACTCATAACTAACCATACTGTTTCTGGTAATATTCCTTGTAATGGCCTGACG
>CAZJKM010000002.1:80653-83354 GCA_964546645.1 uncultured Sphingobacteriaceae bacterium
ATAACTCATAACTAACCATACTGTTTCTGGTAATATTCCTTGTAATGGCCTGACGTGACGTCATTGAGCCAGTCTTCATTTGCGAGGTACCAGTCAACCGTTTTTTCCAGTCCTTCTTCAAACTGAAGGCTGGGTACCCAGTCGAGTTCCCGCTGTAATTTTGAGGAGTCAATCGCATAACGCAGGTCATGCCCGGCACGGTCCTTGACAAAGGTGATCAGCTTTTCTGATTCACCCATATTACGCCCCAGCTTGCCGTCCATAATCCGGCACAGGAGGCGGATCAGGTCAATGTTTTTCCATTCATTATGCCCGCCGATGTTATAGGTATCCCCGGCCTTTGCCTGATGGAAAATCACGTCAATGGCACGGGCATGGTCTTCCACCCAAAGCCAGTCGCGCACATTTTCCCCCTTGCCGTACACCGGCACCGGCTTGTTATTTTTAATATTATTGATGGCCAGCGGAATCAGCTTTTCGGGGAAATGGTGCGAGCCATAGTTGTTTGAGCAATTGGAAATAACCGTATTCAATCCGTATGTATCGTGGTAAGCACGGACAAAATGATCCGACCCGGCTTTGGAGGCCGAATACGGTGAATGCGGGTCATAGCTGGTTTCTTCGGTGAACATACCCGTTTCACCCAATGCCCCGTAGACCTCATCGGTTGACACATGATAAAACCGCTTGTCAGCATAATTGCTTTCCCAGTACCGGCGTGCCGCATTGAGCAGGTTGACCGTTCCGACCACATTGGTCAGCACAAACTCCAGCGGGTTGGCGATCGACCGGTCCACGTGGCTTTCCGCCGCCAGATGGATTACCGCGTCCGGCTGTTCATCCGAAAACAGTTTATCAATAAAAGCTGCGTCGGTGATATCACCTTTTATAAACCGGTAATTGGGTCGGTCTTCTATATCCTTCAGATTGGCAAGATTACCCGCATAGGTCAGTTTATCCAGATTGATAATAGTGTAATCTGCATAGGTATTCACAAACCTGCGCACGACATGCGAACCGATAAATCCGGCACCGCCGGTGACAATAATTGTTTTAGACATAACTATTTATACTTCACGGGGAAGCTTCAATGCAATGGCATCCGCTTTGATCGCCGAATGAAACGCAACATGCAGGACCTCATTCAGCCTTTCTCTGAAATCAAACTGCAGATCCTCGTGTATGGTCTGATATTTCCCCAAAATTGTTTTGAGCCTCGTTGCCTGGTAAGCCAGTAAACGCCCGTTAAAATAATCTGCCTCACCCATATACTGCTTTCCATAACGTATGATGCTCTGCTCCAGTATATACAGCCGCATATCAATTTCTCCCATCTTATCATTCGTGATACGTACATGCTCATTCACGATGCCACTGGCGGATTTCAGATCAGACAACAAATTCCGGGCCGTGTATTTCCGTTGCGTCGTTTGTGCGTCTATCCGTTCTAATTGCTTTTCAAGCTTCGCGCGCACCTGCTGTTGCCGGTCATGCAGATCAGTCTCATCTTCCAGCAACCTGAAATGCAATTGATTCATTAACACTGTATCCTTACTGATCAGTTTGAGCAGCATTTTATCCTTTTCCTTTGGCGGCAGGTCTAAAATAGCCTCTTTCAGTTCCGGATCCTCATTAATGCGCATGTGCCTTATGACAACGGATTGTTATGAATATATTGCTCCCATTTCCAGGCTGACCGCATCATCTCATCGATACCCAGCTCCGCTTTCCAGCCGAGGCCTGCGACAGACTTACTGACATCTCCCCATACCTGCTCAATATCACCGGCCCGTCTGGGACCAATCGTGTAGTTCAGCTTCACCCCGGTCGATTCTTCAAAAGCGCGGATTACTTCCAACACGGAAAACCCGTTGCCCGTTCCCAGGTTAAATACGTCATAGTTCCCATTGGGATTTCCTTTCTCCAGCAGCCGGATGGCGGCCACGTGTGCTTTGGCCAGGTCCACCACATGGATATAATCCCGCATGGCAGAGCCGTCCGGCGTATGGTAATCGTCTCCGTATACCGTTATGGGTCCCCGCTTCCCGATCGCACTTTGTGTGATGAAGGGAACCAGGTTCTGCGGCACACCAATGGGCAGTTCGCCGATCAGCGCCGATTCATGCGCCCCTACGGGATTAAAATAGCGCAGTGAAATAACTTTATAGTTATCAAAAGCACCGGCTGTTTCACTCAGTATTTCTTCCGCGATCTGTTTCGTATTACCATAAGGCGACTCGGCTTTCTTTACCGGAGCCGACTCCGTCACCGGGAGCTCGTCAGGCTGGCCGTATACGGTGCAGCTGGACGAAAACACAAAATGAACCTCCCGCCCTGAAAATGCATTCAGCAGGTTGATCAGCGAGAAAAAATTATTGTGATAATATTTCAGCGGCTGCTGTACCGATTCACCCACCGCTTTAGACGCGGCAAAATGAATCACCCCCGAGATGTCAGCATGGTCATGAATAAATGTCAGCGTCCGGTCCGTGTCACACAGATCAAACTCATGGAACTCCGGCCGCTTACCGGTTATTCTCTCTATCTGATCCAATATCTTAACCGTTGAATTAGACAGATTATCCACGATAACAGGCTCATACCCTGACTGCTGTAATTCAACGACCGTATGTGATCCGATATAGCCGGTTCCGCCGGTTACCAAAATTTTGCTCATCTGATTCTATTAATAATTGTCTAA
>CAZJKM010000002.1:83454-84647 GCA_964546645.1 uncultured Sphingobacteriaceae bacterium
CTGGCGTCTCACTTGTTATAATAAGAAAAATCCTTATGCTTGATTTCTTTCTCCGGCAATGATTTAAAGTATTCATACGTGATACGAAGGCCTTCTTCACGGCTCACCTTCGGCTCCCAACCTAATAGGGCCCTGGCCTTACTGATATCGGGCTGGCGCTGCTTGGGGTCATCCACCGGCAATTCCTTATAAACCAGCTTTTGCGTGGTGCCGGTCAGTTTTATGATCTCTTCACCAAATTGTTTGATAGTGATCTCATCCGGATTGCCAATGTTCATGGGCTGGGCATAATCGCTCAGCAACAACCGGTAGATGCCTTCCACCTCATCATCCACGTAACAGAAAGAACGGGTCTGGCTACCATCACCGAATACGGTAAGGTCTTCTCCGCGGAGCGCCTGCCCGATAAAAGCCGGCAGCACACGACCGTCGTTCAGCCGCATACGGGGGCCATAGGTATTAAAAATCCGCACAATACGCGTTTCCAGCCCGTGAAAGGTGTGGTAAGCCATAGTTATGGCTTCCTGGAAACGCTTTGCCTCATCGTAAACTCCCCTGGGACCCACCGGGTTCACATTGCCCCAGTACTCTTCAGGCTGCGGGCTGATGGTAGGATCACCATACACCTCGGACGTAGAGGCCACCAAAATACGGGCTCCTTTGCTTCGGGCCAGTCCCAGCAGGTTGTGCGTACCCAATGAACCCACTTTCAGGGTCTGAATCGGGATCTTGAGGTAATCGATCGGGCTTGCCGGTGACGCAAAATGCAGGATATAATCCAGCTTGCCCGGCACGTGCACAAATTTGGAAACGTCGTGGTGATAAAACTCAAAACTTTCCAGCTGAAAAAGATGTTCTATGTTTCGTAAATCCCCGGTGATCAGATTATCCATGCCGATCACGTGGTAATCTTCTTTAATAAAACGATCACAGAGATGTGAGCCCAGGAAACCAGCGGCTCCTGTAATGAGGATGCGTTTTCTGTTCATGTTTATATATCTTTGGCGAAGATAGAAAATTTAATTTATAGCACATGCGGTTAATTTATTCTTTGGGAATCTGGGTATATAAGATGATACTCCACATGGTTGCCCCTTTCAACCCCAAAGCAAGACTGTGGTGTTCCGGACGGCGGGGATGGTGCGACAAAGTGGCTGCAGAAATGACTCCGGGCGGGCATTGTGCCTGGTTCC
>CAZJKM010000003.1:0-66152 GCA_964546645.1 uncultured Sphingobacteriaceae bacterium
ATGACGGGTTTTTGATATTCTGGCTTTCATCCAGAATGATATAATGGAAATGGAATGCTTTCAGCAGTTCGGCATCACTGCGGGTAATGCCATAGGTTGTAAATACCAGGTCGTATGCCGCAAAATCTTCCGGCTGCCGGGTACGGCCTGCCCCGGTGTGCACGAGGATCCCCAGGTCTGGGGCGAACCGGGCCGCCTCGTTCTGCCAGTTGTATATGAGCGAGGTGGGCATAATGATCAGTGCGGTACCCTGCTCACCACGGGCGTCGAGCTCTTCTTTGTTCTTCTGGAGCAGGGCCAGCGTCTGTATAGTTTTACCCAGTCCCATATCATCAGCCAGGCAACCGCCAAAGCGGTATTTTTTGAGGAAGTGAAACCAGTTGTATCCGGCTTTCTGATAGGAGCGTAATGACCCGTTGAAATGCTGGGGTTCCGGTATATCTTCCATCTCCGTGAAATTATGCAAGCGCTCCAGCCGGCGTTCCATCGTGAGTTGCACCAGCTCGCTTTCCCGCAGGTCATTGATCAGACCGAGGTGATACTTCTCCAGCCGGATGGCTTTTCTCTCCGGAGAGAAGTGGAATACATTGCTGAACTGTGCAAACCAGGCTTCAGGAATGAGGGCCGTTTCCCCGGTTGGCAACCGGTATTCCCGGATATGGTTGAGGATGTGGTGCCGTAACTCCACAAATGGGATGGAGACCGGTCCGAACCGGGCAATCGCCTGCACATCAAACCAGTCGTTCTCCTCTTTCACCTCTATGGAAAGGTCGGTATGCCCGAAAAAGAACCGGGTTTTGTGCGATTCCTGTTCAATCCGATAACCTTTCTCAGCCAGGGTATGGTGGTTCCGTTGCAGCCAGTCGATCACCGACCCGTCATCCCCCGCCTCTTCTGTGCTTCTCACCTCCAGGTTGCCGAACAGCGCATCGGTTTTCTGTAATCCCATATCAAGCAGTTCACGCAGCCGGTTTTCTTCCCATTGCAGGGAACGTTTGATGCGGTGAAAGACATAGCGATCTGTTGTTTCATCGTAATGCATCCGTACCGTCACCCTGCTGTCACCTCCGGCAGCAAACAGGTAAGGACCGTACTGAAAAAGTAACTCCAGTTGTGAAACACCGTTTTCTATGTATAGCAGCCGGATCACCGGCGAAGCGTTGTGCTGGTGCGTTTGTATATCAAAGCCTTCTGCATAGACATGGTGTTTCTCAATCAGACCCTGGATGAATGTTTCGTAATAACGGCGTTCGGTGGCACGTCCTATGGATATGTACCGTTTATTCAGGAAAGGGCTGAGCTTTCTGCCGTCCAGCGGCTGGTCAAAATGGTAGAGGGTATCGTCCAGCAGCAGCCAGGCAGGTTGATTCACAATGATCTGCGCATCCTTATACATGAACTCAATCCGCATATCATTGTACTTGATGGTTGGGAAATACCGTGTTTCCTCATCGTTTCTCCTGAAATGGAAAAGTACCGAAGCCGGTTGCGGTGCCATGCCGAGTCTGCGCTCCACGGGCCAGCCCTCCCGGCTCATTAAAAACAGGGGCTTATCTGCCAGCAAGGCTAACGCTTCGATGAGCTTGTTTTCGATCTTCGGCCGGATTACCTGGAATAGACGGTCGTCAAAAACTGTGGTGAAAAATTCAGCCGGGCGTATCGGTTTCTTGTAAAAACGCCGGATGAGATGGTTTTGCTCGGTGTCTTCCAGCAGCCGGATCAGTTTCAGGTCTTTCTCATCCAGTATCCGGGCAAAATCTTTTGCTGTATTGCTGAAAAGGCGTTGATAGGTAAGCGAATAACCTCCATCCGGATTGAGCTGGATGATGTGCGGCTCAATCAGGTACCCCAGGTACGGGTGCAGGCAAAGAGAATATACCAGCTGGTGCGGCTTCTTAACGTCTACTCGTAGCATACAGACAGATACGGATATGGAAATAAAAAGCGTTAAATATAGGGATTATCATTGAAAGGTGTCATACGCTGCAGGATATACACCTTCGGGTTTCCGGACTTCAGACGGAAACCTGTCCTTCAAAGACAAATACGGCAGGACCTTCCAGAAAAATATCCGTAAACCGTTCGCCATTCCGGGTAAAATGAATGCGGAGGTTACCTCCTGCCACCCGGATAGGGGTGATATGGGCTCCCTGTAACCCTTTTTCCTGTGCCATCGCCAGCGCAACGGCGGTAGCTCCGGTCCCGCAGGCCAGGGTTTCATTTTCCACGCCACGCTCATAGGTGCGTACGAAGTAACCCTCGGTATCGTCTTCAGCAAAATTAACATTGATACCATCTTCCCGGTACGGGTCACTGTAGCGTATGTTCTTCCCTTCCGTATACACGTCCAGGGATGCCAGGTTAGCGACCGTTCTTACGTAGTGCGGCGAACCGGTATTCAGCACATAAGCGTCGTCGTCGCGGAACGTCTCTTCCACATCGCCCATCCGCAGGGTTACCCAGTCGCCTTCAGGGTTGATCCTGGCATGATGCACACCGTCGGCTGCCATAAAGACAGTCTCGCTGTCAATAATTCCCAGCTCTTTGGCAAAAGCCACGATACAACGCCCTCCGTTGCCGCACATACTTCCTTCGCGGCCGTCAGCATTGTAATATACCATTTCAAAATCCACGGTATCGGCAGCATTTAATAGCATGATGCCGTCGGCCCCGATGCCAAAGCGACGATCGCAAAGCCGGGCCAGCACCTTGGTTTCATGGATATTAAAGGAGCCATCACGGTTATCCATCACAATGAAATCGTTGCCTGCTCCCTGGTATTTATAAAAATGAAAGGTACTCATCTCAATATATCTGCACAAAGGTAGCTAAAATTCGCGGAAAGGGCTTTTGTAATAACTTTGTTTGCTTTAACATTATTTAACACAAAACAAAGGGTTTCAGCTTGCTGTATAGTTAGAAATGGTACTACATTTGAAATCGGTAAGTACAACGAAGTGAATAGTAATATAAAATAGGAGACCTGCATGAGCTGTTGCTTACAAAAAGCAACTACTCATACAAGCTTCATCACCACTTAAAAATAATTTATACAGATGAAAAAATTCGGAATATCTTTACTGGCCGCCGTTGTGGGCGGCGCCATTGCTGTCGGAGGCTATAAGCTTCTGGAACAAAAACAGCAAAATTCCATGTCTTTCCTGGAGAGGCAGGAAATACATTATGCGAATAATCCGGAAAAGCTGATCTCGTCAACAGGGAACCCTGATTTCACGAGGGCGGCGGCAGCCGTCTCTCCGGCGGTAGTCCATATCAAAACAACGTACTCCCGGACGCAGCGTGGCGGCGGCGCAACCCCCTTTGATATGTTTGAGGAATTTTTTGGTGCCCCGCGTGGCAGGCAGCAACGTGCCCAGCCGGCACAGGCTTCCGGTTCCGGTGTGATTATATCGGACGACGGATACATTATTACCAATAACCATGTGGTGGAGGATGCGGATAAGATTGAAGTAGCCCTGACGGACAAACGTATTTTTGAGGCAAAGATCATCGGCCGTGACCCGAATACGGATCTTGCGCTGATCAAGGTAACGGCGAAAGGCCTTCCCATTGTGAAGCTCGGCAATTCGGATGACGTACAGATCGGTGAATGGGTCCTGGCTGTAGGATACCCGCTGGGCCTGGAATCTACCGTTACCGCCGGTATTGTCAGTGCTAAGGGAAGGAGTATTGGTATTCTTGGCAATTCTCAGCGTGAGCGCCAGCAGCAACGCGGATGGGGCCAGGAACAACAGGATCCCAATGAGCAGCTGGTTAATACCGCCATTGAGTCATTTATACAGACTGATGCGGTCATCAACCGGGGTAACAGCGGCGGGGCTCTGGTGAATGCCAACGGAGAGCTGATAGGTATCAATTCGGCCATTGCCTCGCCCAGTGGCTACTATGCGGGATACGGCTTTGCGGTGCCTGTTGATATTGTAAAGAAAATTGCCGACGACTTTGTAAAGTTCGGAACAGTGAAGCGCGGACTGATCGGCGTAACCTTCACGGAACTCTCCCGGGAAAGTGCGAAGGAATTCGGAGTGGAGGATATCAACGGACTGTATGTACGGGATGCGATGCCCGGCGGAGGTGCTGAAAAGGCAGGTATCCGCCAGGGGGATATTATCACCAAAATCGACGGCCGGCCCGTTGTCACGTCTTCCGACCTGCAGGAACGGGTGTATCGGTTGCGTCCCGGGGATAAAGTAAAACTTTCATATAAGCGGGATGGCAAAGAGCGTGATGTAACGGTTACGCTTCAGGAAGATAAGGCTGCCAGCGCGGAGCGGCAACGGGACGAGGCTGCAAAACGGAGTGCAACCGAGATTTACAATAAACTCGGAGCCGGGTTTATACCTGCCACCGATGCACAGAAGAGGCAGTTCCAAATTTCTTCCGGGGTGGTGGTCTCACAGGTACACAGGGACGGGTTATTTGACTATTATAATGTGCCACGGGGGATGATCATTACCCATATCAACGGCAAGCCGGTCAATAATGTTGACGATGTGGAGAGTGCACTGGCCGATACCCAACGTGGCCTGGTAAGGCTGAGGGGTGTCTCTTCTGACGGACGACTGGCAGAACTCAGCTTCCCGGTTGACCCGGAAAAGTAAGGTGTAGGGACGGATATTACGGTCCGGAATGAGAGGATGCCCTGCATAAGGGTGTCCTCTTGTTGTTTAAGAACCTATGGTTCGGCCTGTTTTTCCACCTCCTGTATTATTTTTTCTTTGACCGTATCCAGCTCTTCCTCCTCCAGTTCGGTCACCAGTTCCACAATATCGTCCGGCGAGAGGTAAAGGCGGGCAATTTTGTCTTTATACGCCTGGGGCAGTTCGGCGTGACCCAGAATAAAGTTTTTGGTGGCAATGATATAACCCGCCATGCCGCGTTCAACCGCATAGGTATCGGCTATCCGTTCCGCTTTGCGGATATATTTTTTGGAGAACACATAGCCGAACCCGAACCTGATCACACCTAGGCTGCTTCGTTCCTCATAGTCCATGATATGTCCCAGTTCATGGCCGATCCATCCGATCATCACACTGTCAGGTATCTGCCGGATGGGGTCAATGGCTTTAGGCAGCCGGAAAGTCGGGCTGATCAGGATTCGGTAGGCGCGGTTCTTTCTCTTCCGCAACAGCGAACCAACTACCGGACGTGCCGCCATAGCAGTTCCTTTCAGGTTTTGTGCAAACACGATACGAATATCCGTCTCTTTCAGCTCAGGATAGTAGGAAAGCGCCTTCAGCACGTTTTTTTCAAGTACGGGGGGAATGGTTTTGTTGTCTCCGAAGCCGGTTTGATCCGGTGGCGTATCGGCAGGCTGTACGACAGCCATCGGAAAAGCAGTCATCCATAAAACGAAAAAGAGCAGCATATCCGGTTTTCTGTTGCATGTTTGTACGGCGTACCTATATAACGTTACAGGCCGGAAAATGTTATATCGTGCTGTTTAACCGATGTGGTATCATTACTTTTGCAGCGATGCCCCATGAGATCGATATAAGCGGGACCGGACTACCTGTCAGCGGTATGATTCCACAGATACAGCAACGGCTTGCCCATGGCAACACCTTGTTGTTAAGTGCCCCTCCGGGGGCCGGAAAGAGCACTGTCCTGCCACTCGCCCTGCTGCATGAACCTTGGCTGCAGGGCAGGAAGATTATGCTGTTGGAGCCGCGGCGACTGGCGGCCAGCAGCATCGCACAGCGGATGGCGGCGCTGCTGGGTGAGCCGGTTGGCAGAACGATCGGTTACCGGATCCGGTTTGAGCAGAAGATATCAGCGCAGACACGCCTGGAAGTGGTTACAGAGGGTATCCTTACGCGGCTCCTGCAGCGGGATAACGCCCTGGAAGAGGTCGGATTGGTTATTTTTGACGAATTCCACGAGCGACGGATCCATAGTGATGTGGCACTGGCGTTTTCACGGGAAGTACAACAACTGCTCCGGCCTGACCTGCGTTTGCTGATCATGTCAGCGACACTGGATACAGCACCCCTGGCAGCCCTGCTGCAGGCTCCCGTACTGGAAAGTCCGGGCAGGCAGTATCCGGTAACCATAACGTATACCGGAGAACCTGATAGTCTGCAACTGCCGGAAGCCTGCGCGGGGATTATTCGGCGGGCACTGGCGGAAACATCCGGAGATATCCTGGTATTCCTGCCGGGTGAAAGTGAGATCCGCCGGTGCGGCGCGTTACTGGATCGGCACCTCCGCGGTGTATCCGTTCATTTATTATACGGACAGCTTTCGCACGCTGAACAACAGGCGGCGATCCTGCCCCATCCGGAGTTGCGCAAAGTGGTACTTGCGACCAATATTGCAGAGACCAGCCTGACGATTGAGGGGGTAAGTACGGTGGTTGACAGTGGTTTTTGCCGGGTACCGGCCTTTGATGCCGCTTCCGGTCTTTCCCGGTTGCAGACCAAAAGGATATCGCTGGATATGGCGGACCAGCGCGCCGGTCGTGCCGGCAGGCTGGGCCCGGGAACCTGTTACAGGATGTGGTCGGCAGCAACACAGCTGCACATGGCACCGTTCCGAACTCCGGAAATAATGGAAGCAGACCTGACGTCGCTGATGCTCGACCTGGCGCAATGGGGGGTGCGGGATGCAGAGCAGCTCTCCTGGGTGTCTGTCCCTCCCGCGGGTTCCCTGCAGAAAGCCGCAACATTGCTGCAGCAGCTGGACGCGCTTCGGGATGGCAGGACCACACCACACGGGCGCGCGATCCAGGAATTGCCCTGTCACCCCCGCCTCGCACACATGCTGCTGCGGGCAGACCAGGAGGGGCTGGCTTCGTTGGCAACCGATATCGCGGCACTGCTGGAAGAGCGGGACCCCCTGCCTGCCGAGGCAGGAACAGATCTGACCCTACGCGTGGAGGCCTTGCGGAGATACCGGCGGGGTAACGCCAATGATCGTCGTTTTGCAAATATAGAGCGCGTGGCGGCTGTTTACCGGAAGCACCTGGGTGCTGCTCCGGATAACGGGCCGGTGGCTTCCCATGAAACTGGTCTGCTCCTGTCCCGGGCCTACCCGGAGCGTATCGCACAGGCCCGGACGGGCAATCCCGGCCAGTTCCTGATGGCAAATGGCCGTACCGTGCAGATGCCACACCAAGACGACCTGTCGCACGAACCCTGGCTGGCCGTTGCCCATGCAGATATGAGAGGGATTACCGGTCGTATTTTCCTGGCAGCACCGGTTAACAAAGACGACATCAGGCAGCTGTCAGCAGTTGGTGAGACCATTGCCTGGGATACCCGCCGTGGCGGACTGGTCGCTTCACGTGATACCCGGCTGGGCAGTATCCTGCTGGAGTCTGTTCCGCTGGCGGATCCGGACCCCGGCCTCGTGCAGGAGGCTGTTGCCAGGGTTATTGAAAAAGAAGGCAGGCAATTACTGGATTTCAATGATGCTATGCAGCGGCTACAGCACCGCCTGCTGAGCCTCCGCGCATGGCGGCCGCACGAAGACTGGCCCGACGTGTGCACAGCCACCCTGTTGCAGCATAACAGGGAGTGGCTGTCGCCGTATATGTTGCACGTACGGAAAAACGAAGACCTGAAGCGGATTGACCTGGCAGCTGCCCTCCGGCACAGCCTGGCCTATGAACAGCAGTCGGTGCTTGATCGCCTGGCTCCCGGAAGCCTGCCGGTGCCCAGTGGCTCACAGATCCGTGTGCAGTACTTCCCCGGCGGGGAGCCGCCGGTGTTGTCCGTTCGCCTGCAGGAGGTGTTCGGTTGGCTGGATACACCGTGTGTGAATGAAGGAAAAACGCCGGTAGTGATGCATTTGCTGTCGCCCGGATACAAACCGGTACAGGTCACGTCTGACCTGCGCAGCTTTTGGGGCAGCACGTATTTTGAAGTACGCAGGGAGCTGAAGCGGCGATACCCGAAGCATGCATGGCCGGAAGATCCGCTGACGGCGCAGGCGATACGGGGGCCCGGGAAACGACGTCCCGCCGGCTAAAACACTGATCCGGACGGTAACGTTAACGACGTTCTGTCACTCCTGTTTTCTTAGAACAGTTCTAAATTAATTAAAGTTCTTGTATCCGTTCCTGCAAACGAAATAAACATAATAGATTTGCTTACCAAAATTAAATACACAAATATAATGAGTAATTCCAAGCACGTGTTAACTTCTACATTGGGGAAGAAGTTGATCATGAGTTTAACCGGGTTGTTCCTGTGTACATTCCTGATCGTTCACCTGGTAGGTAACCTGCAGTTATTTTACGATGATAGTGGGAAGGCATTTAATGAGTATGCCTACTTTATGACCCATTTTACGCCGATCAAGGTGGTGTCTTATTTATTATATGCCTCTATTGTCATACATTCATTGTATGCATTGATACTGACCCTGCACAACAAAAAGGCGCGCCCCATCGGGTATGCTGCCTATAACGGAAATGCCAACAGTGCCTGGAATTCAAGGAATATGGGGGTGTTGGGTACGGTTTTGCTGGTCTTTATCGCTACCCATATGTATAGCTTCTGGTGGAAGTACCACAACGATCAGGTACCCTATATCGAATACAGGAGTGACCTGAATACCGGTTATACGGAAGCACGGGAGCTGAGCAAGGGCGAGTTTCGCGATTTTCAGCAATATGTGGACAACGGGACAGAAATCGTACGTGCCAGAGACCTGTACCGGCAGGTGCAGTTCGCCTTTCAGGAATGGTGGGTGGTTGCCTTTTATGTGCTTGCCATGGTTGCCTTATCTTTCCACCTGATCCACGGATTTAAGAGCGCTTTCCAGACACTGGGTTTCAATCACAAGAAATATATGCCGTTGGTCCGTGCTATTGGCATCTGGGGATTCGGCGTGCTGATCCCGATCGGCTTTGCGGCCATGCCCCTCTATTTCTTTTTTTGTAAGTAAGCTATAAACTATCACAGGATGTTAGATTCAAAAATACCGGAAGGCCTATTGGCCGAAAAGTGGTCAAAACATAAATTTAACCTGAAGCTGGTAAATCCCGCCAATAAGCGGAAATACACCATCATCGTGGTAGGAACCGGGTTGGCCGGTGCATCGGCTGCCGCGTCCCTGGCTGAGTTGGGTTATAATGTGAAAGCTTTCTGCTATCAGGACAGTGCCCGCCGGGCACACTCCATCGCCGCGCAGGGCGGTATCAACGCAGCAAAAAATTACCAGAATGACGGTGATAGTGTCTATCGCCTGTTCTATGATACCATTAAAGGCGGCGACTACCGGGCACGTGAGGCCAATGTGTATCGCCTGGCGGAAGTGTCCGTCAATATCATTGACCAATGTGTGGCACAGGGTGTGCCTTTTGCGCGTGAATACGGCGGGCTGCTGGACAACCGGTCGTTCGGCGGTGCACAGGTATCCCGTACGTTCTATGCCCGCGGGCAAACCGGGCAACAACTGCTGCTCGGTGCCTATTCGGCCCTGAACCGCCAGATCCATAAGGGCAAAGTGGAGATGTTCACCCGCCATGAAATGCTGGATGTGGTGACGATTGACGGCCATGCAAAGGGCATCATCACCCGTGACCTGCAGACAGGAGCCATCGAGTCCCATGCTGGCCACGCCGTGTTGCTGTGTACCGGAGGTTATGGCAACGTGTTTTTCCTGTCGACCAACGCGATGGGCTGTAACGTAACGGCTGCCTGGCGCGCGCACAAGCGCGGGGCTTTCTTCGCGAACCCCTGTTATACACAGATCCACCCAACCTGTATACCCGTAACCGGTGACCACCAGTCGAAGCTGACATTGATGTCAGAATCGCTGCGGAATGACGGACGTGTGTGGGTGCCAAAAACGGTGGAGCTGGCCCAGAAACTGAGAAAAGGAGAGATCCGCGTTTCGGATATCAAAGAAGAAGACCGGGATTATTTCTTGGAACGGAAATACCCTTCCTTCGGGAACCTGGTACCACGGGACGTGGCCTCCCGGAATGCCAAGCAGATGGCGGACGAGGGCCGGGGGGTGGGTACAACCGGTCTGGCAGTATTCCTGGATTTTGCAGACGCTATCAACCGCTTGGGTGAAGACGCCGTGCGCGCCAAATACGGGAACTTGTTTGATATGTATTACCAGATCACGGATGAGAATCCGTATAAGCAACCCATGCGTATTTACCCCGCTGTGCACTACACGATGGGTGGTATATGGGTGGACTATAACCTGATGACCACCGTTCCGGGCCTGTATGCATTGGGTGAGTGCAATTTCTCTGACCACGGGGCCAACCGGCTGGGTGCCTCCGCGCTGATGCAGGGACTGGCAGATGGCTATTTTGTAATTCCGTTCACGGTAGGAGACTACCTGGCAGGGCTTGGATTTGCCTCGGTGGACAAAAGCCATCCGAACTTTGAAAAAACCCGGCAGGAAGTGGAAGAGCGGGTAAACAAACTGCTTTCGCTGAAGGGCAGCAAGACGGTGGATGATATCCATAAAAAGCTGGGACACATTATGTGGGAATACTGCGGTATGGCCCGTAATGAAGAGGGACTAAAAAAGGCGAAAGGCCTCATCCGGGAACTGAGACAGGAATTCTGGTCGGATGTGACCGTACTGGGGGAAAATGAGGAAATGAACTGGTCGCTGGAGAAAGCCGGACGTGTGGCTGACTTCCTGGAACTCGGCGAGCTGATGGTCGACGATGCGCTGAACCGCCGGGAGTCCTGTGGCGGTCACTTCCGTGAGGAAAGTGCTACCGAGGAAGGTGAGGCGAAACGGGATGACGGGAATTTTGCGTATGTGTCGGCCTGGGAATACAAGGGGGATGACCAGCCCGAGGAGCTGCATAAAGAAGAGCTGGTGTTTGAGAATGTTAAATTAACGCAAAGAAGTTATAAGTAGGCTGCTGGCGATAAGCTATAAGCATATAAAAACAACGATTAAGTTAAAAAAGACAAGCAGTAAGTCCGTGGCCTAAGTAAGGCCTGTCGCTTACGGCTTAAAGCAAAAAAAAATGAGCGGACAGATGAATTTGACGCTGAAAGTATGGCGTCAGAAAAATAAAGAAACCCGGGGTAAATTTGTGACGTACCAGGCCAATGGAATTTCTCAGGACATGTCTTTTCTGGAAATGCTGGATGTGGTAAACGAAGAGCTTACCCGCAAGGGTGAGGATCCGATCTATTTTGACCATGATTGCCGTGAGGGCATCTGCGGTATGTGTTCCCTGCATATCAACGGCAGGCCGCATGGGCCGAAGCAGGAAACCACTACCTGCCAGCTGCACATGCGCAGTTTCCATGACGGGCAGACCATTGTGATCGAGCCCTGGCGTGCAGCTGCGTTCCCTGTGATCAAGGACCTGGCGGTTGACCGCACTGCTTTTGACCGGATACAGCAGGCCGGGGGCTATGTCAACGTGAACACCGGTGGGGTACCTGACGCGAATACCCTTCCTATTCCGAAGGTCGTGGCAGACGAGGCGTTTGAGTCCGCTACCTGTATTGGTTGCGGGGCCTGTGTGGCGGCCTGCAAGAATGCTTCGGCCATGCTGTTTGTGTCTGCTAAAATTTCACAATATGCCCTGTTGCCACAGGGACAAACGGAACGTTATAGCCGTGCGCAGGCGATGGTAGCCCAGATGGATGCCGAAGGTTTCGGTTCCTGTACCAATACCGGTGCCTGCGAAGCAGAATGCCCTGTAGGTATCAAGCTGACAAATATTGCCCGTATGAACCGGGAGTACTTTGATGCTAAGTTCTTTAAGCAGGAAGAGCCGCACTAAATCTCAAACTGCAGCCATCCGTCTCCGTTATACCCATAAATGAACTGTTTGGGGTGAATGATCTCTGCCAGCAGTTCCGCATCGTCCGCCATTCCCGCACCGGGTCCTTGCAGGAACCGGTTCCCATCCGCCAGATAAATCCGGTTATGCTGCACGGCGGGTGATACTGCCCACTGCGGCTGCATCAGTAGTTCCGGTAATGCTTCCAGCTCTTTGGAGAGGGGCCCCCGGTAAACAATGAGCAGTAATTCCGGCCCTTCCGGAGTGCCTGCATCCGGCCGCCAGATCCGGCCACCGGACAGTTGCACCAATGCTTCTGTATAGGCATCCCGATACTGGTCTCCCGTGGCAGACCCCAGTAAACAGACCGCCGGTTTCTGATCTTCTGTAAAAAACTTCAGCTTATGCCGGATGATGTTCATCCGTTCTTCCAGCATTTCGGTATCCATTCCCGGATATTGGCCGGCGAGCGACGCGATCAGGGCTGGCAGTAAATCCTGAGGGGCTTGTTGCATGAAGCAAATGTACGAATTTTACACCATGTTGATAATGAAGGAAATGTTAACAAAAAAATAACAGGGGTCGTATAAACATCCGGTAAAATGCGGCTACCTTTATGCAACCGCTCTGACCGTGCCCTGGTTAAGCACATATTAGGTTCGCAAACACGTTAAACCCATTACGCAGAATGACCTGGAAAAAATTCAGCGGAGAAGTGATCCGCAAACCCATTTCGGATGAAGTAGCGCAAACCATCGCCCGCGAGTATGCGCTGGGAAACAAACTGAAAGTATGTATCGGAACCGATTCACAGGTAAAAGGAGGTATTACCGACTTTGCTACCGTCATCGTTTTTCTTCGCGTGAAGAAAGGGGGCTTCATGTATATTCACCAGGAACGCAGCCAGCTGAAAATGTCTATCCGCGAGCGGATGCTGGCGGAGGTACAGCGGTCCATTGAAACGGCCTATGCCTTGTGCGACCTGCTTGATCGCTATGATGTGGACCTCGAAGTGCATGCTGATATCAATACCAACCCGATGTTCAAGTCCAACCAGGCACTGCATGAGGCGATGGGATATATCCTGGGCATGGGATTTGTTTTTAAAGCGAAGCCGGAGGCTTTTGCCAGCTCCGCCTGCGCCAACAAAGTGGTGCAGTAGGCTAAAAGGTCACGTACCGGCTAACCTGCACGGCAACCTGTTCCCCCGCCTGCAGCGGGGTTTCGTCTCTGTGGATCAGCCGGACCACCAGCTCCCCGCAGGTGATATCGGCCTCCTGGTAAAATCCTTTATAAAAAACATCGCGTACGATGAACGGCCCGGCAGGATCGGGCCGGGCGGACAACCATTCCGGGTGAACGGCCGTCGTCTCTTTCCCCGGTTCAGTCCGGATGCCCAGCAGGGCCGCATCTGCAGCAGTCAGGATATTGCTTTTAGCCAACAGGACAGCCGGATACGGATGGGGCGGATGCGCGTACAGAGTGACAGGGTTGCCGGAGGCGACCAGTTGCCCCTGGCGCAGGACCAGCAGGTGATCGGCCAGGGCCAGTACTTCCGCAGGGTCATGTGATACCATCACCACGGTCAGATCGGTTTCACGGACAATGCGCCGGATATCCCGTTGCAGCGTATCGCGGAAAGCTGCGTCTACCTGGTTAAACGGTTCATCCATCAGCAATACTTCCGGTCCGGTTACGAGCGCACGCGCCATCGCCACCCGCTGCCGCTCCCCCCCGCTCAGGTCAGCCACCCGTTGCCGTGCCAGCGGAGCGATAGCCAGTTGCTCCATGATAGCAGCGGTTTGCCGTTCTTTTTTTTTCAGGTCGGTGTTAGAAAGGCGGGAGGCAACATTGTCCCATACATTGGCGTAGGTATTCAGGTCCTCTGCATGTTGTGATACCAGCCGCATGGCCTCGTGGCCCGGAATGAGCTTCTCGCCCGGGCCGGGAACTTTCAGTCCGCGGTAACGAACCTCCCCTGCATCCGGTTCCAGGAGCCCGTATAACAGCCGGAGCAAGGTGCTTTTCCCGCTGCCGCTTTCGCCGATGATGGCGGTGATCTGCCCCGCTTCCATGCCAGCTGTGACCTGGTCCACGGCTGCTACCGGCCGTTTGCCGGGGAACCGCCTGGTCAGGTTTTCCGCGTATAGCAATGGCAGGCCCTCGCGTTTTACAGCAGTTGCAGGGGTATTACAGGAACCGGGGGGCGGAGTTGCCGTCATGGTATCATTCAAAAAAAGCCGTTTGCACGATGGTGCAAACGGCCCGAAGTTAATAAAATTAATTGTTTACCTGTCTGTTAAAAGCCCCACATCAGGCCGAAGGTCATATGCTTAACACCTTCCTGCGATGGACTGTTTTCAAAAATATCACTGAAATAGTATTTCGCATACAGCCCGCAACCGGCATAGCCCCATCGGATAAAGGCTCCGTAGCGGAACTGCGAGAAGTTGAAATCGTCTTTTACCTTGCGTTTTTCTTCCTCGTTTTTAAACCGCTGACTGCCACTGAGCAGAAAGTCCCCGGTAGGTCCGTAAGCCAGCCGCATCCGGCGATTGGCAAACCGATGCTCAAAGGCTACAGGGATCCGCAAATAACTGGCAGAAAGCCGGTTCTTATCATAGTCAATGCCCGTATGCTGATACTGCAAGGGGGTCGCATTCCGCATAAACTCAATGTCTTCCCGCAGCCGGATGAAGGTCCAGTCAAAACCGCCGGATACATATATCCTGAAATGGCGGTTGAAGCGGTAGCCGGCCTGCAGGAGATCAAACCCGAAATTATAGGTTTTCCAGGGCTTGTACTTCAGGAAGCTGTTGTCATCTGATAACGTAAAGCTGCCATTATCCACAATTTTTGCCAGCCCGAGGTCAATCCGCGAGAGGGTGATCCCGTAAATCGGTTTGGATGACCGTTTCTCTACGGGCTGTATCGTACCGTCCACCCGGGTTTTTCCTTCCTCTTTGCCAAAATTGATCCCAATCCGCCGTTCGTTGCCATCCTTGTCTCTTCGCAGCAACGTATCTCCCTCCAGTACTTTACGACGTGGGGGGGACTGCCGTTCCGTTTCCTGGGCTACCGCCGGCAGAGCCATCAGGCAGCATAGGATATAGGGTAAGATTTTCATATGTCTGTTTATCGTTTCTTTTTACCGGCAATCCCTTTAAAATCAATAAAGAGCATGCCCTCGCTGTCTTCCGTAAAGGTAATGATCTTCTCCTGCCGGTTATCCACGGCTCCGACAACGATATTAAGCAAGCTGCTGACCCCGAACGCACGCCGCTCCGGAAGCTGCTTGTCCGATTGCGGGGTCAGCCGGGGAATCGCGTCCGCTGAAACCAATACCGGTATATTTTCCAGGTGCGTGATGGTGGCTGGCTGGTCATCGGCCCGTACAATGCTGGTTTGCAACGGTACTTTTGACAACTCCTGATAAAGTGCCGCGTGCGGTATTTCTGATTCCTCTGTCAGCATCACCACCTGGCCGGTCGGGGCAGCCGCCACCTGCGGAACTGCTGCCGGAGTTGTTGCGGAAGTAAGAGCCTCCGGACGGCGTGTCCGGACGGGTTTGCGAATGGACTGTTCACCCGCCGGTGGCACCGCTGTCATCTCCTGCTCTACGGGACGCGACTCCGGCCGGGCCGTCTCCTCCGCCGCGGTCGTGTTATAGGTTCCGTGCAGATAGATCACTTCCGCCGGACGGCTCATCCACCATCCAAGGCCAGCTGCTGTTAGTATAGAGGCGGCAACAAGCCAGTGAACCGGCCTGTTTTTCCTGCCGGCAACCGGTTTATTTTCTTTCCGGTCCAGCTCCGCCTCCATGCGCTCCCATATCCGTGGCGGCACTGCCGGGTTCAGTGATTCCAGGTGCTGTTGAATAGCCTGGTCAAACTCCTTATCCTGCATGAACGTCATATTGGTCTCCTCCCATTTCTTTTATCTTTTCCTTTAACCATGATCTGGCACGTGACAGCTGCGACTTGGATGCCCCTTCACTGATCTGCAGCTTTTCGGCAATCTCCTTATGTGAATAGCCTTCAATCGCATACAGGTTGAAAACCATCCGGTAACCATCCGGCAGCAGCTGGATGATCCGCAGCAGATCGAGCTGTTCCAGCCGGTCCATATTGAAGGTTCCCTGTTCGGCATCATACACCTCGCTGAGGTCAACGGTTTTGAGCGTACGCGCGTTCTTCCGGTACATCTCAATCGCCGTATTGACGATCACGCGGCGTATCCAGCCTTCAAAGGATCCGTCTCCACGGAACGAGGTCACGCCTCCGAACACCTTGATAAAGCCGTTCTGCAGCATATCCTCCGCTTCTGCATCATTACCGGCATACCGCATGCAGACGGCCAGCATTTTTGATGAAAGGGAGCGGTAGAGCAACTCCTGCGCACGTCGTTCACCCCGGCGGCACCCTTCCAGCAAATCATCTATCGTTGCTTTATGCTCCAAATTCATCGGCGTTTCCGGTACACACTACGATTTAACTGATAAACACAAACGCCTCTTAATGGTGTGCATCAAAAACCCGCCGTGTTATAGGAAGATGTAAAAATACATGAAATGGTTGCAGGCCGGCATTTTTTTACCGGCCTGCAGTTAGTTAATGCCCATGAAAATACGGTTCCAGCGTATCTTGCTCAGGAAAGTACCGTCTTTATCATAGCTGAGCCACACAAACAGGGCTTTGCCCACAATATGGTCTTCGGGGACGAAGCCCCAGAAGCGGGAGTCGAGGGAGTTATGGCGGTTGTCGCCCATCATCCAGTAATAGTCGAACGTGAACGTGTACTGATCGGTCCGCTCTCCGTTGATGTAATAGCCGTCGTCTTTTTGTTCAAACGTGTTTCCCTCATACACAGTGATCGCCCTTTCATATAGCGGCACGGTCAGGCTGTCCAGCTGTACGGTCCAGCCTTTTTTGGGCACGATAATCGGGCCGAAGTTATCCTGGTTCCACCGGTATGGTGCGTTTTCAGGGAACATACCCGGTTCCGCGTAATCGGACGGACGGAGCCAGGGCCTTACCTGCCGCACATTGGCCCAGCCCTTTATCTGGTCTGCCAATTCATGGGTCAGGTACATTTTATACGAGTTCTGTCCGGTCCGCTCCGCTTCAATCCGCAGATCAAGGATGCGCTGAGGATTAATATCCGTACCATCGGTGATCACATCGTATAACAGTTGCTCCCGGGGCGGATTCTCACCCAGCTGCCCGTTCACATAGACCTGCGCATCAGCGACAGAGAGCGTATCACCCGGTATGCCCACTGCCCGTTTGATATAATTCTCCCGTTTATCAACTGGCCGGTTCCACGGCTCATCGGCTTCAACGGGGTAATTGAATACCACAACGTCGTTCCGTTTGATCTGCTGGAAACCGGGGAGACGGTTGTATCCCAGTCTGATTCCTTCCCAGTATGCTTTTCCGCCCGTAACCGGCATGGTGTGGTGCGCAAAAGGAAATGCCACCGGTGTCATTGGAATACGGGCACCGTAATTCACCTTACTGACAAACAGGAAATCACCTACCAACAGGCTGCGCTCCATGGAGCCGGTGGGAATCATATAGGCTTCAATGAGAAAGCCCCGTATCAGCGTAGCGGCAACCACCGCAAAAATAATGGCATCCGCCCACTCACGTGCCGCTGTTTTTTTATAGGGATATTTCTCGCGGAACTCCGGCGTGGCAGAGGCTCCCCAGAAGGTCGTGTTTTTATCCGCTCCCCAGAGGGGGAAGACCACAAATGGCAGCAGGATGGCACCTGCGTGTTCCAGGAAAGACCGCTTGCCAAAGCATTTGACAAAATCCAGGTAGATACTGATCGCGACAAAAAGGTTGATAACGGGTATAAGCAGCAATGCTACCAGCCAGCCCGGCCGGCCCACTATTTTGCAGATGATATACTCACGATAAAAAGGAATGAGTGATTCCCATCCTGGACGTCCGGCCTTTACGAATAGTTTCCAGAGACCAAACTGGATAAGGATGATGATCAGCACAGCAATAATATAGTTCATGTTGTTTAATTGAATAGCGAAGTTATGTGATAGAAAAGTCGAACATCTCCGTTACGGCATAAAATCCCTTCTTTCCGGCAAGCCATTCTGCCGCAATCACAGCCCCCAGCGCGAAACCCGCCCGGCTATGGGCAGTATGCTTAAACTCAATCTGGTCCACCTCTGAACTGTACAGCACGGTATGCGTGCCGGGCACTTCCTCAATCCGGTGCGACTCAATCAGCAGCTCATCTTTTTTGGGGACCGTTTCCTCTCCTTCCCCGATCAGGGTATTGATCCACCGGGATTTGCTGTCATTGTTTGCCAGGATACCCTCTGCGATGGTAATCGCCGTTCCGCTCGGGGCATCCAGTTTATGGGTGTGATGTATCTCCTCCACCTGTACGTCATATTGCTTATACGGGTTGATAGCCCGTGCCAGCAGGCGGTTGATGTGGAAGAACACATTGACACCGATACTGAAATTAGACCCATACATCAGCGTTTTGTTACCGGCAAGGCAGCGTTCTTTTACAGCCGGGAGTTCATCATACCAGCCGGTGGTTCCTACGACGACAGGCAGATCAGCGGTAAAGCACAGGTCAATATTGCTGACCGCCGCTGCCGGCGTACTGAAATCGATGGCTGCGTCATAACCCTGCAGCGCTTCGGGAGTGATCTCCTCCCGGTTATGTTCGTCAATGACCAGGCCGATCCGGTGGCCCCGGCTGATAGCGAACCGTTCAATAATACGGCCCATTTTGCCGTATCCGATAAGGACTATGTTCATATTTATTGGCGCATTCGTCATTCTGTCCCCTGTAACCTGCGCAGGCAGGTAGCGGGGAAACATGACGAAAGTAAGATATATTCACCAATAATCCGCGGAAGAGTGCAATAAAATCACATTGCTTCACAGACCGGGGCAATCTACAATACCAGGCTGCTTACGATATCACTGTATTGGATAGCCGGGTGGCTGCCGATATAGGCAACACGGAACTCATACTCCTTCAGACTTTCCAACCCGGTAAACAGCGTTGACGAACGGGTAATGAGGCGTTCTGTCCAGCTTTCCGTTCCGGAAAGTTGGCATGTCATTCTTCTTTAAAGTTAAAAAATCTGTTTTTTTTAATCGCTGCGACATAAATTGTATGCCGCATGTATCACAAAGGTAGGGGAAGACAGGTATTCAAACTGATAATTTTGCGCAGATTTTATGCGGGTACTAAAAAAAATTCTGCGAGAATTTACCGGTTTCCGGATCGGGGTAGGTTTACTTTTCCCGGAAGCAACATTGCTTTTGCCTGTTTTAAGCATACTGAGGGGTTATGTATGGTTATTCGGGCCGGTCACAGCCATACATCCGCCAAAAAGATGTTTACTTTTTTGAAATGTAAACATCTTTCCGGGGAAAGTATGTTTACACCCATGGAAGGCAAACATACGGGTATAGAAAAGGAACTTTCTTTAACCGAATGTAAACATCCTGCCGGTCAACACATGTTGTGTTTCTGTGAAGGCAGGTATAAGCCGAGAAAAAAACAGGTTGTTATTACCGAATGCAGACCTCGGCTCCTTCGAAGTAAGTTTACTTCGGATGATCAACGCATGGCAAAGGTGAGCTTTATCCCCGGAGCCGGCATAGGCATTCCTGTATGTATGGGAGCCGCGGGTAACAGTGAGGGGCTGATCCGGAGGGTGAGGTCGTCCCGGATATCATATCGCATAAACATACCGTTCACGTAGGCTTCAATGACATTGATGGCATAGACGCCTACAAACAACAATACGCTCAGATCCCGGTTACGCCGGTAATAGTCCTTGACCTGGATCAGGTAATCCGTATTGGCAAAGCGGTATTCCTCATTGAGGTAAGCATCGTTATTAGCCAGGCGGTACTGCACCTCTTCCAGAAAGATCTTATAATAACGGTGGTTAAACTCGAACATCAGTCCCACGCTGACAAAACCGCCATAGATGACCGGTACGCTGATCCACCATAGTTTCGGGCTGTGTACGCCCCGTGCCTTCAGGTCTTCTTTCCGGAGGTGCCATTGCTGCGCGTTGTAGACCTGCCCCCAGCCGGGCAGGATCAGTGAGCGGCGCACGGCCTGCCGGGCAATATGCTCCAGAGACAGGCGTGCCGAATCCTTAAAAACGTTGGATATTTCTTCTTCTGCCTTTTCACGGCGCTTTCGCCTGTCCGGTTTGGGCAGGTTGGTGGTATCCTGTGCATTCAGGGAGTCCCGGGAAATATCCTGAGCCCGTTTCCGCATGACACTGTCGGGTTCCTGTGCCAACGCGGTGCCCGTAAACAGCAACCCTCCGAGCAGGGTAAGTATGAAAAGGCGCGTCCTCATCTTACCAGTCCAGCAGTTCGAGGATCCGGTTCAGGTCATCCTCTGAGGTAAATGGGATTTCTATTAACCCGGTGCCTTTGTTTCCTTTCACGTTCAGTTTCACGCGTGTGGCAAACCTGGAGGCCAGGTCATCCTGTATTTTCTGGTACTGGAAAGAAAGAGGTTTTCCGCCGGTTGTTTTCTTCTTCCTGCCCTGGGAGGCCTCCTGCAGCATCCGTACCAGCTCTTCGACTTTTCGCACGGACAGGCCTTTGCTGATGATCTCCTGATGCAGGAACAGTTGCTTATCCGGTTCGGGGATGGTGATCAGTGCGCGTGCGTGGCCCATGCTGATCTGTCCGTCACGGATGGACGCCTGTATAGCGGGAGGTAGTTTGAGCAGTCGCAGGTAGTTGGTAACGGTCGACCGGTTCTTGCTGACACGGTCGCCCAGCTCCTCCTGTTTCAGGTTGCACTCTTCGATCATGCGCTGGAAGCTGAGCGCTACCTCAATGGCGTTCAGGTTCTCGCGCTGGATATTTTCTATAAGGGCCATTTCCAGCATCTGCTGGTCGTTGGCAGTCCTGATATACGCCGGGATGGCTGTTAATCCGGCTTTTTTGGAAGCCCGTAACCGCCGTTCGCCGGAAATAAGCTGATAGGAACCGGCAGAGACCTTCCGGATGGTGATCGGCTGAATAAGCCCCTGCAGGCGGATGGATGCCGCGAGCTCATCCAGGGCCTGCTCATCAAAGTCCGCACGTGGCTGAAACGGATTTACTTCAATCTGGCTGATGGGGATGTGGCTGACAGATCCGGGGGCTTCATGCCCGGCCAGGTCCTGCTGTCTTCCCGCCTGTTTAACCTCTTCCGTATCATTCAGCAGAGCACTTAACCCCTTTCCTAAACCGAATTTTCGCTGTTGTGCCATTTTTTGCTATGGGCTGTTGGCTTTAGGCCATCAGCCTTTTTAAGTATTTATTGTTTTTTGCTTTAGGCCGTCAGCCTACTGCTTAAAGCCTGAAGCCTACCACCTAAAGCTTACTGCCCACCGCCTCTTTCATCATCCCGTTTTTCTGCAGGATCTCGCGGGCCAGGTTCAGGTAGTTGATTGCTCCTTTTGAATTGGCGTCATGCATGATCACCGATACGCCGAAACTGGGTGCCTCACTGAGGCGGGTATTCCGTTGAATGATAGTATCAAAAACCAGGTCATTAAAGTGTGTCCGTACTTCTTCCACCACCTGGTTGGCCAGCCGCAGGCGCACGTCGTACATCGTCAACAGGATGCCTTCTATTTCCAGATCTTTATTCAGGCGATTCTGGACAATCTTAATGGTATTGAGCAGCTTTCCCAGGCCCTCCAGAGCGAAGTACTCACACTGTACCGGTATGATCACCGAATCGGCTGTTGTAAGCGCATTGATGGTGATCAGCCCCAGCGAGGGGGAGCAGTCAATGATAATAAAGTCGTAGTCATCCCTTACCTGCCCGAGCACGCCCTTCATTTTAAATTCCCGGTCGTCCAGGTTGATCATTTCAATTTCAGCACCTACCAGATCGATATGGGCCGGCAGCAGGTCTAGATACGGGGTTTCTGTCGCACGGATCGCTTCCCTGGGATTGGCGTCGTTCACGATACACTCGTAGATACTGGATGTGATGGTGCGTGGATCAAAGCCTATTCCGGAGGTGGAATTGGCCTGTGGATCCGCATCCACCAATAAGGTACGGTATTCCAGCACAGCCAGACTGGCAGCCAGGTTAATGGAAGAAGTAGTTTTGCCGACACCGCCTTTCTGATTGGCCAATGCTATTATTTTACCCATGTATACGATAGCTATTAATCGTTCGTTGCCTGATTCCGCCTGCAAAGTTCGGGAATTGTTGCCGTGCTTTACCGTCAAAAAACATTTTTTAACATTTTTTGGTGATCCGGATGCGGTTTAATCATTAATTTCGCCCCTTTCACAGCCGGAAAATACTAGCGGCTAAGATACAAAAATAGGGACATAATTCAGCATGACAACAATAATAGCAGGAACAAACCGACCTCACAGCAATACACTGAAAGTGGCCGAATACTACCAGCAGCAGCTGAAGGAGAAAGGGCATGCTTCGGAAATCCTTTCACTGGAGATGTTGCCGGATAACCTGATTGCGTCTGACCTGTACGGCCACCGCAGCACGGCATTCCAGCCGCTGCAGGATCGTGTCACGGCCACCGAAAAGTTCATTTTTGTCATCCCGGAATATAACGGGAGTTTTCCGGGTGTACTGAAAACCTTTGTGGATGCCTGTGCTTTTCCCGACAGCTTTTTTGGCAAAAAGTCTGCATTGGTCGGCATATCCAGCGGAAAGTACGGGAATATCAGGGGGGTAGACCACTTTACCGGTATCTGCCACTACATACGGCTCGATGTGATGCCGCTACGTATCCATATACCGCACATCCGGCAGGAGCTGGATGAGCAGGGCCGGTTCCATAAGGAAGACACCCTGAAATTCACCAACCAGCAGATCGAAGCGTTTATGCGCTTTTAAGCGCAGCAATGGTTTTACGGGTTGCCGCTTACAGGACGATATTCACAATTCTTCCTTTTACAACGATCACCTTCTTTACCGGTTTGCCTTCCAGGTAGCGCTGTACATCCGGGCTGGCCAGTACCGCCTGCTCGATTCCCACCGCTTCCAGGCTGAGTGGCAGGGAGAGGTTCAGCCGCATCTTCCCGTTTACGGAGACCGGATAGGCGAATTCGCTTTCGATGAGATAGGCCGGGTTAAATACAGGATAAGCGGCATAGGACAGGGAACCGGGTTCGTTCCCCAGCAATGCCCACAACTCTTCGGTAATGTGGGGCGCGTAGGGTGAAAGGACGACACACAGATCCTGCAGAATGGCCTTCTTGTTGCACTTCAGCTCGGTCAGCTCATTGACGCAGATCATAAAACTCGATACGGAGGTGTTGAAAGAGAAGCGTTCAATATCTTCTTCCGCCTTTTTAACGATCTTATGGAGCGCTTTCAGCTCGGCTTTGGAGGGATTCTCGTCCGAAACAGCAAACTCATGCTGTGCATTGTGGAATAACTTCCAGAACTTGCGCAGGAATTTGTGAACGCCTTCTATCCCGTTGGTGTTCCAGGGCTTGCTCTGCTCCAGCGGCCCGAGGAACATCTCGTACATCCGCAGGGTATCGGCTCCGTACTGCTCCACGATGTCATCCGGGTTCACCACGTTGAATTTGGACTTGGACATTTTCTCCACCTCGTGGCCACAGATATATTTCCCGTTTTCCAGAATGAACTCGGCCTGTTCAAATTCAGGCCTGAATTTTCTGAATTTATCCAGGTTCAATAGGTCATTTGTAACGATGTTGACGTCCACATGCAGCGCGGAGGTTTTATATTGGTCCTTCAGCCCGTAGGATACAAAGGTATTGGCTCCGTTGCCCTGTTCGTCCAGAACGCGGTATACAAAATTGCTCCGGCCCTGTATCATACCCTGGTTAATAAGCTTTTTAAACGGCTCTTCCTCCGGGACATAACCCAGGTCTTTCAACAGTTTATTCCAGAACCGGCTGTATAGCAGGTGCCCGGTGGCATGTTCGGAGCCGCCGATATAGAGGTCTACCGCCTTCCAGTAATTGACCGCCTCCTTTGAGGCAAATGCCTCCGGATTGCGGGCATCCATATACCGGTACCAGTACCAGCTGGAACCGGCCCAGCCAGGCATGGTGGAAAGTTCGTACTCATACTGCTCGCGGTACTTCCAGCCGGCGGCGCGGCCAAGCGGTGGTTCTCCGCTTTCGGTTGGCAGGTATTTGTCCACTTCCGGCAGCAGCAGCGGCAGTTCGCTTTCTTCCATGAGATGGGGCAGCCCATCCTTAAAATAAACAGGCACGGGTTCGCCCCAATACCGTTGCCGGCCAAAGATCGCATCCCGCATGCGGTAATTGATTTTTGCCTTACCCACCCCTTTCGCCTCCAGTGCATTCAGCAGGGCGGGAACCGCCTCTTCATAGGGCATCCCGTTGATAAAATCAGAATTGATATAACGTCCCGCCTTGCTCGGGTCAGCCTGTTCATCCAGCACCTGGGCGTCGCTGATCGGGATAATGGGCAGGTCAAACTGCCGCGCGAACAGATAATCCCGCTGGTCGCCGGAAGGCACCGCCATCACCGCACCGGTACCATAGCCAGCCAGTACGTAATCAGCAATCCATACCGGTATCTTTTCACCGGTAAGCGGGTGGGTCGCATATCCGCCGGTGAATACACCCGTCACCGTTTTAGTGTCGGCCATACGGTCCAGCTCTGATTTCTTTTTGGTGGCGTTGGTATATGCTTCTACCGCCTTTTGCTGCGCAGAAGCAGTATATTTTGCCACCAGTTCATGCTCCGGGGCCAGGACCAGGAAGCTTGCCCCGAAAATGGTATCCACCCGTGTGGTGAATACTTCAATATCATCGAACCAGACGCTGGCTCCGGTCGATTTACCGATCCAGTTACGTTGCATTTCCACCAGCGGGTCGGGCCAGTCGACCGTGTCCAGTCCGGTAAGCAGCCGCTCGGCGTACGCGGTGATGCGCATGCTCCATTGCATCATCCGTTTCTGTATCACCGGATAACCGCCGCGTTCCGATACGCCGTCTTTCACCTCATCGTTTGCCAGGACAGTTCCCAAAGCCGGACACCAGTTCACGGCACTTTCACGCAGGTAGGCCAGCCGGTATTTCAGCAATTCCAGCTGTTGTTGTTGTTCCGTAAACGAATTCCACTCGTCAGCCGTGAAGCTGAGCACATCGTCATCGCAGGCAGCATGAATCCCTTTGCTGCCCTGCTTTTTGAAATGTGCAACCAGTGTGCCGATCGGTTCTGCCCGGTCGTTTTCACGATTATACCACGCATTGAACAGCTGCATGAATATCCATTGTGTCCACTTGTAGTAATCCGGATCGCTGGTGCGCACCTCCCGGCTCCAGTCGAATGAGAAACCGAGATTATCCAGTTGCTCCCGGTATCGGTTAATATTGGCTTCCGTGGTGACCGCGGGGTGCTGTCCGGTCTGGATCGCATATTGCTCTGCCGGAAGGCCAAACGAGTCGTACCCCATCGGGTGCAGCACATGAAATCCTTTCAGCCGTTTATACCGTGCAAAAATATCAGAAGCGATGTAGCCCAGTGGGTGGCCTACGTGCAGCCCTGCTCCGGATGGATAGGGAAACATATCCAATACATAATACTTTGGTTTGTCAGACGTATTGCTGACGCGGAAGGTATGGTGGTCGGCCCAGAATTGCCGCCATTTTTGCTCGATTGACTTAAACTGGTAATCCATGTTGCACGCTTGAGGGAGGCGAAATTACGATTTTCCGCTCAATTGTCCACTATACAAGGCATTTCTGCAAGAACAGTATTGTAACACGTTTTTTTCAAATAAAATTTGCCAGAGTGTAGTAATCACACTATCTTTGTACTCATCATAATTTAGGTTTATAATTGGTTAGTAAGGTCTCCAGTCTCCCCGGCTGGAGGCTTTGCATTTTAGATACAGATAAGCCCGTAACAGCACGGATTTTTTACGACTGATCTTTTTATATTTGGCGGTTATATGGAGTCAGGTTTGAGCTTTCATGCATTCATCGCATCGTTACAGAATGCTGCACCACTGCCCGGTATACCGGTGCAGCTGAAATCATTGTGGCTGGATGCTAAGGGTCGCTGGGATGATGCGCACGCAGTGGTGGATCAGCTTGGGGACCGGCGATCGGCACGGGTACATGCGTACCTGCACCGGAAAGAGGGCGACAGCTGGAACGCTGATTACTGGTACCGGCGGGCGCAGGAAGAGCGGCCCGGCATATCATTGGATGCGGAATGGGAGGAATTGGTCAGGTGTTATACTACATCATAAGATGCAGAACAGCCTGCATGGGCATGCTCATGCAGGCTGTGTTTGTGAATGCACAGGATAGTCTGGTCTTTTTATCGGGCAAGTCTGATTTCCACCCGGCGATTTAACGCTCTTCCGGATTCTGTATCGTTGGATGCGGTCGGTTGTGTAGCGCCGTACCCTTTGGCGGTCAGCCGGTCTGAGGCAATACCAGCATTTACCAGATACAGTTTCACGGCGTTCGCGCGATCAACGGATAAAGACATGTTGTAGTCGGCCGTGCCTTCAATGGAGGCGTGTCCGTTAAGTATAAAACGTGCAGAAGGATCTTTCCGGATCTCCCGGCTGATGCGGTCAAGCACGGCATATGATTCCGTCTTCAGCACACTGGAGTCAAACTCAAACTGGATGTTACGGAAGTTAAAGTCCGGTTTTTCTTCTGCAGGTGCAGGCGCTGGCCTTTGCGCAACGGGAGCCGGTTGTTGCGGTGGCGGAGGTGCGGGTTGCACTGTCTCTGTTTCAGCATTCCGCTGTGCAGTGATTTTCTTTGATTTACAGGCCTGGTGTGATAACGCCAACAAGCCTATTACGGCGAAAAGTGAAGAAGTTTTAATAATATTCATTACGTGCAATAAGTTTTTGTAAAAGTAGTAATATTCATTTATAAATGAATAAGTATCTGACAAAAAAACCGTAACGTCACTTTCGGACTACAGTTTTTTCCCTAAACCCTTACCTTTGCTGCCTATGACCACATCCGGATTCTTTCAGGAAATCATGGAACAGTTCCGGCAGACGTCCACTTTGGAATGGTTTGGTACGGTAACGGGATTTACCTGTGTATTCCTTGCTGCCCGCCAACATATTCTGAACTGGCCGGTAAGCATACTGAGTATCATTGCTTTTTCGGTATTGTTTTATCAGCATAAGTTATACGGCGATGCGGTGCTGCAGATTTATTTTTTCAGCACAGCAGTATACGGTTGGTACTATTGGGCAAAGCGGGCTGCTGAAAACAGGAAACCGGTGGTACGGCTGGATGCTGGCTGGATGCTGATGGTTTGCGGAATCATACTGGTATTGTCATTGTTGCTGGGATTCGTGCTGAGCCGGTTCACCGACAGCGATGTGCCTTTTGCTGATGGCACCTGTACGGCAGTTAGTTTAGTGGCTCAGTTTCTGATGACCCGCAAGGTACTGCAGAACTGGCTGCTTTGGATCGTGGTGGACATCGCTTATATTCCGCTGTATCTATATAAAGGGTTGGCCCTGACGGCCGTGCTGTACCTGGTGTTTGCCGGAATTGCGTACATGGGATACAGAGACTGGAACAGATCATGGAAAAAGATCAGCTGATAAAAATTGCGGTAGTGGGTCCTGAGTCGACCGGAAAATCGGTAACGGCACAGCTGCTGGCCCAGCACTATGGTACGGTTTGGGTACCTGAGTATGCAAGGGAGTATTGTGCAGGGTTAGCTACGTCACCCACATTACAGGACGAATTGAATATGTACTACGGGCAACTGGCGTTGGAGCGTAGTGTGGTACCACTCGCAAAACAGAACCTGCTGATTTGCGACACCACTTTCCTGACGGTAAAAATCTGGAGCGATTATATGTTCGGTTGCACACCCCCGCAGGTACTGGAAGGATTGGAAATACACCGCTACGATTTTTATCTGTTGATGGATATCGACCTGCCCTGGGAGGACGACCCATTGCGGGATTTTCCGGATAAGCGGGAACATTTTATGGGGGTATGGCACCGGGAATTACGGTCATTGGGGGCTGTATATACAGTTGTCTCCGGCCTCGGGGAAGAACGTATACAAGCAGCGGTCGCGGCAGTGGACCGGTTTATCAGGCAATAATGACTTTAATGCCACGGTCTTCCAGTGCCTTGACGGTGCTTGGTGGTGCTCCGGCATCTGTTACCACATATTGTACCTGCTCCAGTTCGCATATCTTTCCAATACCACGTTTACCAAATTTGGTACTGTCGGCCAGCACCGTTACGATCTGCGCCGTGCCGATCATTTTCTGATTGATACGAGCTTCAGTGAGATTGCTGATGGAAAAACCAAAATCAAGATCAATTCCGTCCACACCTATAAATAATACACCGCAGGACAGTCCGTCCAGCATATATTCGGCGTAGGAACCCGCGGCGGAAGAGGAGTTCGTACGGATCAATCCACCTAACTGGAGCACTTCTGTATTCGGACGGTTGCACAATTCCAGGGTCACCTTAACGGCAGGTGTGATAACGGTTAGCGGCTTCTGCGGATGAAGCTGGTGGGCTAATTCGAATACGGTGGTGCCTGACCCGATGATAATGGAATCGTTCTGCCCGATCAATTTAGAAGCAGCCTGTCCGATCTTCCGTTTCTGCTCAGCATTGATAGTGGCCTTCTCCAGAATGGGGCGGTCAATGGTATATGGATTGTTGAGGGAAGCTCCGCCACGGGTAATAAAAATGAGCCCTTTATCTTCCAGGAATTTCAGGTCTTTCCGGATGGTTACACCTGATACGCCGGTCTGATCAATAAGCTCGGGAATGGTGATCTGTCCCTTTTCTTTCACCCGTTTCAGGATAAATTGGTGGCGCTTGGTAATATTTTTCATCAGAATAAAATTGTTTTATTGACGTATCGTTTGCTCTTTAACGGCGTCAATGAGATCACTTTGCTAAGTTTTAACGGCGATGAAGCTTGCATGAGTTATACGCTGACAGCAAACTTCATATTTGCTATGCAATGTTACTAGTTTTATTAAATAAATTAACTATTATTTGCTGATTTATTAACGGCTCATCGTACATTATATATTAAAAAAGGGATGATCTTTTTTTACTAAGCTGCCTGACGGACAGATAAGGGTATCTGTTTTTTATTGTCAATTTGCCTCCTGCAAGACAGTACAGATTCCGTATCCTTTTCTTTCCGGTTGAATTTGAGGGATATTGTAAATAAAATAAACAAATTATAACATATGTATTAAATGTAAATAAACAAATAATGTTGCCGGCTTGCATATCCCAGCTTGTCTGCCCATTCAGGGGATATGGAACTACTCCTTTTCTTTGCGCTTTAAAATAAACGGGACGCTTTGTAATCCTTGTATGTTGTTTCTCCTTTTGCGAGACGATGGGGATGTTCAAGGTGCATTTATATGCGATTTAATCCGTTTGTTTCGGCATATAATCGCCTCCGGTCCGTGTTTTATAAGAACGATTCCTCTGAGAAATGTTAATTAATGTTTAATATAGTATTATTTTTCATTAATATTTTGAATATTATTTGGTTAATAATATTTTATTTTATTAAATTTGTGTCGTTGTAAACCTTATAAGTATATCAGTAAAAGAAAATTGTGTGCGGATATGTAGTTGATGATACAAATATCGTGTACTTGTAAGGTGCCTTTCTCTGTATTAATACATTGTTAACATATAAAAATGGAAAATCAATAAAATTAAACTAAGGCAAAATGAGAAGAAAAATTTACTGTTTATTTATGTTTATGGTGTTGTCCGCGAGTGTAGCATTCGGACAACAACTGAACGAATTGGGCGGGAAAGTGACAAATGCCACCGGGGAAGCCCTACAGGGGGTGTCTGTCGTCGTAAAAGATAAGGGGCGTCAGGCATCTACCTCCTCAGATGGTACATTTTCAATACCTGTAAGCAGGGGAGATGTGCTGGTATTCAGTATGATTGGGTTTAGAATGCACGAGGAAATTTATCAGTCGCAACAGCGTCTTTCTGTTGTGTTGGAAGAAGTGCTTACTGATCTGGATGAGGTGATTGTCGTGGGGTACGGGACGATGCGTAAGCGTGACCTGGTAGGTGCGGTAGATCAGATCGGCGGAGAGAAGCTGGCTAACCGGGGGAATATGAATATTGCCCGTTCGTTGCAGGGGCAGATGCCGGGCCTGAATATCAGCCTGCGCGATGGAAAACCTTCGCGGGGAGCGACGTTAAACCTGCGCGGTACAGGTAGTATAGGTGCTGGTGGGGGTGCATTGATATTGATTGATGGGGTTGAGGGAGATATGACCGCCCTGAACCCCGATGACGTACAGAGTATCTCCATCTTGAAAGACGCCTCCTCAGCCGCCATTTATGGCGCGCGTGGTGCATTTGGCGTGGTGCTGATCACCACAAAAAATGCAGCAGTAGGACGACCAAAAATTACGTACAGCGGTGGCATATCCGGACATCAGCGGTTGGTCAAAATGGAGGACAACATTGTGGATAATGGCCTGCAGTGGACGGATGGCTGGTATAGCGCTTATATGGAAGGGTTTGACCTGGGAACTCCCCCTGCCGGGATCAACAACGTGTTTAAGTATAGTACAGCATGGTATAATGAACTGGTGAAACGGGATGCTGACCCGACGTTTGAAAAAATGCGGGTTAACAATGCCGGAGAGTACGAATATTTTGGCAATACAAACTGGTTTGATGTGATCTATAAAAACCAGAATATCTCTACAGAACATAATATAAGCATGTCCGGTGGGAGCGACCAGGTGAAGTTTTACCTGTCCGGCCGCTATTTTAATCAGGGTGGTATTTATAATGCCGGTAACGAGGAGTATAAACAATATAATGTGCGGGCAAAGGGGCAGGTTAAATTAACCCCCCAACTGATCCTGGATAACAATACGGATTTTGCCCGTAAGCAAATTCATCAGCCCATGGTGATGTATGACCGGCAGCTGCTGCCCAGGATGCTGGAACACCAGGGCTATCCGATGACTTTGGTAAAAAACCTGGACGGTACGTGGACAGAAGCTGCTGTTTATACAGGGTGGGCCGGCTTTTTGGAAGGTACGTCTTACCAGAAAAACAGCTCCCTGGATCTGCGTAATACGACCGCGCTTACCTATACCCCCCTGAAGGACGAATTGATCTTTAAAGCAGATTTTACCTACTATTATATCCCGGGAAACCGGACCCGGGTAGAAAACATGTATGATTTTTTTACCGGGCCGTCCATCAGGAAATCCCGGAATACCTTTAGCTCATTGGAGAATTCTGCAACGGCTAATAATTATATTACGGCGAATGCTACCGCTAATTACCTCCCCAAATTCAATAACGACGATCATAAACTGAATTTGCTGGTAGGATGGAATATTGAGGAGCGAAAAACAAATAATATCGTTACGTACAGACGGGGGTTGATTTATCCGTCCAAACCGAGCTTTGCTTTGATGGATGGTGATTTCTATACCGTTGGGCAGTCTGGTACTGAATGGGGTTATGCCGGTGCACTGTTCCGGGCAAATTATAACTATAAAGACCGGTACCTGGCTGAGGTAAGCGGCCGGTATGATGGATCTTCCAAGTTCCCGGCCAATCAGCAGTGGGGATTTTTTCCATCTGCTTCTGTTGCCTGGAGGTTGTCTGAAGAGGCATTTATGCAGCCGGCTAAAAGCTGGCTAAATGATATGAAAATTCGCTTGTCAGCCGGTAGCCTGGGGAATGGGAACGTAGATCCTTATTTATACCTGCCCACGATGACCATACCCAGAAGCTCGCTTATTATTGGTGAGGGGCTGCAGACGTATACCTATGCACCGGCAACAATACCCGAAAGCCTGACCTGGGAAAAATCGACCACCTATGATGTGGGCCTCGACCTGACTTTCCTGAATAACCGTCTGCTCTTCATTGGTGATTATTATGAACGATACACAACCGACATGTTCACCGTTGGGCCCACTGTTCCGGCGGTTTTTGGGGCAGCTGTGCCAAGAGGCAACAACGCAGACCTGAAGACAAAGGGATGGGAGTTGTCACTGGAATGGAAAGATAATCACGTGGTGTCTGGTAAACCATTTTCGTATGCGGTTAAGGGAATGCTTTGGGACAGCCGGAGCTGGGTTACAAAATTTAATAACCCAACCAAATTGCTGTCTACCTATTACGAAGGGATGGAACTGGGGGAAATCTGGGGCTACCGGATAGAGGGTCTGTTCAGAGATCAGGAAGAAATCAATGCGCATGTGGATCAGTCGCGGATAGTGGTATCAAGCAGTAATATACTGAAACCGGGGGATATGAAGTTTTCGGATTTGAATGGAGATCTGCAGATTACACAGGGTGATAATACCGTTGATAACCCGGGCGACCGGACCGTTATCGGAAACGAGCTGGCGCGATATCAGTTCGGGTTTAATACCAATATAAACTGGAATAGAATAGGCATCAGCGCATTTTTCCAGGGTGTTGGCAAGCGTGACTGGTATCCGGAGAAAGAATCAGCCTATTTCTGGGGACAGTATAACAGGCCCTATAGTTATATGCTGCAAATGCACACCGGTGATAATGTATGGACGGAAGAAAATCAGAATGCAGATGCTTACTGGCCTCGTTACCGCGGGTATTTGGCTTTGAATGCTAACAGGAGTATGACCGTCGTCAACGACCGCTTTTTGCAGAATGTAGCATACGTACGGCTGAAAAGCCTGCAGGTAGACTATGCGTTCAGTAACCGGATTTGCTCAAAACTGGGTATGCAGATGTTCCGTGTTTATGTCTCAGGGGAAAACCTGTTTACATGGTCTCCCATGTATAGGATTACAAAAAACTTCGATCCGGAGGTGATTGAAGCGGGTGATACCGATTTCCGCTCGACCGCGGGGACAGATGGGGATGGTTATGGATATCCTATGCAGAACACGTATACACTGGGAATAAATATCACTTTTTAAATGATGGATAAGAAGACTTTAATGCGAAAAGCGATGAGAAGAGTTTATATATTGGCAACGAGCGCCTGTGTGCTGGCCTCGCTTGCTTCATGCGAAAAATTCCTGAGCCGTGATCCTGAAAATCAAATCGGCTCCGTGGAGTTTATGAAAACAGAAAGCGACCTGGCGATATATGCAAATGGCTTTATACAACGGCGTATGCCGGACGAGGAGACACTGGCTTGGGGTGACCAGTACAGCGACAATATTGCTACCAGATCGTCTACGACATTCCTCATCGGGAACAACTGGACGGCCGATGAACAGGGTGGTTGGGGTGCCGGTGCCACCGGTAAGTGGGCTGAACTGCGGGATGCAAATTATTTCCTGGGCAACCTGCCAAAAGCAAAGGAAAATGTTTCTGATGCTACTTACCGTCATTACGAAGGGGTCGGCCGGTTTTGGAGAGCTTATTTTTACTATAGCATGGTGCAGACTTTCGGGGACGTGCCCTGGTATGATTCAGAGATTGACGTAAATAATACAGAACAACTGTATAAACCGCGCGATTCCCGTGCATTTGTAATGGACAAGGTGCTTGAAGATCTCAATTTCGCTGTTCAGAATTGTTCAGACGAGGCAAAGTATGTCAGGACTTCGACGATGATCAGCCGTTGGGTAGCGCTGGCTTTCAAAGCAAGGGTATGCTTGTTTGAAGGAACGTACAGAAAATACCACACCGATTTGGGTCTGCAGGGCTCGGCGGAAGTTTTCTTACGGGAAGCCGTTAGTGCGGCCGAAGAGCTGATGACCAGAGGGCCGTATGCACTGGTAAATAGTCCGGCGAACGTAAAAACCCAGTACCGATCATTGTTTACTGCTGAAAACCTGAATGAAACCGAGGTAATCCTGGGTGTGGCTTTTAAGAAAGATGTGCGGATGCACTCTATTACCTGGAAGCTGTTCTCCGGATCGTTCGGCAACAACTGGTCCTTAACACAGCCTTTCGTAAATCAGTACCTCATGCTGGATGGCAGCCGGTTTACCGATCAGGCGGATTATGATAAAAAGACATATCAGCAGGTGTTTGAAAACAGGGATTATCGCTTGCAGCAAACGGTAGTGTCACCTGAATATACCCGCCGGATCAGTGGGTCAGCAAGAAAAGATGCACCCAACTTCGCATTGACATCTACAGGGTACCAGCCAATAAAATGGGCTATTGACGACGATGTGCATGTTGGCCTGGCCACGTCCAATAATTCGGTGCCGATGTTTCGTTTTGCTGAGGTATTGCTGAATTATGCGGAAGCAAAGGCTGAGTTGGGAGAATTTACTGAAACGGATTGGAACCGGACTATCAGACCATTGAGGGAACGGGCAGGTGTCATTGGGACGGCCCCGGCAAATTACGATCCGTACATGGCTTCGTATTTCCTGAACCAGACAACTGATAAATGGATCCTCGAGATACGCCGGGAAAGAGGGATTGAACTGGTATTGGAGAACATACGTTACCACGATATTATGCGTTGGAAGATGGGAGCATTAATTGAGCGGACCTGGCAGGGTATTTATATTCCGCAAAAAGGCACTCCGTATGATCTCAACAATGACGGAGTGTTTGATGTGGCTGTGGTGGACGCCGAGCCCCCTGCCAATCAACGTGTTCCGGGTGTGGTGTATGTAGTGACCGGTTCCGGATACCGCCTTTCGGAAGGTAACAGTGGCAATCTCGAGTTTGGTTTTAACCAGGGCAGGCTTTGGCTGGATAAGAAATATCTGCGCCCGGTACCGAGCGCGGCGATCCAGGTTAACCCGGCTTTGCTTCCGCAAAATCCGGGATGGGAATAAAAAGAATCACAATTATGACGTCGTTATAAACAGAAAAGAAAATGAAAATTAACGGTATTTTATTGCAGCTGGCAGGTGTGCTTGGATTGCTTTTGAGCAGTGCCTGTTCAAAGGAAGAGGCACCATTTATCATCAGGGATACGGATATGCTGTCTTTTTCGTATGCAGCCTCCGTAAAAACGTTTACGGTTTGCACAGATGGTGACTGGAGTGTATCCGCAGATCAAAATGATTGGGTTTCTTTCGAACCTGCTTCAGGACGGGGGGATGGTATCACCCGAGAAGTGGTTACAGTAAATCTTACCCGGAATCTCGGTTCCGCACGCAGCGGCCGGATTACTATCCTTGCCGCAGGCAGGGAGGTTTTTATTGACGTGACCCAGGACGAAGGGTTTATGACATTCGGTAACCTGTCATTGACCCTTCCTTTAGCCCTTGATGAATCTCTGCAGAATGCATTTATTGCTGTACCTTATTTCAAAGGACTGACCGGCGAAGGTTTCATGGTTACGGCAACCGTATCCGGACCGGGTGCGGGAGGGATCAATGTGCCCGCTACGACGGTGACATTAACGGAAGAAAACGGAACATTCTATGTACCGATAACCGGTACGCCCACAACTGAAGGGCAGGTGAACGTTTCGTTGTCCATGCTTGGACTGACTGCAGGGTTACAGTCAGCGGTTATCCGTTCATCGAATAACGACCCGGCGGGAACCGTTTATCTTGAACAGCGCTTTGACCTGCTCACGCTTGGCGGGGATCACGTCGGCAAAGCGGCCGGCATCCATCTGGTTGGTGCCTGGCCTACTGTGGATGGAAGAAGGGTCCTGCCACCAAATCCTGTATTTGAAACCAGCGGAACGGCTAATACAGATGGTACGGGAGATTATTTCAGTACCATGCATGCGTCGTTTGTGGCTGCAAGGGGTCTGGAAGGGTGGACCGGCCTGCGCGTATACGAACGTCCGGGTTATCTGAAAATAAGTACGGCTGCCAGTACTGATGGCTACATTGCGCTGCCACCGCTGGCAGCGATTGCAGGTGTGGTGGACGTGAAGGTCACCTTTAAGGCGGCCAGATGGAGTGAAAATGCCAGCAACGATGCCAATGCAAAATTAATTATCGGGATACTGAATGCCGGTACGTCAACCAGCGTGGGCCCTGAGATTTCACTGATTCCGACATGGGAAGATAAGGAGTTTATTGTGCGCGGTGCAACGGCGGAGACGGTGATACAGTTTAAAGCAAAAGCTACGGGGAACAATCGTTTTATGGTTGATGACATTGTGGTTTCAAAAATAATTGATTAGGAATAGATAATGATAACAGTGAAAGCTATGCGCTGGCGTAAAGGCCATGCGCATAGCTTTTTCAGCAAAAGGGTTAATATGATGTATGCTGAATTGATGAAATACAGAAAGATGTTCCGTCCTTTTTGGGTAAGATGTGGCTTGTTGGTTGTAGCAGGGTTGTTGGCTCAGTGTGGTAACAAGCAGGCGGGGCCCGGAAATGAAGGTCCGGAGAAGCCTGATGTGGAAATTACGCCCGATCCGGGAAAGGATTTGTACGGAATATTGCTGGATGGCGATCAGAAACCAGTCAAAGGTGTGGTAGTGAGTGACGGTTATACCGCGGTGGTGACGGATGATAGGGGTATTTATCAGTTAACCAGAAACAAGAATGCCCGGTTCGTTTTCTATTCAACGCCGGCCGACTATGAGATTACAGTCGAATCTCCATCCAGGAATATCCCTGCTTTCTATAAGCAGATAGATGGCGCCGGGCTTGGGAAAATCAGGCAGGATTTCCGGCTTAAAAAAATGAATTCAGTTGAAAATCATTTTACCCTGATCTGTATTGGTGATCCGCAGGTGACCAGCCAGGCCGAGATCACCCGTTATCAGAATGAGACAGTCAAGGATATCAATGTAACATTGGGGACGTTATCGACCCCCGTATACGGATTATCAATGGGTGATGTGGTCGGAGATAAGATGGACCTGTTGAATACCATGAAAAATGTACTCGGCAGCACTTCTATGCCGACATTTACTACGATTGGTAATCATGATAAGCATTCCTCCTCCTCTGCGCCAAAAACAGGAGACCTGTTCAGCACGATATATGGTCCGCTGAACTATTCCTTCAACAGAGGGCAAGTGCATTTTATCTGTCTGGACAACGTGCTCTTTACGGATAATTCCAGCTACGGAGGCTCTTTTAGTAACGATCAGATCACCTGGTTGGAGCAGGATTTGAGTTATGTTCCCAAAGACAAGATGGTCATTTTGTATTATCATATCCCAATACGGGGAGCCAATATGAACAATAAAGCCAAGTTGTTAAAATTGTTTGAAGGGTACCGGGAAGTTCATTTTATGAGCGGGCACACGCATTACAATCAGAATTATATACATGCAGGCACCCCTTCTATATATGAACATGTACACGCAGCCGCCTGCGGAGCCTGGTGGCGGTCTACCATAAACGGGGATGGGACACCAAACGGGTATGCGGTGTATGATATTCAGGGGAATACCATTAAAAACTGGTATTATAAATCAACCAATTACAGCCGTGATTTCCAATTGAGACTGCATTGGGGAGACGCTTCTTTCGGGGGTCAATACGGATATTTTACCTATGCACAACCTGGCAATACACTGGTGGCAAACGTATGGAATGCAGATGAGGCGTGGAAAGTGGAGGTTTATGAAAATAATGTGAAGACCGGGGAGATGCTGCCTGCAGCGGTGAACCGGGACGCCTGGGCGAAGGGGTATCATATTGGGGTTCTGAACAGAAATCCGGATAATTACAACCCGTTGACGACACATCTGTATACGTATAAAGTACAGAACCCGGCGGCGAACATACGGGTAGTGGCGACCGACAGGTTCGGGAAGACTTATGAGCAGACAGAGATTATACAGGATTTCAGGACAGCTATTTCCTATTAAACATTTATTAATGGAACTTTGGGGTACGGATGTTATCTCGCGGAGCACGATTTTTGCAGGGAATTCGGATACGAGCCGGATCGCCACGCCCGGGAGAAAACCTCATTGCTATTGAATATTTAGGGGATTATGATACCTGAAAAAAGAAGATGGTTGATTGTGGCAGTTGTTTTCCTGGCAATTGTGTTTAACTATGTGGATCGCCAGATTGTCTCCATACTAAAACCAACGCTGAAAGCGGCTTTTGATCTCGGAGACGATGGCTACGCGTGGATCGTTAATATTTTTACCATTTGCTATGCGACCATGTATCCCGTAGCCGGGTGGCTCGTTGACCGCTTTGGGGCTGGAAAAGTTATGCTTTTCGGCATCATTGGCTGGTCGTTGGCCTGTATCGGGGGCGGCATTTCGAAAACAGTCGGGCAGTTTGGTTTTTTCAGAGGTTTACTGGGTATGGCCGAGCCTACTAATTTTCCGGCACAACTGAAAGTGGTAACTATCTGGTTTCCGGGGAAGCTGCGGGCTACGGCCAACAGTCTTTGTGTGGCCGGTAGCTCCATCGGCGCCATCATTGCACCACCGCTCGTTGCCTGGCTGGCAATTACCTACGACTGGCATACGGTGTTTTGGGTTTGTGGAGTTGCGGGACTGGTAATAGCGGGTCTCTGGGCACTGGTGTATCGCAACCCGCCGGAGCATATTGCTGCTGAAGCCAGCGCCGATACAGCGGATAGCCAACGCGGATTTACATGGGGGCAATTGTGGTCAACCAGAAGTTTGTGGGGAATCTTACTGATACGGTTTATCAGTGATCCGGTTTGGTATTTCTGTCTGTTCTGGTTACCCGGATATTTGCAGGAGGAGTCTGGATTGACCCTGGCACAGGTAGGTATGTTCGGATGGATCCCGTTTCTTGTGGCGGACTTCGGCGGCATAGGCACTTCTGCGTTGTCCGATAAGTTAGTGAGGAAAGGTATGGATCCCTTGCGTGCACGTAAAATGATCCTGAGTTGTACCGCCGTGTTCGGGTTGCTTTGTATGGTAACACCGTATTTGTCCGGCGCAGGCAGTACATTGTTTGTTTTCAGCGTTGTTGCAGCAGTGTGCATCAGCTGGTTGTTCATCGTAAGTGTAGTGGTGGCCGAATCGTTCCCCGTTAAAAACGTGGCCAGTGTGCTGGGTATAGCCGGAGGGTGTGGGGCGCTTGGGGCAGTGCTGTTCAACTACTTTGTCGGGCAGTTTATCGGGACGGTCGGGTCGGATAAGATCTTTATAGCAATGGCTTTTTTGCACCCGATCGCAGCAGTAATATTATGGACCATGATAAGGCCTGAAAGGCCAAAACAAAAGAAGATGATAGTATAAGGAAATAAGTAGCATGAGAACGATCAGAGAAGAAGCGAAGGCATTGCCTGTCCGGAAAGAGACAGATGTGTTGGTGGTAGGTGGCGGTCCGTCAGGACTGATAGCCGCACAGGCGGCAGCGGAAGACGGACTATCCGTTACGCTGGTTGAAAGCAGGAGTTTTGTAGGGGGAAATATGACCATCGGCCTTCCCATATTGGGGTTTTTGGGCCAGAAGGGGAACCAGATTATAAAAGGACTGCCGCAGCAATTTATTAACCGGCTTAAGAAAATGGATGCAGCCAGTGAGCACCGTCCTTGTCCGCTGCATATGAGTTTAACGCTGGTGGAGCCGGAAGCGGTTAAGACGGCCGGCCTGGAGATGTTGGTGCAAAGCAACGTGGATGTGTTGTTCTACGCTTTTTTTGCCGGTGTGGTGATGGATGGCGACGAGTTGAAAGGGGCTATTATTGAAAGCAAGGCAGGCAGGGAAGTTATTTTGGCGAAGGTGGTGATCGATTGCAGCGGGGATGCGGATGTGGCTTTTAAAGCGGGCGTACCCTGCGAATACGGGAACGAACACGGCGGTGTACAGCCACCGACACTTATGTTCTGCCTGGGCGGTGTGGATACGGAAAAGCTGCGGCTTAGTATCGCCGAAGAGCCCCGTACCTATTTGACTGACTTTATCCCGGCGGAATATTTCGGCCAGAATAACCAGTTTATCGTGGTAGGACTGAGAAGCCTGGTGCAGCAGGCGCAACAGGATGGTATTGATATTCCGGTGGAACGGACCATTCTGATTACCGGCTTACGGAAAGGGGAAATATGGGTAAACATGAGCCGGGTGAATGGAGTGAACGGGACAGATCCCGCCAGTCTGACCTATGGTGAGATAGAGGGACGTAAGCAGATTCAGGGGATACAACGGTATCTGATCGAATATGTACCCGGCTTTAAAGATGCGTATTTTCTGAAAACAGCACCGTTTTTAGGCATCCGTGAAACCAGAAGAATTATAGGGCATTATGTGATGAACCAGGAGGATGTGTTAGGCTGTGCTCATTTTGATGACGCAGTGGCTGTCGCCAGTTACCCCCTGGATATCCATCATCCGGAAGGGGGTGGGTGCACCCTGACCTGGTGCGGCGACTGTTACGACATTCCCTATCGTTCCCTGGTGCCGCTGAACGTTAAAAATCTGCTGGTGGCAGGGCGCTGTATATCCACTACACACGAAGCAATGTCAGCGATACGCGTGATGGCGCCCTGTATGGCAATGGGCGAGGCAGCCGGGCGTGCCGCCAAAATAGCGGTAAGGGCGGGGATTACTCCGGGTGAGATCGATGTAAAGCAACTGCAGCAGGAACTCAGGGACAGCGGGGCCTACTTGCGTAAGCACGAAGAGGCTGGTGTACAAAACTAACCGATACAAATGGATAGATTAAACAGAAGAAACTTTATCCGGCATGCATCGCTATTGGCCGGGATTCCTTTGCTGGCCCCGGAATTGCTGCTTGGAGGGAATGAAGCGAACAGGCAAACCCATCGTCTGCTCACCTGTAACATCCGGGTGGATTTGCCGGAAGATACTGAAAAAGGATTCGGCTGGCAGGCCCGGAAGGACATATGTGCCACAATTATTTCCAATCAAAAGCCAGATATCATTTGTCTCCAGGAGGTACTTAAAGGGCAGATGAATGACCTGAAAAAGGCACTTCCCGGATTTGCAGCGGTAGGTTTTGACGGCCCGGAGATGGATGCCAATCCGGTTGGGTATCATGGTATCGCTAAAAACCCGGTGATGTTTTCAAAAAAGAGGTATGAACTGTTGCATGCCGGTACGTTTTGGCTGTCCGAAACACCGCTGCAAGCCGGTAGTATCTCCTGGAGTTCCGCACGGGCAAGACATGCAAACTGGATACGGCTGAAAGATCGTAAAACGGGTACGGATTTCCGTGTTATCAACGTGCACCTCGACCATAAGAGCCAGGAAGCGCGTGAAAAGCAGATACAGCTGTTGCTGGAAGAGGCGTCGCAATACCCGGCAGCTTTTCCTCAGGTGCTGGCGGGGGATATGAATGCGCATGCCGGTAACCCGGTTTATGGGATCATCCGGTCGGCGGCATGGACAGATACCTATACGGCTGTTCACGGGGAACAGGAACCGGGACACACCGTTCATCTTTTTCAGGGCGATCAGTATGAAAAGAAAGATAAAGGACGTAAAATAGATTTTATCTTTTCGAAGGGGAACGCTGCTGCCGTAGCGGCAAAAGTTATAAAGGATTCAGTCAACGGGATTTATCCGAGTGATCATTATTTTGTTTCCGCAGATGTCCGGTTTCATTAATGGATAACCGGTGTTGGCATGTAGTCCGGCCGGAGTTATAAATTTATTTTATTTTATTAATAAAAATTAAAATTTATTACTTTTGCACTCAGTTGGGACTAAAATTTAACTAAAATAAACCTTTGATGAAAGAACAAACAAATATGACGGCGTCTCTTCTGGACAAAGCCGGTATGCCGAAACCCCTGGCGTGGGGTTATCTGGGGATCATCATTTTTATGATGGGAGATGGCGTGGAGCAAGGTTGGCTGAGTCCGTATCTATTGGAAAACGGAATGACGATACAGCAATCGGCTGCCATGTTTACGGTATATGGTATTACAATCGCTATCTCATCCTGGTTTTCAGGCGTCCTGGCAGAGGGGTACGGGCCCCGGAAGGCTATGCTGATGGGTTTATTGTTGTACATAATCGGCACCATCGGGTTTGTTGGTTATGGTATGGCCCATCTTGATTATCCGGTTATGTTGTTTACCTATGCTATCAGAGGGTTCGGTTATCCGTTGTTCGCCTATTCTTTTTTGGTATGGATTACGTATCGCACGCCCCAGGATAAGCTGGGCCGTGCCGTGGGATGGTTCTGGTTTGTATTTACCGGGGGACTGAACGTGCTCGGAGCCTATTATTCAAGTTGGGCCATCGAGCGTATGGGTTACCAGAATACGTTGTGGAGTTCTATCTTCTGGGTGCTGGTGGGAGCGTTTTTTGCGCTGGTAGTCAATAAAGATAAGTTTGTTCCGTCAGGTACGGCTGAGTCGAAAACAAAGGAGCTGCTGAAAGGGTTCACCATTGTTAAGAAAGAACCAAAAGTGCTATTAGGAGGCATTGTACGTATTATTAATACAACGGCGCAATTCGCATTCCCGGTTTTCCTGCCGATCTACATGGCAACACATGGATTCAGTACCAAGGAGTGGTTGCAGATCTGGGGAACCATATTCACCAGTAACATTATTTTTAACCTGATATTTGGTTTTGTAGGCGACCGGCTGGGATGGCGGAATACCATCATGTGGTTTGGTGGTGTGGGCTGCGGGCTTACCACCCTTTTATTTTATTATTCTCCTGTCTGGTTTGACGGAAGTTTCTGGATGGTATTATCGGCCGGTGTGCTTTGGGGTGCCCTGCTGGCCGGCTACGTGCCGTTGTCTGCTTTAGTGCCATCGCTGGTAAAAGAAGATAAAGGGGCGGCCATGGCCATTCTGAACCTTGGCGCAGGGCTGCCGGTATTTGTGGGACCGGCCATAGTGGGGCTGAGTATCGCATTTGTTGGTAATGAAGGGGTGATCTGGATATTGGCTGGCCTGTATTTTCTCAGTGCCATACTTACCCGTTTTATTACGTTGCCAGGGAACGATACAGAGCCGGAATCGGTTTCGGACGACGATGTTGTCCTGAAGCCCGCGTAGGCAAACAACAGTGATAACGATATATTTTTCGACAGCATAACATATGAACATATTAATCACCGCGCCTTATCATGAACAGGCGAGACAGGAATTGGAGAAGGGCTTCGGGCATGTGATTTACAGACCCTGGAAGCCTCATGGAAGGGCATATAACGAACAGGAACTCATTGATTTGCTGGAGGAAACCCATGCCGACGCACTGATTACGGAGCACGATGCCGTAACGTCCATGGTAATAGAAAGCCATCCCGGGTTGCAGTTTATCGGCGTTTGCCGCGGAACACCATCCAACGTTGCGGTTCAGGCTGCAACAGACAAAGGTATCCCTGTTTTCAATACCCCTGCGCGGAATGCCCAGGCGGTTGCCGAGATGTTTATCGCAAATATCATTACGTTTATGCGGAACACATTTGCCGGGATACAGTGGCTGAAAGAGGAGAAATGGGGAGTCGGGGCGCATACCTCATACCTTGAATTTAAAGGGAACGAGCTGGCCGGCAAGAAAGTGGGAATGGTAGGCTTTGGCGCTGTTGGTCAAACGATCGCCAACCTGCTTACCCCGTTCCCATGTGAGATCAGGTACTATGATCCGTTCTATACAGCACCGGAAGAGACCTATAAGAAAATGGCATTGGATGAGTTGTTCCGGACAAGCGATATTGTCGCTATTCATTTGCCGGTTACGCCGCAAACTGAAGGAATGATTGACCGTAAGTTATTATCTTTGATGAAACCCGATGCCATCTTTGTGAATACAGCACGGGCTGCGGTGGTGAACCGGGATGACCTCATCGAAGTGGTAACGAAGGGAAAAATAAGGGGGGCCATCCTGGATGTGTTTGACCATGAGCCGCCTGATGCAAAGGATTATGAACTGATACATCATCCGAATGTGCTCGCCACGCCGCACATTGCCGGTGCCACGCACGAAGTGGAAGACCATCATGCAGATATTATGAACCGTAACCTGCAACGGTTTTACAAAGAGGATAATAAACAGATCAGGCAGTTGGTGAACCAGGAGGTATTACAAAAAGAAATAACGTCTTCGCAATTATGAGTCATTCTACAGCATATCTGGTGATCGATATCGGTACAGGGAACGCGCGTGCTGCCGTAATAACACCGGACGGACGCATATTAAGCCTGAAACGTGAAAATGTACACTATGAAAAAGATGCAGATTACCCCGAATCCATTTATTTTGATCCGGAGGTGCTATGGGCGCAGATTCGGAAACTGTCTGTTGCGGCCCTGACAGAAGCCGGCCCGCTGCATATCCGGGCGATAACGGCCACCAGTCAGCGGGAGGGTATTGTGGTGATCGACCATCAGGGAAAGGCGACAATCGGCATGCCCAATATTGACCATCGCGGACGGGAATGGGAGAATATTATTCAGGATAAATCACGTATGTATCAGCTGACCGGCCGGTATCCCACCTCGCTGTTCTCCGCCATGAAGCTGGTCGGGCTCCGGGCACGGAAGCCCGGATTGTGGAACTCCCTATCTGTATTTACCAGTATCAGCGACTGGGTGCAATATGAATTTTCCGGTGTGGTTGGCTACGAACATTCGCAGGCCTCCGAAACATTGCTGTATGATGTGGCGCAAAAAAGATGGTCGGACGAACTATGCAGCGTGTTCTCCTTATCAGCCGGTATCCTGCCGGAACTCCGGGATTCGGGAGCGGTACTGGGGCACGTAAAAAAAGAAACCGCGCTGGAGTTTGGTATAGCAGAGGATGCGGTTGTCATCGTTGGTGGTTCTGATACACAGCTGGCTGTCCGCAGCATCGAACCGGAGGTAGATGATGTAGTGATCGTTTCGGGGACCACTACGCCGATCATCAAAATTACGGACAGCTATATAACAGATCAGGAAGAGCGGACTTGGACCAGCAGGCATGTGGATGCCCATCATTTTATGCTGGAAGCCAACGCGGGTGTGACCGGTCTGAACTACCAGCGGCTGAAGGAGATTTTCTATCCGAATGAAAACTACGATGTGATTGAGCAGGAACTGGATGAGATCTCGTATTCCCAATGCGTGGCATCACTGGGATCATTGGTAGCAGATGAAGATGCTCCCCTTACCAAAGGAGGCTTTATATTTAACGCGCCGGTTTCGCATCAGTTAACACGGGGCAGCTTTGTTTTTGCGATCCTGTGGGACATCGCCTGCAGTATATATGAAAATTATAAAAGCCTGTGCGAAGTGACCAGCCACGATAAAGATTTTGTCTGGGCGTGCGGCGGCGGGGTACAGAGCCGTAAACTAAGGCAGTTTATCGCCAATCTGTTTGATAAGAAAATCCGTATCCGGGATACGTTCAGGCAATCATCCGTGCTGGGTGGGGTATTTATCTGTAACGAGGCACTGGGAGTTGCCAACAGCACTCCGGAAATGCTGGAGGAAATTGTTCCCCAGGAGCGCAGTCATTTTGTGGCACTATATGAAGAGTGGAAAGCAGCCCGCCATACGTTCAAACAAGTACAATAAATGGAACCTGCGTACTTTATAGGCATCGATATCGGTACACAGGGAGTGCGTATTTCGCTGGTGGACGAACGGGCAAACGTGAGGGCCGGTCGCTCGGAGCAGATGCCGCTTACTCCCCGTTCAAGGGAAGAGCAGTCTCCTGAGCAGTGGTGGGATATTACCCGCCAATTGCTGCACGATGTAGTAGCAGAACTTTCCCCGGAAGAGCGGCGACGCATCAGGGCCATCGCGACCGATTCAACGTCGGGAACGGTTATACCGCTGGACAAACAGAACAGGCCCCTGCATGACGCGTTGATGTACAGCGACCCCCGTTCGGCTGCAGAAGGGCAGTTTTGCCGGCACCTTGCTGAAAAGTATTGCCCGAATGGTTATACCGGATTCAATGCATCCAGTGGTCTTTCAAAGATGATCTGGTTCATCAACAACTATCCCGAAAAAGCTGCAAAAACAGGTACATGGATACATGCATCAGACTATATCACGGGTATGCTGTGCGGTAATTTCAGGACGACCGATTACACGAATGCACTTAAATCCGGATACGATGTGGCTGCGTATCAATGGCCGGCCTATCTGGTCAATGAGTTGCCGATCCGGCGGGATTGGCTGCAGGAAGTAGTGCCTTCCGGTACGCCTGTCGGACAACTGCTGCCTGAGCTGGCCGCAGCCCACGGACTGGCAGATGTGCAGGTCGTTGTAGGAATGACCGATGGTTGTGCGTCGCAAATTGCTGCCGGCGCAGTTACGCCGGGCAGCTGGAATACGACGATCGGTACTACCCTGGTTATTAAAGGGGTGACAACAGAAATGATCAGGGACCCGGAAGGGCGGGTTTACAGCCACCGCCATCCCGATGGTTACTGGATGCCCGGAGGGGCCAGCAACACGGGTGCCGACTGGGTGAATACCGGCTTCGCTGAGCGGTTGGAGCATTTCAATCAAACGGCGGAGTCACTGATACCAACCGGTAAGGCAGCGTGGCCATTATTGCAGGAAGGTGAACGTTTTCCTTTTATTAGTCCTGCCGCAAGAGGGTTTGCGCCGTCAGGACTGACGAAGGAAGAACTATACACCGCTTATATGGAAGGCGTCGCCTATATAGAGCGGATAGCCTACGAACTGATCGAATCGCTATCCGGGGAAAAAGCAACAGCCATTTACACAGCCGGAGGGGGCAGTAACAGCGATGTATGGCTCCGTATACGTAGTTGCGTACTGAATAAACCCATTCATAAATGCCGGGAGTCCAGTGGTGCGGTTGGAGCGGCTATCGCGGCGGCATCAGGAACGTATTTCGGTTCTATCGAAGAAGCCGCCCGGGCGATGACGAGCATTGAAAAAACGGTAATGCCCGAAAAGGATCTGGCAGAAAGATATAATTTTGGATACCAGGATTTCCTGGATGAACTGAAGAAGAGGAAATATATATAACTGAAATATATGCTGCTGGTGTATCTGCTCCGTCACGGAGAAACAACATATAATGCGGATGGCAACCGTTATTGCGGCCGGACCGATGCGTCCCTTACCGCGAAAGGGCTCAGCCAGGCAGCGCAGGTAGCGGCCCGACTGAAGGAGGTAAAATTGGATGGGGTCTATGCGTCGCCATTACAGCGGTCTTTCCGGACAGCGGATATTGCCAGCGGGGGCGCGATACCCGTAGTAACGGATGAAAGACTGATCGAGGTCGATTTTGGTGCCTGGGAAGGGAAGACGCGGGAGGAGTTTATGGCGGAAAACCCCTCGTTATGGGAAGCCTGGAACAACGGGCCCGAACAGGTGAAAGCCGGGGGTACCGGAGATACAGGGCTGGATGTAGTAACCCGTGTAGACCATTTCTTCCGGGAGATGTACCAAAAGCATACAGGAGGTACGATCCTTGTTACGGCACACAATGGTGTGAACAGGCTTTACCTGGCCCACAAGCTGGGAATGCCGTTAAAGCATTACCGCAGGCTGGTGCAGGAAAACTCTGCCGTAACCCTGTTTGAGCTGAATGAAGAAGGTGAGTTAAGCCTGTTGAAGTTAAATGCCTGATCATTGAATACACATAAACGGATATGAGAAAAACCCTATCTTTAATTTTCTGCCTGCTTATCACAGGCTCTGTATGGGCACAGGAGCAAGAACTGCATGTTATACAAACAAAAAATGCAAAACAGCTGCATCGGTTTTTTGCCTACAAAAAGAAAGGAGTGCCGATCATCAGCGGGCACCGCGGTGGTATGGAAATGGGATTTCCTGAAAACTCTATTGAAGCTTTTGAGAACACGCTGAGGTATACGCCGGCTTTTTATGAAATAGACCCGCGTCTCAGTAAAGACGGCGTGATTGTGCTGATGCATGATGCAACACTGAACCGCACGACCAATGGCAAAGGCAGGGTGTCAGATTACACACTGGAGGAGTTGAAACAATTAAGACTAAAAGACAAAGACGGGAATATCACGAATTTTCAGATACCGACGCTGGCTGAGGCGATTGAATGGGCACGGGGGAAAACGATCCTGAATCTGGACAAAAAAGATGTGCCGTTTGAAATGACGGCGGAGATCATCCGGAAGCATCAGGCGGAAGCTTTTGTCATGGTAACCGTGCACAATGCGGAGCAGGCAACATTCTATTACCAGAAAAACCCGAACCAGATGTTTTCGGCTTTTGTAAAGGATCCGGACGCTTTAAAGGCCTACGAAGAAGCAGGAATACCTTATAAACAGATGATCGCCTATATTGGTCCCGACATCAAACCCTCCAATCAGGAGTTGTATCGGCTGCTGCATGGAAAAGGAATCCGTTGTATGATCTCGTCAGCCCCTACCTATGACAAGCTCGGGGATAAACAGGAACGGGCGGAAGCCTACCGGGCTATTATCCGCGACGGCGCAGATATCATCGAATCGGATCTTCCGATTGAAACGGCTGAAGCGATTAAAGGACTTCGTACCCGTTAGAGCGACCGTACGCTACTCAACGTCTATATAGGATACCGTACGCGCCATACGGCCTGATGCGTCGATACCTTCTGCCAGTATCCGGTACCTGCCGGGAGTGCCGGCCGTATAAAACTCAAAGGAGGCTTCCCCGTTTGTATCGGTGATAATGTCAGGCTTCCAGAGGATGGTACTGCGGAGGTCCTGCATATCCGGGTGTTGCTGTGGCTGACTATAGTCAGGGGCATAAAACTCGCGAACGGCATAATAACCCTGTGGGCTATAGGTGATAATGCCGGGCACAAACAGGTCACGGCTGTAACTGCTGTTGCCCCGCTTGGTCGTGATCACCAGCACCCCGCCGCTGCCCATTGATCCATAGATGGCTGTATTCGTGAAACTTCGTAATACTTCAATGGTTTCAATGTCAGCAGGAGGTATCATGGAAAGCTCAGAGCCTTCCATATACAGACCATCCAGTATGATCCGCATCGGGGTATCCTGCGAGCGGGTCGAGTAAGGAACCCAGCCTCTGAAAATCACCCCCATAAGGCGTCCCTGCAGGCACATTTCCAGCGTGTAGCAGGATCCCAGGTCTTTGGCAGTGATCACCTGGTCCGCATTGCCCGGCCCATTGAGGTTGGCAGAATGTTCGACCAGGGGCTTATCGCTTTTTTCCATTATGGTTACTTCATCCAGCAGGATGCCCCGTTCCAGCAAACCGTATTTTTGCAGTTCTGTAAATTGCTGATCCCTGTTTTTCAGATAGTCACTGATAGACTGGTTGATATCGACAGCCACGTCAGGAGCATTCCTGTTTTTTCCGACGACCTGCCGGGGTATCCCGTCCATCAGAATATCCACATTTTTTTTGCCTTTCTCGTCGCGTGCCTGCACAACGAATTTCGTATTGTCGTAAAAGATCAGCCGATCGAAATTAAAACGGCCTTCACCGTTCGCTATGGTATCCATCACTGTGCCCATATTTGTTGTGGAGAGGATGGTAACGCGGGCGTTGGGAACGGGCTCCCCGTTTCTCCTGACAATGGTTCCGCCAATGCGCATGGCCTGCTCCGGTTTATACGGAACCGCAGGAGTACGGCCATTCAACAGGTCGTTCCATACGATTTTCCGCCAGCCCTGGGTCAGCATCAGGTTATCCAGCTGTTGTAGTCTTCGTTCGTTTTTACCGTGAAAATAATAGCCGGGTGTTTCTATATACCCTTTCAGTTCAGCGCTTAGCAGCAGGCTGGACAGGATGCCGTCTTCCGTGCTGTCATGGATCGGTACCTTGCCGAGATCTGTAACGACTACCGAGAAACTGCCGATCCTGACGGAGTCACCGGCTGTGCCTGCGGAAAGTTTTGCCGTTACTTTTTCACGCGGTTTATAACTTTTTTTGTCTGCTGACAAGACCGCCCGGAGTTGGTCGTTTTGGTTCAGGTTAAAGATCAGGCGTTCCGCCACCGGTTTCATCTGCTCATCCAGTAAGGAGAGCTGTATGACGCCGGAAGGAAGTTGCGACCGGTCGATACTGATGCCGGTTTCCGGTTTCGCCTGTTTCACCTTAACGGCATAAAATACCTGGCCGTTTTTCTGGGCGATCAGGGAAAGGGTCTGGCCGGTGGCCTGGTCAGGGGATGTCGTTGACTGGAGGTAAATGGCTTTTTCCAGCGCATTATTGACAGACAACAAATAACCGTTGGTAAGGGCTTTGGGCAGGGCTATCTCCGTGGTGCTGCTGTCTGCAAATGTGATGTGCGCGGTGTATACTTTCCCGGGTTCAGGAACCAGTATAACATGTCCCATTCCTGCATAGTCTGTCCGGAAGTCAGCAACCCGCTGTCCGCTGTTGTCTGACAGGTAGCCGTGTGCGCTGATGCCTTTTCCATCCGGGTGCAGCGCTTTAAACCCGATTTTGTTCAATGCGCCGGTTAACAAATGGCCGCTTTCCGGAAAAAACTGAATGGTGCTTTTTTGACCGGTATGCTTGATCGGAATAGTTTTGGATACCATCTGGTCATTTCCCAGCTTTACATTCAGCGTAATCTGACCGGACTTCAGGTTAAACACCTGTTTGTTGAAAAAACTGAGCCGGAGTTTGCCTTCCGTGTCTGTCCGTGCTTTTCCACGGGCCACCTGCCGGGAGTCAAGTTCCACTTCGTAAACGGCTTCCCGGTTGACCACCGGCTCCCCGTTCAGCTCCGTAACGAGAATATCTGCCTGCACCTGATGCGCCCCGGGATGATTGGTAAAGGTGAAATCCGTATAAGTAAATAGTTTGTCTGTCAGGATATTTCCGACCGGAATGGTTTTATCAAAGAAAAAATCCTCCTCAAAATTACGCATCCAGTTGGTATACGCCCGGATCCGGTAATTACCTTCCCGGAGACTGTCTGTCAACCGGAAATCACCCATACTGAGCCCTGACAATACCGGTAGCCGGAGAGACCGTACGATCCGGTTATCGGGGCCGATCAGCTCCACATAGACGATTTTACTTAGGGCCGACAGGAAACCCAGCTGGCCGATCGTGATGTAGGCTTTAAACCAAATGTCGTCACCTACCGAGTAATAGGGTTTATCCAGGTGCAGGTATACCTTTTCCTGCGGGTGGGTTTTCTCATAGGTTGCGAGTTTCTGCAATACCCCCGGCAGGCCGTCATCAGGAGCGGTTTGGGCATAGCCGGCTGTGCAGAAAATCAGGATGACCGTAAAAAAGAAAAGCGTCCTCATGGGTGAAGTAAAAATTTTTGCCAAGGCTTTATTGAGAGCGAATTTTCCGGCGTCTAAAAATGATATTGTTCACGCTGCAAACGTATGAATGTGTATCTTTGCGGCACTAAAAAAACGCGTATAACTGGCATGTGGCCAGATACAAATATAAGTTTCTCATTTTAATAACTCCATGAAACCAGACATTAATTTTCAGGAAAACTTCACGGAGCGCCATATCGCTCCCGGGTTGTCCGATGTCGACACAATGCTGAAAAAGATAGGAGTGGATTCGCTCGGTTCGCTCATTGATGAAACGGTTCCGGAACGAATACGGCTAAAGAAGCCGTTGCAGTTGCCTCCGGCATTATCAGAGGCTGCGTATCTGAAGCGGATCAGGGAAATAGCAGAACAGAATAACGTTTATAAATCATATATCGGGCAGGGGTATTACGATGTGGTGGTGCCCGGCGTCATCCTCCGGAACGTTTTTGAAAATCCCGGATGGTACACGCAATATACGCCGTATCAGGCGGAGATTGCCCAGGGGCGTTTGCAGGCACTGCTCAACTTTCAGACCGCGGTTATGGAACTGACCGGGATGGAAATTGCCAATGCCTCTTTGCTGGATGAGGCCACCGCGGCCGCCGAAGCGATGTTCATGCAATACAGCCTGCGGAAAAACAAACAGGCTGACACGTACTTCGTGTCTTCAGCGGTCTATCGCCAGACACTGGATGTCCTGGAGACACGGGCGACATCCTACGGTATTAAGCTGTTGATTGGCGACCACAGAACGGCTGTCTTCACGGATCAGGTTTTCGGCGCATTGGTCCAATACCCCGATGCCGAAGGCGGGGTCGCCGACTATCGTGCGTTTGCGTCATCGCTGCATGACCAGGGGATCACGTTGTGTGTGGCCGCTGATATACTCAGCCTGGCCTTGCTGACGCCTCCCGGAGAGTGGGGGGCAGATGTAGTGGTTGGCTCCACGCAGCGATTAGGGGTTCCGATGGGATATGGCGGTCCGCACGCAGCGTATTTTGCAACAAAAGAAGTGTACAAGCGGAACATACCGGGCCGTATTATTGGTGTGACCATCGACGCGGCCGGTAATTACGCCCTTCGGATGGCCCTGCAAACCCGGGAGCAGCACATCCGGCGCGATAAAGCGTCCTCCAATATTTGTACAGCACAGGCGCTGCTGGCCATCATGGCCGGTTTCTATGCGGTGTATCACGGGCAGGAAGGGATACGGAAGATAGCTGCACGCATACACAGCCTGAGTGTTTTGCTCGCCGAGGCGCTCAAAAGCCTTGGCTATATCCAGCAAAATGCCGTCTGGTTTGATACGCTCCTCATTGAAACCGGTGAGTTGACCCATGCGATCCATGCAGAGGCATTGAACAGCAGCGTAAACCTCTACTACAGCGGGAACCACAAAATCGGCATTTCACTGGATGAGACAACTACGCTGGCGGATGTGGAAATGCTGGTCCGGATCTTTGCGAAGATAAAAGGGAAAACCATTTATGAGGTGAACCTGGCAGCGCTGCAGTCACAACTGAAAGCTGTTATCCCGGAGGGGCTGCAACGGACCACACCGTTTCTGGAGCATCCTGTCTTTAACAGCCATCATTCAGAACACCAGATGCTACGCTATATCAAATCGTTAGAAGCCAAAGACCTGTCGTTATGCCATTCCATGATACCGTTGGGTTCCTGCACGATGAAGCTGAATGCCACGACGGAGATGATCCCGGTCAGCTGGCCGCAGTTCGGCGGTTTACACCCCTTTGCACCTGCTGATCAGACCGGCGGTTACCGTCAGGTGATCGATGAACTGAATGACTGGCTGTGTGAGATCACCGGGTTTGCTGAAATGAGTTTCCAGCCAAACTCGGGGGCACAGGGTGAATATGCCGGGCTGATGGTGATCCGTGCCTACCATGCCAGTCGCGGAGAGCAGCACCGTAATGTGGTGCTCATTCCCGCATCCGCGCACGGCACCAATCCCGCATCCGCCGCGATGGCAGGGTTTAACATTGTGGTCGTTCAATGTGACGATCGCGGGAATATCGATGTGAGCGACCTGAAAGCGCAGGCGGAGAAGCATGGCGATCAATTGGCAGCCCTGATGGTAACCTATCCTTCCACGCACGGTGTATTTGAAGAAGCGATCATTGAGATTTGCGAAACGATCCATCAGTATGGAGGGCAGGTGTACATGGACGGTGCCAACATGAATGCGCAGGTCGGTTTAACCAGTCCGGCCCGGATCGGGGCGGATGTGTGCCATCTGAACCTGCATAAGACGTTTTGTATTCCGCATGGTGGTGGCGGCCCGGGAGCGGGACCGATTGGTGTTGCCGCACACCTGGTTTCATTTTTACCCGGTCACAGCGTGGTGGATATGCCCGGTGGCCAGGCCGTTTCAGCAGCTCCCTGGGGGTCAGCCTCCATCCTGCTGATATCGCACGCATACATCGCGATGATGGGAGCGGAAGGGCTGACCAACGCGACCCGTTATGCGATCCTGAATGCCAACTATATCAAAGCCCGCCTGGAAGGCAGCTATAAAATCCTGTATGCGGGTGCGAACGGGTATTGTGCACATGAGATGATACTGGACTGCCGGGCCTTTAAGGCTGCAGGGATAGAGGTAACAGACATCGCGAAAAGGCTGATGGATTACGGCTTCCATGCACCTACGGTATCCTTCCCGGTAGCAGGAACGTTGATGGTGGAGCCGACGGAGTCGGAGCCTAAAGCGGAGATTGACCGCTTTTGCGATGCGATGCTGGCTATCCGGGCGGAGATTGCTGCCGTGGAAGAGGGCATTGCGGATCAGGCAGACAACCTGCTTAAGCATGCACCGCATACCGCAGCAGCCGTCAGCTCAGATAACTGGGAACACCCATACAGCCGTCAGGAGGCAGCATTTCCGCTGCCGTTTGTGGCCTCACATAAATTCTGGCCTGCTGTAAGCCGGGTAAATGATTCCTACGGTGACCGTACGCTCGTTTGCTCGTGTCCTCCGATGGAGGAATATGTATAGGGCGTAGGACCTAAGCAATAAGCAAGGGCCTGCGACCTGCTGCCTATCGCTCCTACACCGTTTTTACAAACTTTTCGTCGTAGTTCGCTATATCGTTGATATAGCCATTTCTGATCAGGAAATCAAAAAGCGGGCGTGCCTCTTCGGAGACAGGCATATTGCCGGTTGTAATGATCTGGTTCTGTTTTTTGTTGAGGTAAGGGTACGCATACAGCCGTACATTCTTGCTGAATAAACCGCTGACGTAAGCCAGCAGCCCGTCCGTATAGTTTTCGCCATAATACCGGGCATCGAAGATGCGGCGAAGGTTGGCGATATTGGTGGAAATGCCGACATGCTTTGGCCGGAACTTGGAAAGGAACTCCGCCAGCAGGTTGTTGCGGGAGAAATTGGATACCAGAATATGGTTTCCGGTTGCACATAATTCTTCCGCCCGCCGGGCAAAGTAGGCCAGATCGTCACTATGGAGCGGCGGGTCCTCTTCCAGGGCATTGCTCATCAGGATTTCAATCATCACCACCACATTCTTACCGCTGCCGCCGATGTCCTTTTTGAACTGCTCTACGGCGAGGTTGAACAGGTCGAAGTTAGGGGTTGATTTTTGGCGGTATTTGGTTCGCAGAATCATGATATCCCTGCGATAAAGGAAATCTTTTGCCTGCAACGCCTGTCCGTCAGGTGCGAAAATAGCTGCACCGGAGAAACCCCTGGCAATCAGGTATAAATTGATCAGCCGTTCGTTCACGTCTTTGAACACCGGTCCGCTTACTTTAACCAGGTCGATTTCCACTGACCCGACCCCGAGGTTGTCAGTCAGCGACTCAATCATGGTCTGCACATCATTCGCATAGAAATACGCAGCGAACACCAGGTTGACACCCAATATACCGAGCACTTTCTGCTGGAGGGTACTGTCGCTGTCCAACAGGCGTACGTGGAAAATGATATCGTTGTATGAACCGTCTTTTTCAGACTGGAAACGGATACCCATCCAGCCATGAGGGTCATTGGTTTTACTGTAGTTCAGAGTCGTGACAGTATCAGCGAACGCAAAAAAACGCCTGCTGTTGTATGTGGATCCTGTTAAGCGCTCCGAAAGAAGCGCATACTCATGTTCGAGCATTTTTGTCAGGCGCGAGCGGCTTACATAGCGCCCGGACTCTTCGGAACCATAAATGGCATCACTGAATGCCATATCGTAGGCACTCATCGTTTTGGCAATGGTGCCTGACGCGGCGCCGGCATTGAAGAAGTTACGGGCGACTTCCTGCCCTGCCCCTATCTCGGCAAATGTACCGTAGATCTCCTCGCTCAGGTTAATACGCAGCGCTTTGCGCTTCGTTTCAAAAATTTCTCTCGCCATGCCGCAACGTTAGTCTTTTACAATAAGCCGGAGCTCATCCAGCTGCTCTGCAGCGATGGCAGACGGTGCATCAATCATCACATCCCGTCCGGCATTGTTTTTCGGAAAGGCGATGACATCACGGATGGAATCCAGTCCGGCAAAAATCGCAACCAGGCGGTCCAGGCCAAACGCAAGACCGCCGTGCGGCGGTGCACCATACGTAAACGCTTCCATCAGGAAGCCGAACTGTTTCTCCGCTTCTGCCGGGGTAAAGCCTAATTTGCCGAACATCATTTCCTGCAGGGCACGGTCGTGGATACGGATGGACCCGCCACCGATTTCCGTCCCGTTGATCACCAGGTCGTACGCATTGGCACGCACCTGCCCCGGATTGCTTTCCAGCAGGGCAATGTCTTCCGGTTTCGGCGAGGTGAACGGGTGGTGCATGGCATGATAGCGGTTGCTTTCTTCATCCCATTCCAGCAATGGGAAATCAGTCACCCACAAGGGGGCGAATGTATTCCGGTCGCGCAGCCCGAGCCGGCCTCCCAGCTCCAGGCGTAGTTCATTAAGTTGTTTCCGGGTTTTATCGACCGGTCCGGCCATCACCAGTATCAGGTCACCGGGTTGGGCGTTGCATGCCGCGGCCCATTCTTTCAGGCGTTGTTCGTCGTAAAACTTGTCAACCGATGATTTTAACGTCCCATCCTCATGGTATCGCAGGTATATTAGGCCGGTTGCCCCTATTTGCGGGCGCTTGACAAAATCCGTCAGCTCATCCAGCTGTTTACGGGTAAAGGTGGCGCAGCCGGTGGCATTGATGCCCGCAATCAGTTCAGCTTGTTCAAATACCGGAAAGCCGGCACCTTTTACGAGGTCCGTCAGTTCCACGAAGGGCATGCCAAAACGGGTATCGGGTTTGTCCGATCCATAAAGCTTCATGGCATCGTCATAACTCATTCGGCGGAACGCGTCCAGCTGTATGCCCTTCACTTCCCTGAACAGGTGCCTGGTCAGCCCTTCAAAGATTTGCAGGATATCCTCCTGTTCCACAAAAGCCATTTCACAGTCGATCTGTGTAAATTCCGGCTGCCGGTCGGCCCGGAGGTCTTCATCCCGGAAACACTTGACGATCTGGAAATACCGGTCGAATCCGGACACCATCAGCAATTGCTTAAAGGTCTGCGGCGATTGGGGGAGTGCATAAAACTCACCGGGATTCATTCTGCTGGGGACCACGAAGTCACGTGCGCCTTCGGGTGTCGACTTGATCAGTACCGGTGTCTCTACCTCAATAAACTGTTGGTTACTCAGGTAGTTGCGCACCTCCTGGGAAATTTTGTGCCGTAGTATCAGGTTGTTCCGTACGGGATTGCGGCGCAGGTCCAGGTAACGGTATTTCATGCGGAGATCGTCACCGCCGTCTGTTTCATCTTCTATGAGAAAGGGGGGAAGCTTTGCCGGATTCAGGATCTCCAGTGCGCTTACTTTTATTTCAATATCCCCCGTGGGGATTTTTGGGTTTTTATTGGAGCGCTCGATGACGGTGCCGGTGACCTTCATCACGTATTCCCGGCCGAGCTCCCGGGCCTTTGCAAGCAGCGCCGGGTCATCATCCGCATCGAAGGCCAGCTGTGTGATGCCGTACCGGTCACGCACGTCCGTAAAGGTCATTCCCCCCAGGTCGCGCGATTTCTGTACCCATCCGCTTAGTACGACTGTTTTCCCCAGATCGGCGAGCGTCAGCTCCCCGCAAGTATGTGTTCTGTGCATGGGGCAAAGGTATCGTTTTCACACGATAACTGGAATACTTACCCGGCGATGGATTTGGTTTTGCGGCTGACCGATAACCGGCTGATAGCCGTGACAATGGCGGCCGCGTCATACCCGCATTCCGACCACAGTTCTTTTTGTTCCCCGTGCTCAACAACCTGGTCGGGGATACCGAGCCTGACGACGGTCGCCTGATACGCATGGTCAGCCATGAATTCCAGTACAGCACTGCCCATACCCCCTTGCAGGCATCCGTCTTCAACGGTTATGACATGGGGGTATTTACGGAAAACCTCATGGAGTAAATCCTGGTCCAGCGGTTTTACAAAGCGCAGGTCATAGTGGGCCGGGAAGATCCCCGCTTCATTCAGTTGCAGGAAGGCCTTGGTTACTTCATTGCCAATGTGGCCGATACTGAGTACCGCAACCTCTTCCCCATCCGTTATTTTCCGTCCCTGGCCAACCGGAATTTCTTTCAGTGTACGTTTCCAGTCGGGCATCACACCCTGTCCGCGGGGATAGCGGATCACAAACGGCCCCTTATCCTCCAGTTGGGCGGTAAACATCAGGTTGCGCAACTCTTCCTCGTTCATCGGGGCAGCCACCGTCATATTCGGTATACAGCGCATGTAAGCCAGGTCGTAGGCACCGTGGTGGGTCGCACCGTCAGCACCTGCGATGCCGGCCCGGTCCAGGCAAAACACGACATTCAGTTTCTGCAGGGCGACATCATGGATAACCTGGTCGTAGGCCCGCTGCATAAAACTGGAGTAAATGTTACAGAACGGGACCATACCCCGGGTGGCCAGCCCGGCAGAAAAGGTGACCGCATGCTGCTCGGCGATACCGACGTCAAAAGCCCGGTCAGGCATCGCTTTCATCATGATATTCATGGATGAGCCGGAAGGCATGGCCGGCGTAATCCCCACGATCTTGTCATTCCGTTCAGCCAGCTCAACGAGGGTATGGCCGAAGACATCCTGGTATTTGGGAGGTACGGGTTTATCATTGACCGATTTCCTGATCTCCCCGGTAATTTTATCAAACAGTCCGGGTGCATGCCAGGTCGTCTGGTCTTTTTCAGCCAGGGTAAACCCTTTGCCTTTAACGGTAATGCAATGCAGCAGTTTGGGGCCGGGAATATCCCGGAGCTCGTGGAGTGTTCTCACCAGCCGTTTGACGTCGTGGCCGTCCACCGGACCGAAATAGCGGAATTTTAAGGACTCAAACAGGTTGCTGCTCTTCAGCAACGTACCTTTGATACTCTTTTCAATTTTCTTAACGACCCCGAAAGCATCCGGCCCCAGTTCAGATATCTTGGTCAGTACGGAAGCGATATCATCCCTGAAACGGTTGTATGGCTTGGAAATCGTTATACTGGTGAGGTACTCTTTCAGGGCTCCGACATTGGGATCGATGGACATGCAGTTATCATTCAGGATAACGAGCAGGTTGGAGTTTTCAATACCGGCATGGTTGAGGGCTTCAAAAGCCATTCCGGCGGTCATGGCGCCATCGCCGATGACGGCCACATGCTGCCGGTCTGTCTCTCCTTTGTAATGGGAGGCAACGGCCATGCCCAATGCAGCCGAGATAGACGTGGACGAATGTCCTACACCAAAGGTATCGTATTCGCTTTCTGCCCTCCTGGGGAAACCACTGATGCCGCCGTATACCCGGTTCGTGTGAAAAACCGCTCTCCTGCCGGTTAATATTTTATGGCCGTAAGCCTGGTGGCCGACGTCCCAAACCAGCTGATCGTATGGCGTATTCAGCACGTAATGCAGGGCCACGGTAAGTTCAACAACCCCCAGGCTCGCTGCAAAATGCCCGCCTTTCACCGAGACAACATCAATGATATACTGACGCAGTTCATGGCAGAGTTGTTCCAGATCTTTTTCTTTAAGGAGCTTTAAATCAGACGGGTTATTCACCCTTTTTAGTAATTCTCCTGCTTCAAAATACATATTCCACCCGGATTAAGAGAAAAGACGGACAAACTTAACATAAAAATTTAAATTCCTGCATGGATTTGCAGGCCGTCCTCTCGCTTTATGTTTTAACAGGGGAAGAACTTGATTGTTTAATGGGAGGGCGCTCCCAGCTACTCCGGAAGGATACCGAGTGCCTCCAGCAGCCGGGCTTTGCCCTCCTTCGATACGGATAGCTGTTTGTTTTCCGGGACAGACAGGATGACATAGCCTTTTTTGATGCCTTGTACATGGGTAATATGGACCGCATGCTGCCGGTGGATGCGGACAAACCGGCCTTTCGGCAACCGGGCCAGCAGGTGTTCCAGCGTTTCACCGACCCGGATGTGCTCGTCGTTTCCACCAACTGACAGGTAGAGAGCCCCTCCAACCATACGGATGTAATTGATGGAAGAAATATAAACGATATGGAACACCTTGTTGAACCATACCTGTATATAGTCGCGCAGTACCGGCTGTTCCCCATCCACCGGGAATCCGCATTGGGCCTGCGCTCTTCGTACGGCCTTCAGCAGCCGGTCAAACGGGATCGGCTTGAGCAGGAAATCTGTTACGTCCAGGTCAAAGCCATCTGCGGCAAATGTTTTGTAAGCGGTGCACAGGATCACCGCAGGCGGTCGCTGTGGCAGCCGCCGGAGCAGCTCAAGCCCGTTTATCCCATGCATCTGCACATCCAGAAAAAGAAGGTCCGGCAGCGGGCCGCGGATCAGTGCTTCCAGGCCTTCGGCCGGATCGGTCAACGAGGCGACCACCCTGAGTTCGGGTATTTTGTCGAGGTGTTGTTGCAATGAGCGGATAGAAGTCCGCTCATCATCGATCATCATACAATTGAAAATCATCGGGTTCATATTACAAACATGCATAACCTGACGGACACGGCCAAGAACTTCTGCCGAAAAGCGCCTAACGGGCCCCGAACGGGGGTTTCCGGCGGGTGAACGCCAAATAAACCGCTCACCCGGCGGAAAGCGGTTTTCGGGCGGCGTTCGTACGATTTCGGCGGTAGCTGCTTGATGAGACCGTCCGGATAAGCCACCTTAGCGGGAAAGACGGCACATGGAAGCATTGTTCCATTTCTGGCAATCCCGTTGCGGTGCGGTTTCTGATCAGGCACGTGCGTACCTGAAAGAAGGCTGCCAGGAACGGCATTATCGTCGTGACAGAGTGATCCGGTTGCCGGATGAGCGATTCCCGTATCTGTGCATTGTGCTGGAGGGGTTGGCGGGAGGCTACCACTACGACTATGGCGGACGGCGGCGTCTCCGGGAGCTGGTGCTGCCGATGGATTTTTTTACCGGCACCAAGCACGTATTCAGCCGTACGGTCTATCCCGTAGAGTATGTTGCCCTGCAGAAAACCAGGTTGCTGCTGTTGTTGCTTCCCCACGTACAGGAAGGCCAGCGGCGGTACCCGGAGATCGGTGAGCTGATCCAGGTGCTTAAGCAGCGGAAGATATTGCTGTTGCGTGCTTTGGTGGAGATCTATCAGGAAGAAAGGGCGTTTGACCGTTATTCGGTATACGCCGAACGACTGCCCGACTGGCCGTTCAGCCTGCCACTGACATACCAGGCCAACTTGCTGCGCATGAGCCTCGGCCACATCAAAAAGATGAAAAAAAGATACCTGACCTTCCGAAAAATGTGAAAAAAGGCGCAAGCTATGCGCCTATTTCAGAAAAAAAAGCACCCGAACTTTACGGTATAAAAAGGAGGTATGCGATGGGACCCTGAAAAAGCCGGTAAGGTGCGGTTTACTGCCGGGCGGTAAACGGCAAAGCCAATTGTTAAGGTCTATTTTTTTAAACTAAAGGTAGCATTCACCTTAAATGCATGTTAATGATATGTTAATCGTAAAAATCGCGGCCATTACGGTGGTCGCAGCAACAGTAACTATTTCCGGCTTAGGCGAAATCTCTGCCGGAGATAAGGTAATGGCAAACAACACGCTGGCAGAGAGTTCCACAAAAGCTACGATAACGCCTCAAAACTACTGGTTCAGGGTGTCAGAAACTACTATTGAGTCGACACCGGTCAGTGAAAGTGAGTTGGAGACAGAGCTGTGTGATCTGCCATTCAGCGCCGGACGGCCTGTTTGCGCGGTAGCTTTTGAATCGGAAACGGAATTGACAACGCCTCCTACCACCAATCTGGAAGAAACTTCTGTTATTGATCCTCAGAACGGTGAGCCTGTCGCTGAAGTTAGGTATAAGGAGCCGGAGTAAGCGTATGCCGGAAACAACCCCGCTGTTCCATATGCAGGTAACAGCGGGGTTATTTATTACCGTATATTTTGCTCCATACCGGTTTCCGCAATGACCTCTTCCGGTATGGGAAGCACATACCTGCTGTCACCAGGCGGAAGTGTATACAACGACCCGTTTACATGCCTGGTCAGGGTTTGCTTAAACCTGTCATCCAGATTCAGTCTTCGCAGATCTGCCCACCGGGCACAGCGGAATACCAGCTCTTTTCTCCTATGCTCCAACACCAGGCGCAGCACCGCATCACTGTCGTCCTCTTGTTCTGTGCTGAATGTTTGCGACCGGTAGCGGTACCGCAGCAAGTCAGTAAGCACGGCCAGTGCCTCCTGTGGCTTTGATTGCCGCGCCAGGCTTTCTGCTTTAACGAGGTACATTTCTCCGGTCGCAATGCCGTTGAAGAAAAAGCGGGATCCGGTATAGGACCCTTTAAAAGTCATGCCGCTACCCGTGACGTTTCGGAAGTAGGCTGCCTTCCTCAGGTCGTCCGGATCATACGAGTTAAACAAAACGGAATCGACAAAAAACAGATTCGGATTATAGATTGCTCCGGACATGGGTGTTGCGTGAAAGATCACTTCCTTATTAAACGCCTGAAAAGGGAAATTCACGGTAACGTTGATATCGTTGAAATTAATCAGTTCGCTCCTGATCTGCAGGCATGAATCAGCATAACGTCCTGCTTCCGGATATTTTCCTATTTGCAGGTAAGCCTTCGCCAGCAAGGCAAAAGCTGCTGCTTTGGACGGGCGGGTTGGAGCCAGTGGGACTTGGGGCAGTAACGCGGCAGCGCGCAATAAGTCCTGAAAGATCCGGTCATACGTTTCCTGAACCCTGGCCCGCACAGACAGGACACTCATATCCGACTCCTCCCTTAGCGGAAGGCCCGCATCCTGCTGTGCAGTTTGTTCATGGTAAGGCTTGCAAAAAACCTGAGCGAGATGAAAAAACGCCCAGCTCCTGTAAAACAAGGCACTGCCGCTTATGTTATCGTAGGCAACAGGGTCACTTCTGCGTTCGATGCTCTCCAGGCCTTCTATGGCAAGATTAGCATACAAGACAGACTGGTACGGCCTCCACCAATGGCTTCCGGGTTGCCCCTCATAAATATCTCCGGCCCACAGATAAGCGTTGCGCTGCTCGGGCTGTGTAAGTACGTTCCATCTTTGGGATGTAATATAAAAATCATCCGATCCCATCTCTCCGAGTGACGGAGTAGTTTCTGTGTTCATCACCTCAGAATTGTCCAGCAGCGCCTGCAAATCTTCCAGCGACGCAGGTACGACCAGTTTTTTATCCGGTTTAATGGTAAGCCATGCATCGTGGCACGATGCCAAGGTGAGAAGAAATGCAGCTGTAGTTAGCCGCAGCAATCGAAGTCGTTTCATTATTGGTATCATGACTATGGTTAAAAAATGGTTTTAAGACCTACAGAAATCAATCTTGCCGGAGGAATGGAAACCGATGGATAATCCGGGTCGGTATCGGCTCCTGTCGCTTTCCAGATGATGCCGGGATTACGGGCATATACAAATAAGTGTACCTGTTTCAGGGGAATGCGGTGGTATTGCTGCAAGTTGATAATATATCCAATATTCAAGTCCTGTAAGCGGATATGATCACCTTTCTCCACCAGTACAGCTGAATTTCCATATACCTGGTCCCGGTTTAAAGACTGTGTTGAAGGAAAAGATGGAATCGTTGTAAACTGTTCATCACCCGGCTGTATCCACCGGTCTGCAAAATCGCGGTGTCCGATGCCGGTGTTGACCATCGTACCATAATTGATAGTAGACCGCCTGAAATAATAGTCGGCTTTCCAGGTTATGTTTGCACTGAAACTTATATTTTTCCATGAGAAGGAATTGCGTATGGCTCCTGTGTAAAGCGGCACCGTCGTGCCGTGCATCACCAGGTCGTCCAGTGTGAACGACTGCATAAACTTCGGGTAGTCTGTACCCGGGGTACCATCAACCATGACCAACGGATCGCCGGACTGTCCATCCAGGCCCATCCAGGGTATGCTGTAAATTGCATCAGGGGAAACCCCTTCTATCCGCCGGAGCGAGTAGCTGCTGCTGGATAAACTTAGTGACGGACTGGCGTAGTATTTTGTAACCCGGTTGCGTGTCAGGTTTGCGATAATACTGGTGTGCCATGAAAAGTTGCCGGTCAGGTTTTGTGTATTCAGTTCCAGGTCAACTCCTTTGGTTTCCATGTTGGCATAGTTAAGGAATACGTTTGAGTTGACATAACCGGTGGTGGGGTCAAGTGGTATATTATTGCCCAGCAGGTCCCCTGCCTTCTTATGATAATATTCAATACTCCCTTTCACCCTACCGCCGGCCGTTCCAAAGTCGAGGCCTGTATTCCATACGGCTACACGTTCCCACCGCAGTTGCGGGTTACCGGGAATATAGATAGCAGCCTTTTTTAAGTCAGTTGTGGCATCGGTACTGTAATTTACTGTTGTAAATGCGGTAACTGTTTTGCTCACATTTCCATTATAGCCATATGTCAGCCTCCATTTCAGGTACGGTAGCCATGAAAGGTCGTAGAAAGCCTCCTGAGACAGATTCCAGGCTCCGCCCAGCGACCAGAGAGGTACGCCCTTCTGATTGGTTTTCACTCCGAAGAGATTAGAACCATCCCACCGCATGCTGGCAGATAATACATAGCGGCTATCAAAGGTATATGCTGTATTTCCGTAGTAGGAAACAAAGCGATCTGTCAGATCTGATAGGGTTGATGATGGCGATGGCAGTCTCGCCGTGTTACCTCTGGGCCGCAGGGGGTAACGCGTCAGGTAATCAAACAATGATTGGTAAGTCAGCAGGTCATGGTCATACCCGATCAGACCGAAACTGTTGCCCGACGATACGTTTTCCCTCCACTCAGCTCCTCCTAACGCCACAAACCGGTGCTTTGAAAGCCAGTTTGCTTCATAGTTCAGTTGGGACCTGAAAGAATGGCTCTCCAATTGGGTCCGGCTCTCATTCAGTATATCCCCTAACGGGAAAACCAATTGTCCATTCGCCTGAGTGTACTGATTAACCAGGTTTCTTACGTAATACGTTTCCTGGTCGTATAGACGGACCGATGTTCCTGTCCGTTGATGGTATTGATACCTCACCTCTGCATTCAATCCTTTCCATACGGTATACTTTAATGCCGTGTTTATCCTTGCTTCAGAGGCCCGTGTATGTTGGTTGATCAGCTGCTGTTCTACGAGGGGACGATAGGACCAGTCAAGCAGCCCGCTTTCCAGGGCACCCTCCACATAAGTCGCCCGGTAGTCACGTGGGACGGAGAGAGGAACCCCATCCTGATCAGCAAGTTTATTGTAAGGGTACCTGCCGATGATGTTATCCAGTGCCAGCCCGTTATTACGGCTGTCAGCTTGCGTATAGAACAGGCCAAGGTCTACCCCAAGCCGGTCCGATAGCTGAACGCTATTTATGGAACTGATATTTTTACGGCCGTTCTGATTACCCCGGATATTGGTTTTGTTATCGTCAAAACCGGTTGAGAGGTAATAGGTAAAGCGTTCTGAGCCGCCACTTATATTCAGTGCATATTGTTGTAAAAGCGGTGACTGGTACAGGTATTTACCGGCATCAGCCCGGACATCGTATGTGCTCAGTTCAGCCAGTTTTGCCTCCTTCTCGTTTCTGCCAATCAATCCATCCCTGAAAGCGATCAGTGTTTCAACTACGGGAGAAAGTGCCGTCCAGTTATTTTCTGTATAGAATTTACGGCTGAACATTTCCTCTTCAAACCCGATATAATAAGGAGCGGACAGGAATGACGGATCATAATACAGGTCGGGCTTCGGTCCTGATGTAGCATTCATGGTCAGCTCCGCTTTAAGCCGTTGACCTGATTTTCCTCGTTTGGTAGTTATCACGATTACTCCGTTCGCAGCGCGGCTCCCCCAAATAGATGCGGCGGCCGCGTCTTTCAGGATGGATATTTCCTGTACATCGTTCGGATTGATGGTGTTCACGTCCCCTTCGTACGGAAAGTTGTCAACAACAATCAGCGGCGCGTCATTGGCAAACAGCGTGCTGATGCCCCTGATGCGCAGATCCCGGTAATCATCGTCCGCCTGGGTGCCGGTACCAGCACGGCGTTTATCAAAATGCAGGCTGTTGGTAACCCCTTCCAGCCGGCTGATGATATCGGGACTGGTGCTTCTGGTTAGCAGTTCATTACTGATGTGGGTAAAGGATCCTGTTATACGTTCTTTCGCTTCCGTGTAGTAACCGGTGGACACCACCACCTCATCCAGTGTCGTATTAACCGGGCTAAGCAGAATGGTAAGGAATGCGTTTTCCTTTGGTGGAAGTGTTACCGTGCGGGTGGCATATCCTAGCAAAGACACTTCTGCACTGCCCTTGTGTGCAGGCAGAATTATAACAAATTCACCGGTTGAGCGGGAGGTTGCGGTAATTCCGGTTTCTTTGAGCAGGATGGTGGCGCCCGCCAGGGGAGTACTGTCGGCTGCGCTTTTTACAATACCTGTTATTCTGTACGGCTGTGCCAACACGTATACCGGTACCATGAAAGCCAGGATAAGCAGGCTGGTGATTAGTGGGTATTTCATAATGTTCCCTCCTCTGTCGTTTTTATAACCAATACGTCAATTTCCCTTACTGATTTAGTTATCTTAAGGCCCTCACGGAATAATATTGCTTGTAAGACCTGTTTATCGTTTAGATCTGCATCCGGCTGCATAGATACTTTTCCTTCCATTCCCGTTTCGTCAACGAGCGGCAAGGTACCGGACTGATGGGCGTACTGCAGCCGGAAAAAGAATTTCCGAAAATCTACATCACCGACGGCCTCCGTGTGTTTTTCCGGAGGGACATCGCCTCTGGAAAGCACTAAACAGTGTATGGGTCGCTTTTGTACAGAGACGGCTAATTGTCTGGAGAGAAAGAATCGTCGGAGGTCTTCCTTCAT
>CAZJKM010000003.1:66162-70028 GCA_964546645.1 uncultured Sphingobacteriaceae bacterium
GCCCAATAGTGCCCGGGGGGTATGGCTGCCGGGTAGGAATAAGCCGTAGCACAGACTGTTCTGTTTTTCCCACGCGTTGTGCTCCCGGCTGCCGACACCGGCCGGAGGTATCAGCCGGTTGGTGATTGAATCGTCTGTTTCCCATATACAACGCTGGTGGATGGAAAGCGGAGAGATGATATCGCTATAAGCGCTTTGGATAAGTTCAGCTGCACTCACATTTACCATATTGATAACCCCGTGGACGGCCGTGATCTGCAACGTTTTGGGCAAAGAGTCAATATATCCCGTCACGATGGAATGGCTTTGTAACAGTTTGTTTGGGAATCCCAATCCGGCCAGCAGCGGCTTTCCGGCATTAAACGTAACAGGACTTTTTTTCATTACGAGGACATCCTTAGCATCCGTCCCTCCCAGGAGGAGCCGTATGTTTTTTTCTACCGCATCCTGCGCGCTGGTGATGGCCTGCACTTTATTGCCTGACAGCCAGACGAGGTGAGGAATGCCCTGATGCGGAAAAGCCTTGTGCAGATCGGTGTTGCCGACAACGGAGGGAACAGACCAGTTCCTTTTTGAAATGAACGGCACAATGAGAGATTTGTCCTGACGAGTCACCGGAAGGACCACAAAACGTTCCTTCAATACATGGTTTAACGGCATGAGTTTCTCTATGGAAGCAATACAGGTAGAGCACCAGGTACTCCAGAAATCCAAAATAATCAGTTTCTTATTGCGATATTCACTTAAGGTGATCGCAGTGCGACCTTCCGGATGATTTGCCACTTGCAGCGGGATGCGCCAGATTGTTTCGGGGATGGTATCCCCGATCTTCAGCCCCCTTATGGGCAGCTGCGCATGGGCAACGGACAAAAAGCCCAGCAACAGACAAGTAAATCCTGCTGGTTTTTGTAATAAAAATTGTATAAGTTTGGAGCATAGAGATGCTCTTAGGTATAAAACCTTCATTTAATTAGGTATTGATCATTATAGACTGATTAGTTAACCATAAATAGGCTACCTGCCAACGCGTAGAAACAAAGGCAGGTAACCGGGAAATGAAAGTATACACCTATTCGGGGGCACATTTTACGTTCTTTTTTTGTGATTGGTGCGAGAGGTTTCTTGTTCTTTGGATATAAGAAATTGTGATAGCCGTCGCGAGCGGGTTGCGATGGACAGGTGATAGCCGATTGGTTTTCTTCATAGCTTGTTATTTTGGTTAAATGAGTCTAGGGAAGATATGAGGGATTCAAAAAGAGGAAAGCCCCTCTATCTTCCACCGCCAATGAGGCACGACCAAGCGCCTTGAACACGGTTTCCAATAGGGAGGCTTTCCCCCTTGCTTTTTGCGAAATTACAAAAAGAATAGGGGCATGCCAAACCCTACGTCTCGTGTTCGTCAAAATTTGGTCGTTTTCATCGACGAGACTCAATCAGAATATCTGATTATAGCTCAAATATAGATAATTATAAATGATAAAGAAAAAAAATATTCACAATAATATATAAGTGTCAGATTATAAATATTATATAATTAAGAAATTCAGGCGCTATATTGACAAAATCCTAAAAGTTAGATATAAAGATAAGCTTGAACGGGACTCAATTAGAGATCAGGTCCAAGATATTATAGCATCTGAGGGCGGAGAACTCTTTGGAAACACATTCTATACAATCTTAAAAAAATTGGGAGTGGATGTAACAGAGGCATGCAATGTACTTTTTTCCGATCTGAAGCCAACGCGATTAGAGGATTTGAAAGGAGATGAAAGCAAGTTGGCAAAATTTCTTGTGCCTTATACTCGAACGGATTCGGAAATTTCGGACGCATCACTTATTGATGGCGCTAGATTTAGTAGGGTGAAGAACAAATTACTTCCAGATTTATATGCTTTCGAAGTATACGGTCTGGCCAAGGCCTTCAGCCTAAACCCTAGCCGACTTTTCGATTACTTTTACGGTGATGGGCCACGTCCAATGGTCGATATTTAATTTAATCGAGGTATACTAGTGAGTTAGAAAGTGATGATAAGGCGCCCCAGTGGAGAATGTTTCCTTTTTCTTTTTGTGATATTTTGATTGCTTTAAAAGTTTTTGATATGAGTAAACCCAATGATAACTATCGGACTGAAGATGCTCAAATGCCCGTTTGCGGTATTGTGATGCCTATAGCCTCCTTAGGTGATTATCCAGAGAGTCACTGGAATGACGTTTTGGAAATATTGGAAGACGTAGCCGGGAACGCAAGATTCATTGGAAAACTGGTTAGTAGGTCAGAAATCAGCGGTGTGATTCAGAAAAGGATCATTCAGAATTTATATAACAATGATATTGTTATATGCGATGTCAGTGGGAAGAACGCCAACGTGATGCTGGAATTGGGAATGAGATTGGCTTTCGATAAACCGACGATAATAATAAAAGATGACGTTACTGATTTTTCATTTGATACCGCTCCATATGAACATATAATCTATCCCAAAGACTTGAGATTTAATGAAATTGTAAAATTTAAGTTAAACCTTAAAACAGTTATAGAAAAGACCTATAATGCTTCCAAAGATTCCAATTACGCCACATTTTTGCAAAGTTTTGGTCACTTTATAACAGCTAAAATAGAACAAACGGAAGTTTCTAAAGATGATTTTATTATTGAAAAGGTGAGTGAATTAGAAAACACACTTCAAAGAGTTCTAATAAATGCTCGCAGAAACGATCTTTTCAAAAGAGAAGCCTTACTTCCAACAGCAGGTCCGAGTAAATCTAGGCTCGAAGAGAGGGTTTCAAAATTAACAATTACATGGTTTGGTCTGATTAAGAATCTTGTTTTGAAAGCTTTATCAGAAAATCCCGATAAAACAATTGATGATTTTGCAAATGGTTCTTCCATGAGAAACAATTTATTGGACTTCCTGATAAAAGAGTTTGCTTCCCACGAAAAAACCAGAGATTATTATGATTCCCAGTTAGAGCGAGCCATTCAATCTATGAATTAAACTATTAAGTTGGGGTTATACGGGTGTTTAATCAAATCCGCGCCGACAATGTGAACACGAACGAGATTCGGCTCGAAATTGCAGATATAAAAAACGCACTTGCTATGCAAAGCAAGCGGCAGGACAGTCAAGACAAAAGTATTGTCAGATATTCGCAAATGATCATATCCAGAACCAATAACTAAAACGTCATTTTTTGTATCTGGGTTATGAAAGCCCTGACAACCGTCCACTTGACGCATGTCATAAGTTGCTCGGAATAAATAAGAATGATCTGGAGACTGAAGAACTTGTAGCAGAGGAAATGCATTAGTGAACTGTAATGAGCCTGATAGGCATTGCTGTAATCTCCCCTAAAAACAACTACACCGTTAATCTGACAAACCAAAGCGATCCCCCACCCCAAACGCATAGCCCTGGTAATCGATAAGCTGACGATCAGCTTCGTTTTCTTTCCAAGCTTGTTCTCCGTGGCTCAGGCGTACGATGTCGCTGGTATTTTTGTCGCCGAAAAATCGGGCGACGAATTGCAAGATCCGTATCTCGTCTTCGGAAAACTGATCATTATCAAATGTCACACCGGAATGGTACACTTCCGAATACTGGTCTTCTTTTCCATTCCGTTCTTCGACTGAAATCTGCTCATCGTCCTGCAGTCGAAGGAACAACCGGCCATATTCAGCCGGCACAGGCCCATAGGGAATGGCACGGTATTGCAAACCCGTAATAGAATATCCGCCATACTTATAGGCCAGGAAGTCCAAATAGAACAATAGTTTATTCAGCTTGGTCTTGTAAAGGTCCCCGATATGCTGCTCGAAATAGGCAATAGCATGGGATATCCGCGGCAGGCTCAACCTGCGATAGCCA
>CAZJKM010000003.1:70038-70728 GCA_964546645.1 uncultured Sphingobacteriaceae bacterium
GCCATTGAGTGAATTGGGCGGATCATCCCGTAAGGTGATCTGCGAGAGTTCCAAATTGTATAAAACCTTTTCTCGCTTGGCTATCAGCGCCTCGGCTTTTTCAATAAATTTGATCACTTCCCGTTCATTAAGGAAATGCGTGCTTGCCTCCACCTGCCGGATAAATTCTTCCGAGTCACGCACGGACAGGATCAGCCGTCCGTTGGCGACCGTGGGCATCTCGCCGCTCTCATACAACCGGTAGGTATTGGCTCCCAGCCCGAGGATTTCTGACATTTTGCTGGCCGATACGCCGTACTGCTCACGGATCTGCCGGATCTCCTCCGGAAACGGGATGCCATATTTCTCCCGGTATTGGTTGGTGGCTTGTGTTATGTTGAGTGCGTCCAGCCGGTCGTCGGTAAACCGCTCGCCGCTGTCTTCGCACAAATAACAATGGTACACGATGTTAAACGCTTCCTTACGGAACGCGAGGGTATCCGCCTCGCGGACCACTTTCATTGGTTTTCCTGTAATCGGACTGTTCATGTTTTCTCCTTTTTAAAAGGATAGTTGATGGGGTGCTCTGCCGGATGGAATGAGATGCAGATGACCGGATTATTTGCCGTCCCCATAGATATTTTAATATACAATTCGCTGTTTTTATGTTTTTTGCCGGATATAATTTTCATGGTACTCCCGGAATTAGAA
>CAZJKM010000004.1:0-68983 GCA_964546645.1 uncultured Sphingobacteriaceae bacterium
GCAGGAGCAGCCGCGACATCCAGGTCTTTCGCACTTTGTACCGTGCCACTCACTTTCTGTACAGAAACGACATCATGCGGCAGCGCTTCTCTCACACCTTCCCTGGCCGCTTTTTTCACTGCTTTTTTTATCCGTTTTTCCTGTTTTTTCCGTTTCTTCTGAGACCCTTTCGCCTTTTCCCTGACAGTCTTACTGAGATCACTGATCTTATCAGAGAATTTGGACGCCAGTTGTTTACTTACTTTTTTTACCTCACCGGCAAATGCTTCGGCATTGTGCCCCAGGGTTACCAGTACTTCAGAAAACCGTTCACTCAGTGTGGCTTCCAATTTGCCGGCCGCGATCTTCTTGGCCTTCTTTTCTGCTTTTTTTGCCATGAAATATAAATTATGATCGTTTAACAATATTTGGTGACAGATCCCTACGCATTCCAGCGATCCTGTTCCAGCATTTCCAGCTGACAGATAATATCTGCTTTGGTCACCGGATAAGGTTCTCCTTTCCGGATCTGCTCATAAATGGCCTGGAACAAGCCATTGTAATTGCCTTTTAATCCTTCCCTGAACTTCATCTCCGGGCGGTTATTTTCCCCCCGGATAACCGTTAACAGACCTTCGTGGCCGGACGGTTCAATACCGTACAGCGGGTCGGAAGGGAGCATTCCCTGTTCCAGCTGCGACTCCTGTACATCGGCCCTGCTCTTCTGAAAAGAGCCTTTTGTTCCGTGCAATACAAATGCCGGCAGCGGCTGCGCTACCAGTAAACTCGTGGTTACGTAGACCACCGGTCCGTTTTTATAGGACAACACCCAGGATGCAAAATCGTCCACTTCTGTCTGCTCCCGGTTCATGGATGTCATCTTTATGCTTTTGTCCGGTTTTCCGAATAAACAAATCACCTGGTCCAGTAAGTGGGGCCCCAGATCATACGCGACACCACTGGCCGGAACGTTGATCTCTTTAAAGATTTTGGGACTTTTTTCCCGGCGATAACGGTCAAACCGGAAGTGGGCTTCAATAACCTTTCCCAGCACTTCTTTTTCAACAACCCCTTTCACGATCCTGAAATCGCTGTCCCAACGCCTGTTCTGAAAAACCATTAAATGGAGATTTTGTTTTTCGGCCAGATCAAAGAGTTCCCGGGCTTCAGCACTGGTGGGGGCACACGGCTTTTCAACCAGCACGTGCTTACCTGCAAGAAGTGATTTCCTGATGTACTCCACGTGCGTATTATTCGGCGTATTAACGATAACCAGCTCAATGGCAGGATCCGCAATCAACTCGTCCGCCGTATCATAACTCATGACATCCGGATACCGTCCCTGCGCCGTTTTTTTACTGCGTTCACAAATGGCATGTAAGGTAAACTGCTTATTTGTATGAATAAACGGTGCATGGAAAACCCGGCCGGACATACCGTAAGATAAAATACCGGTAACGATTGCTGGATGTGACATCAGTGGTTCTTTATTTTACCAGTTGTTTTGTGTCCTGATACAATTGCTCCACATCCGCCAGTTTATCTTTTGCATAGGCATTGATACCTTTATGTGTATTCCGATCCGCCCGTTTAAACTGGTCCAGTATCAGTTTTTGCTCGTGAAGCGTCGTATGCAGGTAGTCACTTTCCGCCATAGCAGTCGTATCCGCCGGTGGCAAAGCCGGCATGCCGGGGGCAGGTATCAACACCTCCGTTTCTGCGGCCAGACGTTCTATTTCAGGAAGAATCCCATCATATAAACCGGAAACCCGGCCGGCAATATCTTTTACCTGGCCTGAAACAGCTTGTGCGGCAACCCGCCGGGCCCGCTCTGACTCGTGCGTCCCTTTTTCGTAAACCGTTTTCAAAAATTCAAAGGCCTCTGTGTCGACTCCCGTTACATTGTTCAACAACTGGTTTTTCCGGGTCTGGTATCCCGATCCTGAACAAGATACGGCCAAATAAGCCGCCGCAAATAAAGATACTGTTAATCCTGTTTTTTTCATTGGAATAATTTATTTTTTAATGGCAATGAAGCTTGCATGAGCTATTTGTCTTCTTTTTTGAGGGTAGCTCATGCAGGTTTCATGTGGTTTTATTTATTACACCACAAAAATAGATAATTATCTTATTATCTGTTAAGATGGCCTGATTAAAATGAATATCCGTTATCAGGCCTATGCCAGGTTCCGTCCGGCATTCACGACACCGTATACCGTACGCGTAATCAGTTTGCTGTAAACCTCATAGGCCGGGTCCTGCTCATTCAGTTCTTTCAGTTTCCTGATCGCATAGTGCTGGATAACCAATAAGGGAAGCACAATGCGCTCCCGTGTCGCAATGGAATTGCGGTCAACAGGATACTGCTCCATCAGTTTTTTCGTGCGGCTGAGCTTCAGTATATACGTTTTTGTGGTATCGTACTCACTTCGGAGCATGCGCCAGAAATCACCGAAGGTTTCATCCTTACTGAGGTACGATGTGATATCAAAATTAGATTTGGTCATCGACATCATACAGTTATCAATAATGGTTTTGAACATGCCGGATGTATCGTATAATTCCTGCACCTCCTGCCATTTTCCGTTATCAAAAGCTTTTTTCAGCGCTGTTCCGACGCCGTAAAAACCCGGGATGTTCTGCTTCAGCTGGCTCCAGGCAGTAACAAAACTGATAGCCCGCAGGTCTTCCAGCCTGAGTTCACTTCCTGAATTACGTTTCACCGGCCTGCTGCTGATATTGATCTGCGAAAGAAACTTCAACGGACTTTGCTCTTCGAGGTACTTCAGGAACAACGGATGGTGGCGCAACTCCAGGAACGCTTTATGACTGTCGCCGGCCATACGGTCAAACAGCTTTTTCTTGGCGGCACTCAGCGTATCACCCGGCTTTTGACGGATACCGGATATCAGTCCCGCATGGAGCAGTTCTTCTATATTGTATTGTGCGGTATCAATAGAGCCGTACTGGCTGCTGATCGTTTGCCCCTGTATCGTTAACTGGATATGGTTATTTGCGATCTCCTTGCCCATAGACGCATAAAAACGCTGGGTTTTGCCCCCACCCCGCGCAGGGGGGCCGCCACGCCCGTCAAAAAACGTCAGGTCGATCTCATATTGGCGGGCAATGGCCGTCAGCTCCATTTTGGCTTTATAGATGGACCAGTTGGCCATCAGATACCCCCCGTCTTTCGTGCTGTCGGAGAAACCGAGCATAATCGTTTGCTGCCCGCGCCGGTGCTTCAGGTGTTTTTTATAGTCCTTATTGGTGTATAACGACTCCATCACACCTGCTGCGCGCTCCAGATCATCCACGGTTTCAAAGAGCGGTACGAAATCGATATCCAATTCTTTTTTGTGCCAGCCGTTCCACAAAAACAACTCCATCAGCTGCAGTATATCACTGGCCTGCTGGCAATTGCTGATAATAAACCGATGCACCGCCTGCTCGCCACCGGATTGCTGTACTTGTTTCACCAGCCGGATGGTTTCCATCGTGTCGGTTACCAGCGGATCCTCCGCATCGAATACCGGCAGTTCCGTCTCTTTAAAACGGAGCATACGGATCTTTCCGGACTCATCCAGGTTGTCGTATCCTGCTGCAATGTTTGTTTCCCCGGGATAGTGCTCCCGATAGCACCGATGGGTTTTACGGAGGACACTGCTGTCCTGCCGGATATCCAGCGTCGCGAAATGGCACCCGAAGGTCCTTACCTTCATCAGCAGGTTGTCCACAATATCCGTGAACAGGCCATCATGGTACTCAACAAGTACTCTCCTGACGGACTCAAGGTTTGTGATGATGGCAGCGGTTTCGTCCACGGGATGGTCTGCAGGATTAAAGCTGTTTTCGTAAAACAGCTCCTGCAATTTTTCCAGGTACTTTTCCACTCCGCGAAAGGTAATCCGGCGCTTGAGTATACGAAAATCGCGGTAATAGCACCGGAAAAGGACGGTACGTAGCAGGCTGAACACCTGGCGGGTACTTTCAACGGTTACATTCGGATTACCATCCCGGTCACCTCCCGGCCAGAACCCCAGCTCCACGATCCGTTTATCCACATCTACCGGGATGTCAAAATCGTCCATAATCTTGGCTTTGATATCGGATGCTACCTTGTAAAAAACATTCTCCAGAAACCAGGCCAGACTGACTGCTTCATTTACCGGCGTCGGCTTGCTTTTATTCAGGAACGGGGTTTTTCCCAGCTGTTGCAGTAACAGGTGGACCCTGTTGATATCATTCTGTTTCAGTGCCTCCGTCAGGTCGGTAATGATGGCCAGTACCGTACCCGGATAAAACTGGGTAGGGTGCGCTGTCAGGACCAGCCGGAGTGAAAAATCTTTCACCCGCTCAGCGATGGCGGCCCGCAATTCGGGGTTATTTTCAGTCTGGGCCAGCAACATCTCCAGCGATCCGCTTTCTGCATTACGACCCACCTTGGTGACCAATGAATCCTCGATCGCATCAAACAGTACAACCTGCCGTTCAATATACTGGATCATCCTGAACAGCAAATCAATACGGTCCGTTTCCTGAACATACTGTTCATACTGGCCGAAGAAGCTTGAGATGATGGCCTCCGGGTTCAGCTTTTGACCGACCCCCTCCTCACAATGGCGTGTAAAAAACGGCAACAGTGTACCGGTATGTTTAACCTGGTAAAAAGGGAGGGTCAGAAACAGGCTGTTATACAGTTCGAAACGCGTAAGCACTTCACTGCTGTAAACCGCTTCTTTTTTAGTAAGCTTCATCCGGATATAGAATTTTATCAGCGCAAAGGCGCAAATATAATATTTTTTTCACAATGCGGCCCGTGGTGGAAGAGGCATCTTATTTTGTATCTTCGCAGTGGCACGCATCATGAAACCAACCCGGGAAATCAGTCATTTTCTGTACAGCCAGTATTTCGCTGACGGACTACGAATTACGTTCGGGACGCTGCTTCCTGCATTGATATTTTCCTATTTCGGCAATCTGCAGACCGGCATCGCCGTTTCACTGGGCGCCCTGGTGGCAAGCATCCCGGACACACCCGGTCCCGTTAACCACCGGCGCAATGCCATGCTGATCACCATCATCCTGGTATTCTTCACCGCTATTTTCACAAAGCTTGCAGCCGGTTACCCGGTTATACTCGGACTGGAAATTGTCCTGCTGAGTTTTCTGTTCTCCATGTTCGCTGTATATGGCAACCGGGCGTCATCGGTAGGGTCAGCCGCTATCCTGATCATGATCCTGAACATGGAGGGAGCAGGAGATCCGGACCAGAATATTTTCCAGCAAACACTGTATATCGTGGCGGGCAGTGTGTGGTATACCCTGCTCAGCCTGACCCTTACCCAATTCAGGCCCTACCGGCCGGCCCAGCAATCGCTGGCGGTCTCTATCCGGCATATTGCATCTTATCTGCGGATCAAAGCAGATTTTTATGCGATTGATAAAGATGCGGACGAGAATTACCGGAAACTGATTGAGCATCAGATTTCGGCACACGAACACCAGGATGAAGTGCGGGAACTGCTGTTCCGCGGCAAAGTCAGCGTGAAGGACACCACCAGGATCGGGCGGTTGCTCATCCTCATTTTTTCGGACATGATCGATCTCTTTGAGAGCAGCATGGCCACCCATTATGACTACCATGCCATCCGGGACATCTACGGCCATACCGGCGTACTGAACACCTATCGGCTGGTTATCCTACGCCTGGCAAATGAGCTGGATAACCTGAGCTATTACATCAATGCCAACCAGCGCCCTAAGCCGCTCTACAACTTCGGTCCGGCTATTGAAAAGCTTAAAGCGACCGTTGATGAAGTAGAAAAACAGCACAACCTGCGTACGCTGCCGCTGAAGAAAATCCTGCTTAACATCCGCAACATCGCGTCACGTATGGAGAATATCTACAAATATTTCAGTCGCAACGCGTCGTATCAGCCCCAGAGTGACGAAACGGATCTTTCCAAGTTTATTACGCACCAGCGGTTTGATGCAAAAATATTCCGGAACAACCTGACCCTGGAATCAACCCTGTTCCGGCATGCCCTGCGGATGGCGTGCGTCATGGGAATCGGGTACGTACTGTCACACCTGCTTCCGTTAGGGCACCATAGTTACTGGATACTGCTGACCATACTGGTGATCCTCAAGCCCGGTTTCAGTCTCAGCAAGCAACGTAACTACCAGCGACTGGCCGGTACGGTGATCGGTGGCATCGGAGGGGTATTGATCCTGTTACTGATCCGGGATGAAACCGCTTTGTTCGTTATCCTGATGTTATTCATGGTCCTCACGTTCAGCTTTATCCGCCTGAATTATATCGTTGGTGTCATTTTTATGACCCCTTATATCCTGATATTATTCAATTTCCTGGGGGTAAGCACGCTGACCGTTGCACGGGAGCGCATCCTGGACACACTGATCGGAAGTTTCCTGGCCTTTGCTTCCAGTTACATCATTTTTCCCAGCTGGGAAAGCAAACAGGTACAGGAGAACATGCGTCATGTACTGATTGCCAATTACAACTATCTCGCCCAGGCACTGAAGGTGATCGCGGGCCGGCCGCCGGGCGTGACGGCCTATAAACTGGCCCGGAAAGAAGTGTATGTTGCCTCGGCCAATATGGCGTCTGCCTTCCAGCGCATGATCACCGAGCCGAAGAACAAACAGAAAAATGCCAAGGACCTCAATAAGTTCGTGGTGTTTAACCATATTCTTTCGTCCTATTCGGCGACCCTCCTTCAGACCGTCACGCAGGCTGACAACCAGGTGCTGACGACGGAACACGTGCGCCTGCTGCGACGGACACTGACCCTGCTGGCACAAAGCATCCGGCTTCTTCCGGATGAAGGTGACGGTTTTCAGGAAGCTGATGTATCTGTACCTGAAAACCTGGATGAAAACAATATCCCCTCTGAGGAGATCACCCTTATCAGGGAGCAGCTTGAATTCCTGAAGCGCATTGCAGGTGACATGCAGAAAATTACGGAGAAAATAGTCCCGGTACCGGTCAGTTAGTTACCCCCCAATACTTCCACCACCTTTTTTGTGATACGCGTAATATCGGTTTTAAGTCCACCCTGCAGGATCACCATATTCACCGGGCGGCCTTCTATCCGCAGGAAATTATACAGCCACCCGACTTCGGCAAAAAGGAAAAAACTACCCAATTTATAATCTGCCCCTGCCCCTCCGCGTATACCTGGTGCCAAATGCCATATATTTTCAATGCTCACCAGATTCTCTGACGGAATAACGTCCGCCCTGGGCTCCAGGATGTAACCAACGGATGGACCGGCAAAAATGTACGTATTCAGTTGCCGGAACTGGCGTCGTACGCCCCCCGTCAGGTTGAGTATATAAAAGCTGCTGCGGCCGTCTGCAATATCATGGTCATATGCCGGATCGTGTACCTGCTGGTTATAACCGAACGACATAAAATCCAGTGACGGGTTCACAAAATAATGCCTGTTCCTGAGGGAGATATCCAACCCCAGGCTGCTTGAAAATTTCGGCGAAAACACTTCCGCTGCCCGACCGGTAGGAACGGGCCATACTTTTCCGTTTACGACATATACTTTTGACTGGTGCAACGAATCCGCAAGCATACCACTTGCCGGCACATACCAAGCCAACAACAACCAGGCAGTTGCCGGTAACAGGCGGTTATTTAAACGCATACAGTTGTCTCTTCATTCCGTAAATAACAAATGTAAGAAGAATATGTTTACCGGACGGGGAGGTCCGGCGACGTGGTATAACTGTTAGATAAATAAGGCTGCCTGCGGTCCCTGGTTGAACAGCAGATCAACCACACTCAGGTCAGGAATAAAACCATGCCGGTCCCCGAACACCTGATAATACGGTTTACCCTGGTCAGGCTCGTCCTTTTTCTTCGGATGGATCCGGTCCCTGTAGTCCGTCATGGCTTCATAGTTCTTCTGGTAATGCTCCGTATAACCATGAGCCGGCTGTACTTTCAGCAACTGCAGCACCAACAGCAACAATTGCTCATTAAAATCAAACAGGAATTTCTCCCGCTTTTGATAATAAGGGGCCAATTCATCTTCATAATATTCAAAAAAGGCAGAACTGCGGTAACTGGTCTGCAGGCTCAGCCAATGCAGCCGCTGCCAGTTGGTATCGTAGCTGATGCGGACATCTTTTACCGGTGTGTGTACCTTTGACCCTTTCATAACGGGAATAACCAGGTTAAGCGGGCCATTCGGTGTAGCAATCGAAGCGCGGTTACGGTAGGTCTGCTTCGGAAAATGTTCATGCTTTTCAAGTAGCGCCCCCTCCCCGGCAGCCAGGTAAGCCCTGAAAAAACGGACAGGTGGCAGGTAACAAACCGGAAATACAGCACCCATTTTCATGTTTATACCGAATAAATTTTAAAATTGCCGCGAAATTAAGGATAAAATAAGAGATATTTGCATGTGAAATACATCATCGCAGCCGGAATTTATCTGATCTCCCTCTTGCCGTATCGGGTTATATACCTGCTGTCAGATCTGTTATATTATTTAATATATTATGTCATCCGTTATCGCAGGGAGGTCGTCCGGACAAACCTGTCCAACGCCTTTCCGGAAAAAAGCGGGACAGAAAGAACGGCTATTGAACAGAAATTTTATCGCTTCCTGGCAGATCTGATCGTAGAGAGCATAAAAATGCGGACCATGTCGCTGGCACAGATAAACAAGAGGATGGTCGTGAAAAACCCGGAAGTGATAAAGGATTATATGGAGGCAGGAAGACCGGTCATAGGGGTTGCCGGCCATTATGCCAATTGGGAATTTGCCATATACGGCGTCAGCATCCTTACCAGCCATCCTTTTTTTGTGGTTTACAAGCCACTGTCCAACAAGTCGTTTGAAACGGTTTATAATAAAATAAGAAGCAGGTTTGGTGCGATCCTTGTACCCATGAAGCTGATCCTTCGCCAGATCATCCAATACCGCAACACACCGCACCTCAGTATATTCGTAACCGACCAAACCCCTGTCAGGCAGGAAAACAACAGTCACTATATACCATTCCTGAACCAGCCTACACTGGTTTTTCTTGGTGCTGAGAAAATGGCGCGCATGACTAACTTTCCGGTTGTCTATTTCCATATAGACCGGGTTAAACGCGGTCATTACACCTGCACGTTTACCACTTTAACTGACGCTCCTGCTGAGCTGCCTGCGTATGAGATTACCAGGTTACACAGCCGGTTTTTAGAAGACATTATCCAGCAGAAGCCGGAACTTTGGCTATGGAGCCACCGGCGATGGAAACACAGTCCGCAATGATGAGCAGTTACCCGAAGGCAGCTATTGTTATCCTGAACTGGAACGGCCGGTTTTTCCTGGAGAAATTCCTGCCATCGGTATACAACAGTACCTATCCCAACCTGGAATTTATTATCGGTGATAACGGTTCTACGGATGACTCCGTAGCTTTTGTGCAGGCATTCTATCCCGGCATCCGTGTGATCTGCACCGGAAACAACCTCGGCTTTGCCGGAGGGTATAACGAGGTGCTCCGGCAGGTGGATGCTGATTACTTTGTCCTGCTGAACTCCGATGTGGAAGTGGCCCCCAACTGGCTCCAGCCCATCATTGCGATGATGGAAAAGGATCCGGCAATTGCTGCTGCCCAACCCAAAATACGCAACTACCATCAACGGGACACCTTTGAGCATGCGGGTGCTGCCGGCGGGTATATTGACCGTTTCGGGTACCCGTTCTGCCGGGGACGGATCCTGAATGTACTGGAAAAAGATGAGGGACAATATGATGATGCCTGCGAAATTTTCTGGGCCACGGGTGCTGCCATGGTCATCCGCCGCAGCTGCTGGATCAGTGCGGGCGGCTTTGATGCTGATTTTTTCGCACACATGGAAGAGATCGATCTATGCTGGCGGCTGAAGTCGGCCGGCTACACCATCTGGTATTGCCCTGACGCCGTGGTCTACCATGTCGGAGGCGGTACCCTGCATAAAGAGAACCCGCATAAAACCTACCTGAATTTTCGGAATAACCTGTTCATGCTGCAGAAGAACCTGCCCTTCCGGTCTGCGCTATACCTTATTTTTATCCGTTTCTGGTTGGACCTGCTGGCGCTGCTCCGCTTTCTGGCGGAAGGTAAAATCAAAGACGCCGGTGCCGTAAACAAAGCACACATCAGTTTCTTCCGTCATTTCCGGAAAACAGCTGCCAAACGCGGGAAACAGGGACCTGTCAACTGGATCCACCTGTCCGGCGTTTATAAGGGAAGCCTGATATGGGCCTTTTTTGTCAGCGGAAAAAAATTCTTCAGCAGCCTTAGCCTTCATCGTAACCGGTTTTAAACATTTTTTTTGTTTCTTTGTTCTGACAAGATAAAAGAAATACCGATTATGATACATTTCCTCAAAAATATCGCCTGCTTTGTGTTGGTAGCCAGTGCCACCATCATCGTACCCAACCCACTCACTGCCCAGGAAAAGGATCCGGTTTCGGGTGCCTGGCAGAGCCGTTCCGGCAGTACGGAGCAACGGTTTGTATTCATAGAGAATTATTTTACGCACAGTGTTTTTGACAAAGAGAACAAGCAATTCATACGTACACGGGGCGGCGAGTATACCGTTTCGGGGAATGTGCTGAAAGTGAAATTCCAGTTCCAGAGCGACGACAAAACCACGGCCGGGAAAGAAAAAGAATACCGCTTTCATATAGACGGTAAAAACCTGGTTTTACATCTTGAAGACGGCGACCTGTCCGCTGCCCGTCTGGATGCCAATGACGCTCCGCTGGCCGGTGTATGGCGCATATCAGGCCGGAAAGAAGGTGATGCCGTCAATCCGTTCCCACTGGGCGACCGCCGCACGCTGAAAATACTCACCGGCACCACTTTCCAGTGGGCGGCCATCAATATTAAGACCGGGGAATTTTCCGGCACCGGAGGTGGCACGTACACCTTCCAAAACGGAAAATATACCGAACACATTGAATTTTTCTCACGTGACAACAGCCGTGTCGGTGCGTCGTTGTCCTTTGACGGAAAGATCGAGAATGGCAGTTGGCATCACTCGGGTCTGAGTTCTGCCGGGAAACCCATTTATGAGGTGTGGAGCAGGCTCTCCAATGCCAGCCGGTAACTGTCCAGTCCGAAACCACTGATCACCCCTTTACAATTGCGGGCCAGATACGAATGATGCCGGAACGGTTCACGTGCATACACATTGGATATATGCACTTCCACCACCGGCGCGGTAATGGCCGCTATGGCATCCGCAATAGCCAGTGAGGTATGCGTGTAAGCACCCGCGTTCAGAATGATACCGTCGTAACTGAAGCCCGTCTCATGGAGCTTATCGATCAGTTGCCCCTCGTGGTTACTCTGAAAATAATCCAGCGTAACGTCCGGGTAAGCACCCCTTAGCTGCTGCAGGTAACTATCAAATCCGGTATCTCCGTAAATCGATTTTTCGCGAACCCCCAATAAATTCAGATTGGGACCATTCAGTATTAGATATTTCACACAACAAACATAGACAGAAATTTGCAAAATCAAGGCTGTCTTCCGGACATTTTCTCCGGACAGGAGGATCTTTCCCCGTCACACGAGGAAAACACTTCGGCCGACGAAGCATTTTCCTCCGTAGCCGAAGCGCCTTCCTCAGCAACCCGGGAAAGAAACTCCCGGGCGGAAGCAACATCCTACACCAGTAAAGAAAACTCCCGGACGACCGGGGAAACTGCCTATGCTATTCCGGAAACAGGCTCAGCCGGTGAGGAAACCATCTCTTCCGCGCCGGCTTCTTCCTTACCTGCTGAGGAGGAAGCCCCGTCAGCGCAGGATAACGCCCGAATAGCGCAGGATAACGCTTCACCGGCGGAAACTATTTCCTGAATCTACCAGGCTGTTTCCCGGACAACCCGGGAAGTACTCAATGCTATACTATATTTACTTAATTATCAATAAACCAAACACAGAGCCGAATTAATACAGCAACTCCAACATGGCTTCCTTTGTAGTTCTTAAAAGCAGTCTAAAAACGGTTCAGCATAATTCTTATGGCAGATACAAGGATCATCGCCACACATGCTTTTTTACGTCTCTCATAATTTTTAGCGTTTCGTCTATTGGTCTCGATCCATAAAAAAGTTCTATCGACCATCCATCTCTTTGGCAATATCTTAAAGGAGCGCAATTCGCTTCTTCTTATGATCTCAAATTCTATTTTGAACTGTGTGTTTTCACCCGCTCTATCAATTGCCCCCTGTACCCGCTGTCAGCAAATATTTTAATGATCTGGTTCCAGCTTTTAAACAGTTTGCAGATGACCGGAATTGCCCCATCCCTGTCCTGGACCGATGCTGGCTAATATTTCCTGTAGTCAAGCGCGTTCTTTGCCCGCATGGGCCTGCAGTAAAACAACCCGATATATCATATTGGCAAACAAATTGCATTATTTTTGAAAAAAAATTATGATTCTTTCAAAAAATATTATGATTTTTACAGCATCAAATGATTTTTTATTCAAAAAGCAACAAAAATTAAATAAAATAGATGTCAAACCTCAGATTTAGCGCAGTAAAAACTGCTATCTCACGCAAAAAAGAACCAATCACTAAAGCTGCCGGCGCCAAAGCTTCCGAATTTTTCGGAAACCGCGTTTTTGGGACCAACAAAATGAAAGATTATTTACCCAAAAATGCGTATGAAGAACTTTTAGCTACGATTGAGGCTGGTGAAGCGATCAGTCACGACCTGGCGGAACATATTTCGCAGGCGATGAAAAGCTGGGCAATCGGTTTGGGTGCGACCCATTACTCGCATTGGTTTCAGCCACTGACCGGTGCCACGGCAGAAAAGCATGATGCCTTTTTTGAGCCCGGCAGGGACGGTGTGGCCATCGAGAAGTTCACGGCAGACGCACTGGTACAGCAAGAGCCGGACGCGTCCAGCTTCCCGAACGGAGGTATACGCAATACCTTCGAAGCCAGGGGCTATACCGCCTGGGACCCGTCCTCTCCCGCTTTTATTTACGAGACCGGCGGCAGCAGGACCCTGTGTATCCCTACTATATTCCTCTCTTATACCGGTGAGTCACTGGACTTTAAAGCCCCGCTGTTAAAGACCCTGAATGCACTTGATAAAGCGGCAGTGGAAGTAGCACAGTACTTTGACAAGTCCGTAACAAAGGTATTTGCCTCGCTGGGTATTGAGCAGGAGTATTTCCTGGTTGACCTGGCACTCTTTAACGCCCGCCCCGACCTGCAGCTCACCGGCCGCACGTTGTTCGGCCACATGTCTGCCAAAGGCCAGCAGCTGGAGGACCATTATTTCGGTGCGATCCCTGAGCGGGTACTGGCATTTATGGTTGACCTGGAGAATGAAGCGCTTAAACTGGGTATCCCGCTTAAAACCCGGCACAATGAGGTAGCTCCTTCCCAGTTTGAATGTGCGCCCATGTATGAGGAGATCAACCTTGCCATTGATCACAACCAACTGCTGCTGAACCTGATGGACCAGGTTGCATTGCGCCACGATTTCAAGGCACTCATCCACGAAAAGCCGTATGCGGATATCAATGGCTCCGGCAAGCACAATAACTGGTCGCTGATCACCAATACCGGCATCAATCTGCTGGCGCCGGGCAAAACACCGAAAACCAACCTCATGTTCCTTACGTTCTTCGTCAACACGATCAAAGCCGTACATGAACACGCGGATCTGCTCAGAGCGTCCATCGCAACTGCCAGCAACGACCACCGTTTGGGTGCCAACGAGGCCCCCCCGGCTATTATATCCATTTTCCTGGGCAGCCAGCTGAATGCGGTGCTGGATGAGGTGGAGACCGCACGGGTAGCTAAGAAAGTAAAAGCGGAACCCAACCTGTGGCATGGGATCCCGAAAATCCCGCAACTGACCCTGGACAATACCGACCGTAACCGGACTTCTCCGTTTGCCTTTACCGGTAACAAATTTGAGTTCAGGGCGGTAGGTTCATCCTCCAACAGTGCCAGTCCGATGACCGTACTGAACGCTATCGTGGCAAACCAGCTGATCGAATTCAAGACAGAGGTAGACAAACAGATCAAAAAAGGCACCAAGAAGGATTTGGCGATCCTCAATGTGATCCGGAAATACATTAAGGAATCCAAAGCGATCCGCTTTGAAGGGAATGGCTATAGCAAGGAATGGGAAGAAGAAGCCGAAAAACGCGGTTTATCCAACATAAAAACCACCCCGAAAGCCCTGGATGTATACGTGAGTGACAAAACAGAGCATTTGTTTGAGTCGCTGGGTATCATGAACAAACGGGAAGGGGAAGCCCGCCATGAAATCCTGCTGGAGAGCTATTATAAAAAGCTGCAGATTGAGGCACGGGTGATCGGCGAGATTGTCAGCAGCCTGATCTCCCCTGCCCTGTTTAAGTATCAGAATGAACTGATTGACAATGTGAAAGGACTAAAGGAACTTGGATTAAAGCCGGCATCCTATAGCTCGCAGCTGAACCTGATCGAGCGGATATCCTCACATGCCAACGCCATCCTGGAGGATACGGAAGCGATGCGCCAGGCACGCAAAAAGGCCAACGCCCTGGAAGACGTCCGTGATAAGGCTATCGCTTATGACGAGCAGGTAAAACCTTACTTTGATAAAATCCGCTATCACCTGAATAAGGTGGAGCAAATTGTGGATGATCAGGTATGGCCGCTTCCGAAGCTGAGGGAATTGCTTTTTGTCCGGTAATTTTTACCCTGTCCGCTACCACTATTAACCCAGATAATTCAGAGCTTTGGCAAATCGCCAAAGCTCTTTTTTTTCATCGGACGGCCGGGTAACACGCCTGAGAAAGGTGAGCGGCCCGTTATCTGAACAGACGATCGAAGAGACTCTCTTTCAGCCCTATATACAGGCCATCACTCCGCTCCTGTAAGGCATAGATATGGATATAATCACCCTGGCCCGGGTCTCCCCTGCCTGTCTGCAGGTCAAACGCATGCCGGTGATACGGGCAGATCAGCCGTTCGTTCTCACACCACCCGCCGGACAGGTCGGCACCTGCGTGCGGACATTTTACAGAGGTGGCATACAGCCGGCCGTTGCTGCGTATCAGGCAAATGGATTTCCCGCCGGCCCTGACTTTACGGATGCCGTCAGCTGCCGGAACGTCCCGGCTGTCGAGTTTAAGCCACTTCATAGCCTAAAGGTACCATTTTTACACAAAATTGGGTACCTTTGCTTTCTTTATTGTACAACACATGACACAACAGGTTCCGCCAGACGGCACACAGCTGCCCCTGATGGAAGAATTTTATACCATACAGGGAGAAGGCTACCATACCGGCAAAGCCGCTTATTTTATTCGTCTGGGTGGCTGCGACGTCGGTTGCCATTGGTGCGATGTGAAAGAAAGCTGGGATGCCGACCTGCACCCGCTTACTGCTGCTGATACGATCATTGAGCACGCATCCCAACATCCGGCGGGGACGGTCGTGGTAACCGGCGGCGAACCGCTCCTTTACAACCTGGATTACCTTACCCGGGGCCTGCAGCGACGCGGTATCCGGACCTTTATCGAAACATCCGGCGCTTATCCGTTAAGCGGATCGTGGGACTGGGTCTGCCTTTCCCCGAAAAAATTCAAAGCACCGCGCCCCGATGTACTGGCTGCCGCCGGTGAACTGAAAGTGATTGTTTTCAACAAAAGTGACTTTGCCTGGGCAGAGGAACACGCACACCGGGTTGCCCCCTCCTGCCGCCTGTACCTGCAGCCTGAGTGGAGCCGGTCGGCAGAAATGACACCCCTTATTATTGAGTATGTCAAAAACAACCCGCAATGGGAAATTTCACTGCAAACGCATAAGTACCTGAATATTCCTTAAATTAGCCTCCGCCGCAATGTCGTCCGGATGCTGAGAAACATCATTATTATATCATGGTTATGCCTGCATTACCTGCAAACAACAGCACAGGTGGTGCCTGATGCTGACAAAGCCCGCCAGGTTTTTGAAGAGGCACGTGCATTGCTCAAAAAGGGGGATTATACGGCAGCAGAACAGGCTTTTGCCACATTCCGCCAGATGCCCGGGCTGGGGCCCAGAAGCATACAGGCGGCGGACAAATACCTGGCTGATTGCCGGTTCAGTATCCGTGCCAGGGAACGTCCGGTACCGTTTGATCCGGTCAATCTCGGCCCGGCCGTGAACAGTGATGCCGCGGAGTATTTTCCGATGCTGACCGCCGACCGCCGTACATTAATTTATACCCGGAAAGCCAATAACCGTGAAAACTTCTATGAAACCGTTGCGGATAGCACAGGTACATGGCAGCCGGCCGTTCTCCTGCGCGGACACATCAATTCTGATCATTTCAACGAAGGGGCACACTGCATCTCTCCCGATGGAAAATACCTTTTCTTTACCGGCTGCAACCGGCCGGATGGACTGGGCAGCTGTGATTTATACGTTTCCAGGCGGGAGGGCGACGAATGGGGAGAGCCACATAACCTGGGCGCACCGATAAACACCCGGGGATGGGAAGCACAACCGGCACTCAGTGCGGATGGCCGTACCTTGTATTTTGTCAGCAACCGCCCCGGCGGACAGGGAGGGTATGATATCTGGAAATCGGAACTCGGGGAAAACGGGCACTGGAACAAGCCGGCTAACCTCGGCCCCTGTATCAACACCGCATATGATGAAAGCTCACCCTATATACATGCTGATAACCGTACCCTGTATTTTGCATCCGATGGCTGGCCGGGGTTAGGTGACAAAGATATTTTCGTAAGTCGCCTGGACAGTCTCAGCAACTGGTCGGAGCCGGTTAACCTCGGTTATCCCATTAACGACCATGCCGAACAGATCTCCCTTACCGTCAGCATGAACGGACGGCAGGCATTTTTCTCCAGCGTGCGCGCGGATGGGTTCGGCGGACTGGATCTGTATACGTTTGAACTGCCGGAGCATGCTCATCCGAAACCTGTCGCCTACCTCAAAGGGCTGGTCACGGACGGGGACACCCGTCAACCTCTTGTTGCCCAGGTAACCATCACCGACATCAGGGAGAACAAGGCGCTGTACCGGGAGTTAACCGATTACGAAGATGGCACCTTCCTGGCTCCGCTTCCCTTCGGTAACACCTATGCCCTGCATGTGAAGCAGCCCGGCTATCTTTTTTATTCTGAAAATTATACCTTAGCCGATACCTCCAAGGTGAATGATGCCTATGAAATCAGCGTACAGCTTTCTCCTATTAAAGCGGGCCGGACTGAAATACTGAATAATATCTTTTTTGAGACCAACCGGTTCACGCTGCTGCCGGAATCAAAGGCAGACCTGGATGCACTTACCGAATTTCTGAAACTGAACCGGGAGGTGGGCATTGAAATCGGCGGGCATACCGACCATACGGGAACCGCCGCGACCAACCAGCTGCTTTCAGAAAACCGGGCGCGGACCGTCTATGAACACCTGTTAAAACAAGGGATACCTCCAAAAAGGATGAGCTACAGAGGATATGGACAAGAGCAGCCCATTGCTGATAATAGCACAGAAGAGGGCCGCAGCCTGAACCGCCGCACCGACTTCAGGATAACTACTGTTGACTAAAGGAGGGTTACTGCTGTTCTTTTTTTGTCGCCTTTTCAGCTTCCCGCGCCTGCTTGCGGAAAAAGCCCCTGAACAGAAAATTATGCTGCAACGCTTCCATATTCTGGTCCAGTTTCGCTGTGCTCTGTTCCAGATGATGCAGGGTCTCACGGATGGTCTGCGCCATCCCGGGGTCGTTCAGCAATACGCCTACCGCATTATCATTCCGGTTCAGTTTTTCGGTTGCCTCACCGATATTGCTGGTAAGTGCGGATGCCGTTTGCGTAATTCCCTGCAACTGGGCCACAGAGCTGCGCAACGAAGCGTAAACCGCTGTATCCGTCAGCAAATCGTTGACCAACGTACCCTTTGCATTCAGTTTACCGGTAACATCAGCCAGTGAAGCCGTGATCCGGTTCGCATTCAACGCAGTTTGCCGCAGCCCGGTGATCATCTCTTTAATATGTACTGCCATCAGCGAATCAGTCAGGACCGCTCCGGCTGCACCTTCCCCCTTCGCCAACCGGTCGGTCAATACCTTCAGATTAGCCGTTATGCCTACCAGGTTTTCGTTGTTCAGCTGCAGTGTTTCCAGCATGGCATCGGAATCTGTTGTTTTTACTACCTGCAACATATCGCCTTCTCCCACCGGTTCCACATCGCTGCTGCCGCCCTCAATAACAATGATCTTGTTGCCGATAAGACCATCTGAACCCAGCTTGGCAACCGCGTCCTTACGGATGTATTCGCGTGAGCGCTGGTCGATACCCAATAAGATCTCCACTTTCCGGTCCTCACGAAAACGGATATTCTTAACAATACCGACTTTCACGCCCGAGAACCAGACACTGTTCCCGTTTTTCAGCCCGGCCACGTTATCAAATACGGTGAGCACATTTACCTTGCTGACGAACCGGTTCTGCTGCCCGCCCATGATAAAAACGCCTGCCAATAAAATAAGGATACCGATCAGCACAAAAACACCTACTATGACCGAACGTTTATTTTCCTGTTTGTTCATATACTATTGCGTAATAAAATTGTAATCATAGAATGGCTTAACCCGCTCATCTTCTGTGTCGAATATTTCTTCAAAACTCCCCTCCCGTTCAAACCTGCCGTCCAGCAGCATCACAATACGGTCGCCGACCGATTTGGCGCAAGACAGGTCGTGCGTGATAATAATGGACGACGTTTTATACCGCTCCTGCACCTCATTGATCAGGTTATTGATGTCAATGCAGGTGATCGGGTCCAGTCCCGCTGTCGGTTCATCATACAGCATAATATCCGGCTGCAGGATGAGTGTCCTCGCGATACCGATCCGCTTCCGTTGTCCGCCGGAAAGCTCGGACGGCAGCTGGTTAATCGCCTGAAGCAGGCCCACTGCCTCGAGTACTGACTCAACCGCCTCATTGATCTCACTGCGTTTCAGATGACGTTTATTCCGGATCAGCGGGAATTCCAGGTTTTCCCGGATGGTCATACTGTCATACAAAGCGCTGTTCTGAAAAGAAAAACCGATCTTCAGCCGCAGCTGCTGCAATTCCCGTTCGTCCAGTTCGGCTACCTGCTCCCCCAGCACATCAATTGTTCCTGAATCCGGGTACAACAGCCCGGAAATAAGTTTGATAAGCACTGATTTTCCCGTTCCGGACCGCCCTAAAACCACCAGGTTTTCTCCTTTAAAAAGATCCAGATCAACCCCGTTCAGCACGTTCAGATCACCGAATGATTTATATACATCCCGGATACGGATCACCGCCTGCTCATAATCAATATGGCTTGTTTCTTTCTTCATCAGAACCGGATACCTTGTAACAATTGCACGATCAGCATCTCTTCCACAAAAATCAGGAACATGGACATGACCACTGCCCAGTTGGCTGCCCTTCCCACACCTTCCGTTCCCTTATTGGAGTTGTAACCCTGGTAACATCCGACGATACCGATGGTAAACCCAAATGCCAGTGCCCGGAATACCAGGGCGAAAATATCCACGAAGTCCACCGCATCAAACACCTGGTACCAAAAACTCTGGAAACTGGTGCCTTCATTCTGGTAAATACTTAAAAAGCCCCCCAATAACCCAACAAATGCTGCATAAAAGGATAAGATCGGGATCATGAACGTCGTGGCCAGCACGCGGCTTACCACTAAAAACTTAAACGGATTAGTCCCCGAAACCTCCATCGCATCGATCTGTTCGGTTACTTTCATGGAACCCAGTTCCGCCCCGATATTGGACCCTACTTTACCGGCAGCGATCAGTGCCGTCACCAAAGGTGCCAGCGCCCGGATGATGGCGATGGAAATCAGCGCCGGCAGCCAGGAGGTAGCACCAAATTCAGAAAGAGAGGGCCTTGACTGGTTGGTAAAAACAAAACCTGTTACAAATCCGGTCAGTGATATCAGCGGCAATGACTTCCATCCTACCTCATAGCACTGCCTGATAATTTCTTTAAATTCAAACGGCGGATTAAAGACCTCCCTGAAAAAGCGCATTACAAAGCGGTGTATATTAGCCAACTCTATAAAAACACGCTGTATTTTATTCGATGCCATGCGTGGCAAAAATAGTAGTTAAAAGTTATTTTACTGACTTATTGAATGAAATTCTTCACACGCTTTTGTCATAAATTAAGACGTAATGTCTCCAACTATGTTACATCCGCACTTGCAACCTCCATGCCAGAACCATCGTCATATCTTTTAAAATAAGCACAGGCACACAGACGGAACAAGCAGGTAACAATTTAGTTTCGTATGCACAACGGATTAAACTACTGAGCAGCCCTGGTGTCTGATAAGAAAAGAACAAGAATGGTGACCCTTTAAATCAATGCATCATGAAAACGCTAAAAAATACCGCCATCGCCGTCATTTCGGCGCTTACGATGTTCCTGGTTTCTGCATTTACGCAGGCTGTTCATGCACAACCGGGAGGTCACGTATCATTCCAGCTGTTCTACGACGAGCTGGCACCGTATGGGGAATGGATAGATGATCCCAACCACGGATACATCTGGCTGCCGGACGCCGGGCCGGATTTCAGGCCCTATGCAACCAATGGGCATTGGGTAATGACCTCCTATGGTAATACCTGGATGTCCAACTATTCATGGGGCTGGGCACCGTTCCATTATGGCCGCTGGATCCATACAGATTACTATGGATGGGCATGGGTACCCGGTTACGAATGGGGACCGGCATGGGTCAGCTGGCGTAACGGAGGCGGTTATTACGGCTGGGCGCCACTGGGGCCGCGGATGGGCATACAGGTACACCTGCATGTCAATATTCCCAGTTTCCACTGGGTATTCGTACCGCAGCGCTATGTATGCAGTCCGTATGTTTACCGCTACTATACACCTCATCGTAACATAGTGAATATCTATAACCGCACGACCATTATTAACAATACATACGTATATAATAACCGTACGTACATCAGTGGGCCACGCCGCAGCGACCTGGAACGCGCCACCCGCAGCCGCATTACGGTTCGCGAGGTACACAACGCCAACCGCCCGGGCCGCGCCAGTGTCGATGCCCGCTCGGTTAACATCTATCGTCCGGAAGTAAGCAGTTCCAGGGGATCTGCCCGGCCGGCACGTGTGGCTGACCGCAGTGCGATCAGGCCTGATCGCGGCACCAGCAACAATATCCGGAATTCAGGCAGCAGTGTTGCCCGGCCGTCACAACCGCGGGCTGAAGCCCCGCGCCAGACAACAGCACCCAGGAACGAGACTGCCCGGCCACAAACCAGCGAAAGGCAACGTCCGGCACCGCAGGCCCGTGAACAACGCAGCGCACCACGTCCGCAACCCAGTGCACCGGTTCACTCCACACGCAGTACCGAAACAAGGGCTTCAGGCAGTGCAGCACGCCCTGCCCGAAGCAGCGAACCGGCACAACGCAGTACCGCCAGGCCAGCTTCCGGAACAACTTCCTCCCGGGCAACGCAATCGTCAGGCAGTGCACGGAGTGAACGAAGCAGCAGTGCACGCCCCGAACGCGGCTCCAGATAATTTTTAGTTTGTGATGTAAGCAGATGGATAAGTAATAGAGGGGTCGCGAAAGCAATCCCTCTTTTTTGTTGTCCGGCAGGCCTCAGCCCAGAATATCAATCAGCAATGCTGTCCATCCGGCTACGAGCAACAATCCCCCGATCGGTGTAACCGGCCCCAGAAACCGCCATTTACGGCCGAAGGCACTGGTTAAACACAAGCCGTATATACTGAAGGAAAACAAAATGGTACCGGCAATGAACAGTTTCGCAGCCAGCGTACTCGCTATTGCGGCTGCAGGAGCAAAACCTATTATCAGGAGCACAACCGCATGGAACAACTGATAACGCACCCCTGTTTCAAAACTGACCTGCTGATCCGGCGTAAATTTCTTTCTCAGTGCATGAGCTCCAAATGCACCCAATACCACGGCGAGCAAACCGAAAACAGCGCCCGAAACCTGAGCAAGTATCATATTTTTTTGTGGCAAAGATACGCAATCTGTAACAAACCCGGATTTGCAGGAAGGTCTTCTTTAAACATTTCTTCTCACTCAAACCATCCTTCTTTGTGTGCCAGGCTGAGGATTTGTGACCTGGAACATACATGCAGCTTATCGTAGATGTTGGCGATGTGCTTTCTCACCGTATGTACGCTCAGGTCCATACGCGACGAAATACTTTTGGCGTCCAGCCCCGATACCATCAGTTGCAGCACTTCGGTTTCGCGTTCGCTGATGCCGGTCGGCAGTGAGGCAGGAGGTACGCTTGCTTTCTCCTCCAGATGCGCGCGGCTGAGCAGTCGCAGCGCCTTTCTTGCGATAGCCGGGCTCATGGGCGCACCGCCGTATTCCAGCACATTGAACGCTGCTTCCTGCAGCGCCCCGGCACTCTCATGTTTCAGGAGGTATCCTTCAGCTCCTGCCTGGATGGCATCAAATATTTTGTCGTCATCGTCAAAGACGGTAAACATCAGGAAATGGGTAAAAGGGTACAGCCGGTGTGCCTGTGCCACGGTGGCTATACCATTCAGTCCGGGCATTTCTATATCCACAAAAATGACCTCCGGCTTACGTGCCTCGGGCAGGTTTTTGAGCTGTTCCAGGCAATCATGACCGCTGACCGCCACGAAAACCAATTCGCAGCGATCCATCTGAGCCGCCTTTCTCAAAAAGGTATGCCTGTTCACCGCCTGGTCTTCGGTAAGGGCTATTCTGATCTTTCTTTCCATCAGCACAAAGTTTGCATAAACAGCAGCGCCGTCCAATAACTAAATTGTATTAGCCTGTAACACTACCGCTGTGCCGGAAGGCTGCACCGGCCCCCACACAATGTCACAGTTAATTCCGGATGCCCTCATCTGCATGTTGTACAGTCCGTTACCACCGCCTGCCGGAAATTCATCCTCCATCATTCCCCTGCCGTTGTCACGGATGGTGATCTGCCAGCGGCTGCGACTGGTAATAGCGACCGTGATATCACCGGCGCCACTGTGCCGCAGGGCATTATTCACCGCTTCTTGTATGATCATGATCAGGTTATAGGCCTGGTTGGGCAATAGTTCGATGTCCTCGTCAATGTGTTCTTCCACTAGCATGCTGACCGTGGGGTAACTGGGACGCAACCTTTGCAGGAAAACTTTGGTGCGATCACTGATGTCGCTCAGTTTCATTTTTTCTTTCCGGAGTGCCCAGATGGTATCGCCAAGCAGCGCCACCATCTGCTGCGAATTAGCCTGCAGCAGCTCCAAAGCAGACGAATGTACCGTGGGTGGGTGCTGCATCTCATCGACATTGGCCTTAATACTGGCGGCATAACTGCCGAGGTTGTCGTGCAGGTCGGCGGCTATCCGCTTCCGCTCATTTTCCTCGGCTTCTTTTATGGCAAAGCGTGTTCTGATGGCTTCCTGCTGCTGTACTATTTCCAGCTGCATCTTTTTCTTCCGGTTATAGTTCCGGAACAGGAGCCAAAGAATGATGCCTGAGGCAACTACTATCCCGATGGTGCTGTAATACAAGGTATTTTTTTGCGTGAGGGCCAGTTCTTGCTGCAGGATGGTTTTTTCCTTTACCTGCAGGTTATGACGTGCTTCGGCAGTAGCGATGGCATCGGCAGTATTGACACGGTTGGCGGCGTCCTGAGCTTCGATCAGCCGCTCCAGTGTAGCAGCATGCAAACCGGTATCCCCCATGTCCTTATAGGCTTTGGCCAACAGTTCCAGATAGGACGTTCTCATGGCTTCGCTGAGATTGTCATTTGCAAGACGTTCCCTGCAAAGAGCGATGAGTTGAGGATACTGCCGTGTGTAAAGATAATAATTGGCAAAAGCCAGATGGAAATTGATGTCGTTCCCGATGGATTTATACTGCTGATGGATACCGGTGAGCTTCCCGATCAGCTGCCCTGCACTGTCGATCCGCCCGTTCCTGAGTTCTGCTATGACCTGCCTTTGGATAACAATAGCCTCGTTAAAAGGGTCGTTATTCTCACGGAAGTAGTGCAGTGCCTGCTCATTATAGTGATGTGCCGTTTGATATTCACCCTTTTCCAGGTAAATTTTACCCATCGTGGCCAGGATGGTAGGCCGTATCCTTTCGGCATTGTTTCCTTTTTGGGGAAGCCAGGCAAGCGCCTTATTTTCTGTGCTCAGTGCTTTTTCTACGTTTCCCTGTTTCTCCTCGCACAAGGCTATCATGTGCAGAATATTGGCCACATGCACACTATCCCGGTATTCTTCTGCTTCGGTGAGGAGCGGATAAAGCATTTCCAGCGCCTGTGCATTGTTGCGCGCGGCCCGGTAACTGTATGCCTTCAGCACATTGAGCTTATAAAATATGGCACGGGAGGTATCATTTCCCCTATCAATGAGAGGCAATACCTGGTCCACCACATACCGTGTGCTGTCGTTTTCGCTCAGCGTATTGTAATACCAGGCCAGGTAATAAGCGGCATTAGCCTTGTCGTCATTATTGCCCACCTTATCAGCCAGCTGACTGGCTATGCGCACATACCGGGCGAAACTGTCATCGCTCAGATCATTCTGGCGGCAGAGTTCCAGCAACAAGCGCAACCTTGCGCTGTCATTATCCGCCTGATGGTATGCTTGCGTAAGGCTATCGGTATACGATGACTGTGCCGCAACGCCAAGCGACAGCAAAAAAAAAGAAAAGACAAATAAACTGGCTCTCATCTATTAACGTCAAAAATATAAACTAAAAGGAAAAAAACAATACAAAAGAAATCCGGTCGGACAGCCGGAAGACTACGGTTCGGATGGTGTGCTACGCTATGTCCGCCAAAATGATTAACTTTACCCCCTTTAAGAATAAAGCTGTGACAGATAGTATTGTCATTATCCCCACGTACAACGAGAAAGAAAACATTGAAAAGATTATCCGGAAAGTTTTTTCATTGGAAGCACCTTTTCATGTCCTGATTGTAGATGATGGTTCACCGGACGGGACAGCAGCTATCGTCAGGAAACTACAGGCCGAATTTCCCGCCTCACTTTATCTCGAAGAGCGCCGGGGTAAGCTGGGATTAGGGACCGCCTATATCCATGGTTTTAAGTGGAGCCTGCAGCATGGTTACCATTTTATTTTTGAAATGGATGCTGATTTCTCGCATAATCCTGATGATCTGGTACACCTTCGTGCCGCGTGCCTGGATGGTGCGGACATGGCCATCGGATCCCGTTATGTGAAAGGAGTGAATGTGGTCAACTGGCCGATGAGCCGGGTGCTGATGTCTTATTTCGCTTCCAAATATGTCCGCCTGATTACCGGAATAGCGATACAGGATGCAACGGCAGGGTTCATCTGCTACAGGCGTCAGGTGCTGGAGACCATACCGCTGGATCGGGTACGTTTTATAGGCTACGCCTTCCAGATAGAAATGAAGTTCACAGCGATCAAATACGGATTCAAGGTGGTCGAGGTTCCCATTATTTTTACCGACCGTACCGAAGGGGTATCTAAAATGAGCACCCGTATATTCCGTGAGGCTTTTTTCGGAGTGATACAGATGAAGATAAGCAGTTGGTTCCGGAAATATAGCAGGGGGGATTAGTTGATTAGTGGGTTGGTTGATTAGTGGATTAGTGGATTGGTTGATTGGTGGATTGGTGGATTAGTGGATTAGTGGGTTGGTGGATTTGGTAAAAAGCGAAAAGCAGCTTGATTAGCAAGAAAAAAATGAACGAATACTTAGATCCGGGTACTGAAAAACTTTCCGGTGCGGAGCGCGAACTGGAAAAGGTATTGCGGCCGCAGGCTTTTGAAGATTTTACCGGTCAGCACCAAATCCTGGAAAACCTGAAGATCTTCGTACAGGCGGCGAAGCAACGGGGTGAAGCGCTGGATCATGTATTGCTGCACGGCCCTCCGGGATTGGGAAAAACAACGCTTTCACACATCATTGCCAATGAAATGGGTGTGGGCATTAAAATCACATCCGGCCCGGTGCTGGACAAACCCGGCGATCTGGCCGGTCTGCTGACCAACCTGGAGGCAGGCGATATTCTCTTTATCGATGAGATACACCGGCTCAGTCCGCTGGTGGAAGAGTATTTGTATTCGGCCATGGAAGATTTCAGGATAGATATTATGCTGGAGACCGGTCCGAATGCCCGTTCCGTACAAATATCACTCAACCCTTTCACACTGATGGGGGCCACAACCCGGTCGGGCCTGCTGACGGCTCCACTGCGGGCCCGCTTCGGCATCAACTCCCGGCTGCAATACTATGATGCCAAGCTATTGACCACCATCGTCCTGCGGTCCGCCAGCATCCTGCGCACGCCGATCAGTGATGAAGGAGCCTACGAAATTGCACGCCGCAGCCGGGGCACACCACGTATTGCCAATGCATTGCTTCGCCGCACGCGCGACTTTGCGCAGATTAAAGGAAACGGCAGCATTGATACAACCATTGCCCAATATGCACTGAATGCACTGCATGTAGATGAACATGGCCTGGATGAGATGGATAACCGCATCCTGACGACCATTATTGAAAAATTTAAAGGAGGGCCTGTCGGACTGAAAACAATTGCCACAGCAGTCGGCGAAGATGAAGGCACCATTGAAGAAGTATATGAACCTTTCCTGATACAGGAAGGCTATCTGATGCGCACCTCCCGCGGCCGGGAATGTACCGAACTGGCTCACCGGCATCTGGGGAAGACCAGCTTCCCGAAGGGAAATACGCTTTTTTAGGTTATAGGCTGTAGACACCTTATGACTTACTACGTATAGCCAGCTTATTCAAAATCCTCTTTCCCCTGCTTTGCAGAGCGGCACTACCGTTTCTGAGTTCGTACTCAATCTGGGCATATAACTCATCTGATACCCAATCAATTTTATGTCTCATATTAAACAAAACATCCATGCAATTTGCTTTTACGGCAACTGGTGTACGTGGTTCAATAAGCCATTCAAACATCGTTTCGGCTATATCTTCTGCAACGGGCACCCCGGGAAACAGCGCTTTGTATGGTTCCGGTGCACGTGAGGAGGTCAGATGCATCAGGATCTTGGTGAAGTGGCGCCGGCAACTATCATGCTGCTGTTCGCCCAATCTTGCGATAAACCGATCCAGATGGGGAATAAAGCGATCCGGATAGGCAACGGCTGTATACTCCAGTATCCACGAAGCACGGAATGCGATCGTGGGGTTGTCTGTGTAAAAACACAGGTCCAGCAAATCAACAACCGGCAGCTGCTCAACCGCTGCCAGAGATACCAGTTCGTTCACTTTCTGCTTAGTCAGCGTACCCGAAAGTGCTCTTAATAAATCGGATCCGTTCATCATGCAATAATCATTCAGCAAATATAATATTCCCCCCGCTACCCGGAAAACAAGGATTTTTCCCCTGCACCGGGCACTTGGCATCTGTTTTGCACACTATCAGAAAGAGTGTATTAACTTAATTTAACAAAACCATGAAACAATTATTTTTTATTGCAATCCTGTCCGTGACACTTCACTTCACAACAGCGCAGCAGGCCGCAGCGCAGCATTACAGAACCGGTTTGGGCTTATTCATTGACGTGGGCGATGGCAGAACATTGGTAGGTCCGCATATCAAACATTTCTTTAACAGCAAGGATGCGGGCCAGGCGATGGTACTCTTTACAGATGGTGCCACACTGATCGGAGCAGAGTATTCTTATAATAAACCGTTTCCGAATGCAAACGGTTTATCCTGGAATATCGGGGCAGGCCCTCAGGCCTATATCACAGACCGCAAGACCTGGTTCTGGATACGGCCGCAGGTAGGCCTTGAATTTAAAACACCCGGTGCGCCGATTGCCCTCGGATTTGACTGGCGGCCTATCTGGCAGTTATCGGACGACACCGACTTTGAGCCGGGCCGCTTCGGAATTAGGTTTAAGTATACGTTAGGCCGGTAAACTATCCCCCGTCAGCCGTTGCGTTTTTCTTTTTGAAAAAGCGGCGCTTTTTCTTCTTGTTCTTAACAGTTGGCGCAGGGTTGCCGGCACCATTTTCTGCCGACGGAGCTGTAACGGGTAACGGACCGCTTGCAGCTCCGTTACCGGTATCCTTCCTGTCTCCCCTATGCTGTTTCCTTCCGGTGCGTCCGTGCCTGTCGTTCCGTCTGTGCGGCCGTTCTTCAGTACCTGCAACATAAGCTGCAGGCGATACACCCACTGACTCCGGCAAGAGCACTTCATCTACCTGACGCTCCATAAGCTGCTCAATGGATTTTAACCTCCTCTGCTCCCTGCTGTTCACAAAGGTAATGGCCGTCCCTGTTTTTTCGGCCCGGGCCGTCCGTCCGATACGATGGATATAGTCCTCGGGATCAGGGGGTACATTATAATTAATAATCAGATCAATGCCTTCCACGTCAATCCCCCGTGACAGCACATCCGTCCCTACCAGCACGGCAAGCTGCCGGTTCTTAAATTCAAGGAGTATTTTTTCGCGCTCTTCCTGTGTCAGGTCAGAATGGAATGGCTTCACTTTCAAACCGGTCCTGGAAAGTTCACGGTCCAGTTTTTTTACACTTTCTTTGGTTGAGGCAAAAATAATGATACTTTTATAGGAGCCATTACCCAATACGTGCCGTATCAGTGCTACCTTGTGCTCGTCCTGCACCCGGTAATATTGTTGCAGAATACCTGCTGCCGGCTTGGAAATAGCAATATTAACCTGTTTTGGTTCTGTCAGTAATTGTGCAGCAAAGGCCCTGATTTTTGACGGCATGGTTGCCGAGAACAACAGTGTTTGCCGCTTCATTGGCAATTCCCGCACAATGCGCAGTATATCATCCTTAAAACCCATATCCAGCATGCGGTCTGCTTCATCCAGCACCAGGTGGGTGATACGCTCCAAACGCACGCCACCTGAACCCAGGTGGGCTATCAGCCGTCCGGGAGTAGCGATCACAATGTCCACCCCTTCGCGCAGTGCGCGCCGCTGCTGTTCATAGCCGATACCATCCCCACCGCCGTAAACGGCAATGGAGCTGAGGCCTGCGAAATAACCCATTCCCTCTGCCTGTTGGTCGATCTGTACAGCCAGTTCGCGCGTCGGGGCCAGTATCAGTGCACTGATAGCCGGCCGGTCTTCTTTCCGGCATATCGCGTCCATCAGCGGCAGCAGATAAGATGCTGTCTTTCCTGTGCCTGTTTGCGCACAGGCAATTAAATCGTGCTGATCCTGAATGATCGGTATAGTTTGTTCCTGTATGGGTGTGGGTTCTTTATAACCCATGCTGTTGATCCCGTCAAAAAGACGTTCGTCAAAATTGAAATCCTGAAATGTCAAGGTACTTAATATCTATCTAAAAACTTTATCTGGCGAAAATACGAAAATAAGCCGTCATTCTGAACGATTTGTATCATTTTAATCTTTGGAAATCTTCCGTCCGGACAATATGACCTTTAGGAATCCGAAAATTTGTCGTACTTTTGTATCCCGTACAAAGCATTGACATGACCAAATTTATTTTTGTTACGGGCGGCGTAACTTCGTCGTTAGGAAAGGGTATTATTTCAGCATCGCTGGCAAAGTTATTGCAGGCACGGGGCTACAAAGTAACCATCCAGAAGTTTGACCCCTACATTAACATTGATCCGGGAACATTGAACCCCTACGAGCACGGTGAATGTTATGTAACCGAAGACGGAGCCGAAACCGATCTTGACCTGGGCCACTACGAACGCTTCCTGAACAATCCCACTTCGCAGGCAAATAATGTAACTACCGGACGCATTTACCAGCATGTGATCAATAAGGAACGCGAAGGCGCTTATCTGGGCAAGACCGTACAGGTAGTACCGCATATTACGGATGAAATTAAGCGCCGGATGCTGCTTTTGGGGGAAGATAATACGTACGATATTGTGATCACCGAATTAGGCGGAACAGTGGGTGATATCGAGTCTCTGCCTTTTATTGAGGCCGTCAGACAGCTCCGGTGGGAACTGGGCAGCAACTCCTCACTGGTTATACATCTTACGCTGGTGCCATTCCTGGCAGCAGCAGGAGAGCTGAAAACGAAACCCACACAACACTCTGTTAAAACATTGCTGGAATATGGTATACAGCCCGATATTTTGGTTTGCCGCACGGAACATCACCTGAATCAGGACATCCGGAAGAAACTGGCCCTGTTCTGCAATGTAAATGTCAACGCCGTGATCGAATCCATAGACGCACCTTCCATCTATGACGTGCCCTTGCTGATGCTGAAGGAACAGCTGGATAAAATCGTATTAAGCAAACTGAAACTGACCACCAAAAACGAACCCGACCTGGAAACCTGGAAAGCGTTCCTGGGAAAACTGAAAAACCCGACCTCTGATGTGAAAATCGGACTGGTAGGTAAATACGTGGAGCTGCCGGATGCTTATAAATCCATTAATGAAGCCTTTATACACGCGGGAGCTGACAATGAATGCAAGGTGAGGGTAAAATATATTGCCGCAGAGAGTATTACTCCTGAAAATGTACAGGAAAAGTTAAGCGGCCTGTCCGGTGTGCTGGTTGCCCCGGGATTCGGGGAACGCGGACTGGGAGGCAAGATCGCCGCTATACAGTATGTGCGTGAAAACCAGATTCCCTTTTTCGGGATCTGTCTCGGCATGCAGTGTGCTGTGATTGAATTTGCACGCCATGTGCTCGGCTTCAAAAGCGCTAACAGCTATGAGATGGATCCGCAAACGGAGCATCCGGTCATCCATCTCATGGAAGAACAAAAAAAGGTAACAGAGATGGGCGGTACCATGCGGCTGGGTGCCTATGCCTGTGAAGTAAAAAAAGGAACCAAAGCCGCAGCTATTTACGGAAAAACCAGTATCTCTGAACGCCACAGACACCGCTACGAATTCAACAACGCTTACCTGAAACAATTTGAAAAAGCCGGAATGATCGCTTCCGGCATCAATCCCGATAACGGCCTGGTGGAGATCATTGAACTGAAGAACCATCCGTTCTTTGTAGCGGGGCAGTTCCACCCGGAGCTGAAGTCAACGGTTGCTAATCCGCATCCGCTTTTTGTTAATTTTGTAGCCGCTGCACTGGCATTTAAGAAAAAAAAATAAACAAAGGCGTGTGCGCCTTGAACTAAAAAAAACAGAAACAAATGGATAAAAATACCTTTACCGGGCTTATTTTAATTTTTATTATCGTAGGAGCTTCGGTATTTATCATGCAGCCCTCCGATGACCAGATCATGCGCGAACAGTCCCTGCAGGATTCACTGGCGCGGGTAAAACGTGGCGAACTGGTGGATCATACAAAGGCAGCCGATACGGCGGCGAACCTGGCGAAGCAACGGCAGGTGGTGGATTCCGCCATCCTGAAAAGCCCTTTCGGAGGTGCCCGTTATGGCGAGGAGACACTGGTTACACTGGAAAATGAACTGATCAAAGCAACCATCAGCAGCAAAGGCGGACGCATCCGGTCTGTGGAACTGAAAAATGAACAGACCTATGACGGAAAGCCGCTGGTACTGTTCGACGGGGATGCCAACCGCTTCGGGCTCCTGTTCACGGCAGGCGGACTGAACATACTGACCAACGATCTCTATTTTCAGCCGGATGGCGGAAATGTATCCGTCAGCAAGACAGATTCAGCCTCGGTTTCGTTCCGGCTTACGTATGCGGAAGACCGGTATATCGATTACATCTACTCGTTGAAGGGGGGAAGCTACAAGGTTGGTTTTACGATCGTTACCAAAGGTATGCAGGATGTGGTGGCTCCTGCTGAAAATAAGCTGACCCTGAACTGGGAAGCCGCACTGCCCCAGAAAGAAAAAGACATGAGCAGTGAACGGCAGTATTCCACCGCTTATTACCGCACGGCCGCCGGCGAAACGGATCACCTGGGTACCGGAGGGGATGAAAGCGAGGAGCTGTCGGAGCGGATAGAATGGTTTTCATTTAAACAGCACTTTTTCTCCAGCGTCCTTATTGCCGACCAAGGCTTTTCCGGCGGGAAACTGGATGTAAAGACCGTGGCGGATGACCATATTGTGAAGTCGTTTACAGCAAACATGCAGCTGGATTTCAACCGGCAGGACGTAAACACCTACGCCATGACCTTTTTCTTTGGCCCTAACCAGCACAAGGTACTGCAGGCACAGGGCCATCGTCTGGAAAGCCAGATCAATATGGGCTGGGGACCGATGAAATGGATCAATCGCTGGGTGACCATACCGGTGTTCAATGTGCTGGACGGGTTTAACATGGGGTATGGATTGGTGATCCTCATCCTTACCGTCCTGCTGAAACTGGTGCTCTCTCCCCTTACCTACAAGTCGTATGTTTCCATGGCCAAAATGCGGGTACTGAAACCGGAAATGGACGAAATCAAAGGGAAGGTAGGGGAAGATAACCCTACCCTGCTGCAGCAGGAATACCTGAAACTGTACCGGCAGGCAGGGGTTAACCCCCTGGGAGGCTGCATTCCCATGCTGCTGCAGATGCCGTTTATGATCGCATTTTTCTTTTTCTTCCCGAACCTGTTTGAACTGCGAGGGGAAAGCTTCCTCTGGATGAAAGACCTGTCGACCTACGATTCGGTGATCACCTTCCCTCCTATATTCGGGACCGGCCACATCAGCCTGATGTGTATACTAATGACAATCGCAACACTGGTGTCTACCTGGTACAATAACTCCATTTCGGGGGCCACCGGCCAGATGAAATACATCGGATACTTCATGCCGCTGATCTTCCTGTTTGTACTGAACAGCTTCCCGTCCGGATTGAATTACTATTATTTCCTGTCCACCTGTATCACCTTCGGACAACAATTCCTGATCCGCCAGCTGATTAACGACGAGAAAATACACGCCGCGATCCAGGCTAATAAAAAGAAACCGGCAGGCGACAAGAAGAAATCAAAATTCCAGCAGCGTATGGAAGATTACATGCGACAGCAGCAGACTCGTAATAATAAGAAATAAAAGTTACGTATGTTTGTGGGTATGGACAGTGCCAAACTTCTGGAAGCTATTATCGAAACGGCCATTGACGGCATTATCACCATCGACAAACATGGTATCATTGAATCGATCAATCCGGCGGCGGTACGGCTGTTCGGTTATAACACCGGTGAGGTCATTGGCCGTAATGTTTCCATGCTGATGCCGGAGCCCGACCGTAGCCGGCATGATGGTTATATCCAAAGCTACCTGAATACCGGCGTAAAACACATCATCGGCATCGGTCGTGAAGTGCGTGGCATGCGGAAGGACGGAAGCACTTTCCCCTTCCGGTTAGCTGTCAGCGAAGTCAACTACGGTAACCGCAAAATATTCACTGGTTTTGTACACGACCTGTCCAGACAGAAGGAAGCAGAGGATAAGCTGCTGAGCTACACCGAAGAACTGGAAGAAAAAGTCAGGGAGCGGACAAAGAACCTGATCAACCTGGTGTCTGAGCTGGAAGAGGCTAAAGCCGATGTAAGCCTTTCACTGGAAAAGGAAAAAGAACTGAACCAGCTTAAATCCCGCTTTGTCTCCATGGCCTCGCATGAGTTCCGGACGCCGCTGAGTTCCGTGCAGCTATCGGCATCACTGATCGACAAATACCTGGAAAAGCCTGATTTCAGCAGCATTGTAAAGCATACCAATAAAATCAAAAACTCGGTACAGTTACTCACCGGAATACTCAACGATTTTCTTTCGCTGGAAAGACTGGAGGCAGGAAAAGTGATCGCACACCCCGAAGAAATCGACCTGGTTAAATTATCGGAGGATATCACCGAAGAAATGCAGCTCATTGCCAAGCAGAACCAGCACATCGTTTATCAGCACACCGGCACAACAGGGATGATCCACCTGGATGCCAATTTGTTGAAAAACAGCATTATAAACCTCATATCCAATGCTATAAAGTATTCAGGCGAAAACACATTCATTGAATTCAATACGGAGATCAACGACAACTCCTGTCTCATAACAGTAAAGGACAACGGCATCGGCATACCCGATGAAGAACAGAAAAACCTGTTTGAGCCTTTTTTCAGGGCACATAATACCGGGAACATTCCCGGGACGGGTTTAGGACTGAACATCGTAAAGCGTTATGTAAAGCTGATGAAAGGGAGCGTACTATTTGAGAGTAAACAGCACATCGGAACTACGTTCACACTGATATTTGACCGACAGAACAGCTTTCAGGCGCATACCAACAACTGACTACTGTAAACGACTATGGCAACAAAAACGGTATTGATTATTGAAGATAATGATGATATCCGCGAAAGCACAGCCGAGATCCTGGAGCTTGCCGGTTATCAGGTTATGACAGCAATAAACGGGCGTGAAGGTGTTGATTCCGCGTTAAAGACCCCGCCTGATATTATCCTGTGTGATATTATGATGCCTGTTATGGACGGCTATGGCGTGTTATACCTGTTGGGAAAGCACGAAGAAACCGCAACCATTCCTTTCATTTTCCTTACTGCCAAAGCGGAACGGGCGGATATACGCAAAGGGATGGATATGGGGGCTGACGACTATCTGACCAAGCCGTTTGACGATGTGGAATTGCTGAATGCCGTTGAGATCCGGCTGAAAAAACGGACCGGGAACGATTCTTCCGCCCCGTATCAGCCACGCATGACAGAGCAGGAACAGCTTGAACTGTTGAATAAGCTGGATGGCCGGAATAAAGCCTACCGGAAAAGGCAGGTCGTTTACCAGGAGGGCGATTCGCCGCTGTACGTATACCGGATAAAATCCGGCAAAGTGCGCAGCTACCTGTTTTACCAGGACGGCAGGGAGTTATCTACAGCCATCTTTACGGAAGGCGATTATTTCGGATACGAGGCTGTATTACAGCAATGCCCTTATACCGATAATGCTGAAACACTTGAAAATACAGAACTACTGCTGATCAATAAAGATGATTTTTTTGATCTCCTGTATAAAAACCCCGGAGTAGCCCGCAAATTCATTCACCTGCTTTCAGGGAATATCCGGGAGAAAGAAGAACAGTTGCTGCGCCTTGCCTATCATTCCGTCCGGAAAAAAGTAGCAGATGCACTGGTGAGCATTTCCCTTAAGTTCAGGGATAACCCCACTGCCGATGAATGCCTTATTCAGGTTTCGCGGGATGACCTGGCCGCCATGGCAGGTACGGCCAATGAAACCATCAGCCGGATGCTCGCTGATTTCAGGGAAGAAAACCTGATCAGTAAGGAAGGCAATGCCATCCGTCTCCACTCCATTGAGCGCCTTAAAAACATCCGGGCTTAGGCTGGTGCAAAAGTGATCAATATCACTTTCTGGACTGACAGCCAACATCCGTGATTCCTTCTGTTTCGGATAGTTTTGTTTCAATTTGAGCAAAGACTACATGAAGGCAATCGCGTATAGTATTAAGAATAACGACAAAGAGCTGCTGGTTATCGCCAATGCCAAGCAGCATGAGCTGACCCTGATATCAAATGAGCTGAATTTGCAGACATTTGTATATGCCAGAGGGAAACAGGCCGTTATTGTTTCTGCCATGGACATCCTCGACGCAACGCTGCTTACGGAGCTATACAATTCGGGGGTCCGCTACATCATTACCCGATCCAAAACAACTACCCACATTGACCTGAACCACGCTACCCGGATCGGCCTGAAAATTGCCAACACCCCCGGAGAAGACCAGACTCCTGAAGGCGTCGCCCGCCAGACCATCCGGAACCTGAGCCAGTGGGAAACCGGCAAATGCGTCGGCGCCGCCTGCTGTTGCCAGAAAGTGTGTACAAATACTTCGTCAGCCACTCACCGTTAGTACGATGTTAGACCAAAGACTAAAACAACTCATTGAAAAATACAGCGTCCCTGCCCCCCGCTACACCAGCTACCCGACCGTTCCCTACTGGGAAACGGAAAACTGGGATGAACAGGCATGGTTGAAAACAGTCGAGTGCGCATTCCTGCCTTCCCTTACCTACGGTGTCAGCCTGTATATCCACCTGCCTTTTTGCGAGAATCTGTGCACGTATTGCGGCTGTAATACACGCATCACCAAAAATCATCAGGTAGAAACACCCTATATTCAGCAGGTACTGAAAGAATGGAAAATCTACCGGGCCCATGTCGGGAACCAGCTTCCGGTAGTTGACCTGCATATCGGTGGCGGCACCCCTACGTTCTTTTCACCCTCCAACCTGGACACGCTGGTTTCCGGTATACTGGAGCATACCAGCACGCCGCTCCAGGCTCCGCTGTCGTTTGAGGCTCACCCTGCAAACACCACGTCCGAGCACCTTCGTGTACTTTACAGGCTGGGCGCACGGCGCCTCAGTCTTGGCATACAGGATTTTGACCCCCAAGTGCAGCATACCATCAACCGCAGGCAAACCGAGCAGGATGTCTGGAAAGTGTTGCACGAGGCACGGGATACCGGCTACACCTCCATCAACTTCGACCTCATATACGGGCTGCCCATGCAGACACAAAACAGTATGATCCATACTATTGAAACGGTGATCCGCATGAAACCCGACCGGATTTCTTTTTACAGTTATGCGCACGTTCCCTGGCTCAGGCCCGGACAACGCCTGTATACCGAAAAAGACCTGCCGGCGGGAGAAGAAAAAATGAAACTGTATCTTACCGGAAAGAAATTGCTCACCGATGCCGGCTACCTTGACGTTGGCATGGATCATTTTGCGCTGCCGCATGATCCGCTGTTCCGGATGTCCCAACAGGGCAAGTTACACCGGAATTTCATGGGCTATACGGAGAAATACACCCCGTTATTACTGGGATTGGGCGTTTCAGCGATCAGCGACTCGTGGTACGGATTTGCGCAGAATGTCAAACAAACAGAAGAATATGCACGCCTGCTCAGCGAGGACCGGCTGCCGCTATTAAAAGGACATATCCTTTCGGATGAGGATCTGGCGATCCGCAGGCATATCCTTGACGTCATGTGTAAAGGTGAGACCAGTTGGGATCCTTCCAGTACCTTTATCCAGCCTGTTCTTCCCAGGCTCCATCCGCTGGAGGCTGATGGACTGATCCGGCTGAGCCCGACCTGGCTGGAAGTAACACAGGAAGGTAAATCATTGCTCCGGAATATCTGCATGGCATTTGACAACCGCCTGGCCAATACACAACCCGTTACCAACGTTTTCAGCAACGCGGTCTGACAAGATGAAACAAACGCTCTCAACTGATAAAACAGCCTGTTACCATTGCGGCGATGCCGTAACGGATACGTTATACACGGCCGATGAGCATCGTTTCTGTTGCCTGGGCTGCCAAACGGTGTACCAGGTATTGCACCAGCATCAGTTGGGCAGCTATTACCGGTATAATACACATCCCGGAAAAGCGCAGAAAAATAACACCGCCGCCAATCAGGACTACCTGGATGAACCGGCCATTACGGATAAGCTGGTCGACTTCAAAAACAAGGAGCTGACCATTATCACCTTCTATATTCCGGCCATACACTGCAGTTCGTGCATCTGGTTGCTGGAGAACCTCCATAAGCTGAATCCTGCCGTCGTCTCCGCACGGGCTGATTTTATGAAAAAGCAGGCAGCCATTACCTTCCGGCACGGTGAGCTGTCGCTGAAGCAACTGGTGCTGCTGCTGTCTGACATCGGATATGATCCCCTTATTACCCAGCAGGATGTGGTAAAGGAGCACCACCCGATCCGTCAGCATACGCTGGTCCGTAAAATTGCCGTAGCCGGATTCTGCTTCGGTAACAGTATGCTGCTGAGCTTTCCGGAATACTTCGGCTTAGCTGATTTTGAACAACAGTTTGCCTCTTTTTTCGGATGGCTCAATCTGGGCTTTGCCTTACCGGCCATGCTGTACAGCGGCCGGGATTACTTTATATCAGCCTGGCACAGCCTTCAGCAGCGCCGGCTCAACCTGGATGTCCCCCTTGCGTTGGGCATCGCCATCCTGTTCATCCGCTCCGCCTGGGAAATTACCAGCGGTACCGGTGCCGGGTTTTCAGACACGCTGTGCGGATTGGTTTTTTTCCTGCTGATCGGGCGCTGGGTACAACAACGCACGTATCATCACCTGTCGTTTGAGCGTGACTACCGTTCTTATTTCCCGGTGGCTGTGACCTGTATCACCGATAACGGACAGAAGCCGGTACCGATCGCCGAATTGCAGACAGGACAACGGATCCTGATCCGGAACAATGAAATTGTACCGGCAGATGCGATCCTGCTCAAAGGTGACGCTTCTATTGATTTCAGCTTTGTTACGGGAGAATCGGAACCGGAAACAAAGGTTCTCGGAGAAGTGATCTATGCCGGCGGAAGACAGCTGAAACAGGCCATCGAGCTGGAAATCATCAAACCCGTGTCGCAAAGTTACCTCACCCGGCTGTGGAACAACCAGGACAGCCAACCGCAGGGAAAACGCGAATTCCGTACGTTCAGCAATTTCATCAGTCAGTATTTTACCATCGTATTGCTTCTTATAGCAGGTTCCGCAGCGCTTTACTGGTACATCGCAGGAGCTCCCCTGTATGCGTGGAATGCCTTCACAGCGGTGCTCATCATTGCCTGTCCGTGTGCGCTGGCACTTAGTTCACCATTCACCCTTTCCGCCGCATTAAGTATTCTTGACCGGAACCACTTTTACGTAAAAAACACGGCGGCAGTTGAAAAAATGGCAGCAGCAAACTGTCTGGTTTTTGATAAAACAGGCACGATCTCCTCCCCCTCGTCCTCCGGAGTTACTTTTGAAGGAACACTCACCAAAGACGAGCAGGTTTTAATTGCCAATGTATGCCGTAACTCCTCCCATCCGCTGAGCAGGACCATCGCTGCATGGATCGGACCGATACCGGAGCGGCCTGTGACCGCCTATACCGAGGTTCCCGGCAAAGGCATACAAGCCGTGGCAAACGGCCAGACTATCCGGCTGGGAAATGCAGCCTTTACAGGTACCCTGCCTTCAATCGACGTGGCAGGTGTATTTATTACTATCAACGGTACGCTGAAAGGAGTATTTCAGGTGAAGCAACCCTGGAGAGCCGGCCTGAACGAAACCATTTGCACCCTCGAAAAACAATACGATCTGCACCTGTTATCAGGCGACCGTGACAAAGACCGTGAAGTACTGGGCCTGGTGTTTCCTGACGCCGGCAACCTTCACTTCAGCCAGTTGCCGGATGACAAGCTGACGTATATACAGCGTCTGCAGCAACATCAAACCGTCTGCATGCTTGGCGACGGGCTGAACGATGCAGCCGCCTTGAAGCAGGCTGATATGGGTATTGCCGTCAGTGACGATATCAATAACTTTTCCCCCGGCTGTGACGCTATTCTGGACGGGCGCTCTTTCAGCAAGCTGCCACGCTTTTTCCGTTTTGCGAAAGATGCGGTACGCACCATCCACATGAGTTTTATGATCTCCGTATTATATAATATCATCGGGCTCAGTTTTGCGGTACAGGGCACTATGTCTCCTTTGTTCGCAGCTATCCTGATGCCACTCAGCACCGTCACCATTATCGGATTTACCAGCACCGTAACCCGCTTGTTTGCGGCAAAAAATAAACTGAACAAACCATGAGCATACTTTATTTCCTGATCGGCTGCAGTATACTGATCGCCCTGGTCTTTCTGGGAGCTTTTTTCTGGGCCAGCAAAACCGGCCAGCACGATGACACCTATACACCGTCCATACGTATTCTGTTTGATGAGGAGGAGGATTAGTGGATTGGTTGATTAGTGGATTAGTGGATTAATCCGGTGCTCAACTAAACTAATAAACTAAAAATGACCAAAATCACTTTTTTGATCATCTCTTATCATTCGGCACCCACAATTCTGACTTTAATTTTACAAACAAATAAACAACAACTGTAAAAGCATTATGCAGCTTGAAAAATTCAATTACGACAATCGGATCGTCCGTGATTTCGGGATCGCCACCATTGTATGGGGCATTATCGGCATGACCGTTGGTCTGCTTGCAGCCGTTCAATTAATCTGGCCCTTTATGAACCTGGATAACCAGTATACGACATTCGGCAGGATACGACCCGTTCACACCAACGCGGTGATCTTTGCCTTTGTGGGCAATGGCATTTTCATGGGCGTGTATTACTCCATGCAGCGTTTGCTGAAAACCCGGATGTTCAGCGATATGCTGAGCCGGGTCCATTTTTGGGGCTGGCAGCTGATCATTGTGGCAGCTGCTATTACCCTGCCGCTGGGCCTGACGTCCTCCCATGAATATGCGGAGCTCGAATGGCCGATTGATATCGCCCTCACCATTATCTGGGTAGTATTCGGTATCAATATGTTCGGCACCATCGTTAAGCGCCGTGAACGGCATATGTATGTGGCCATTTGGTTTTACATCGCTACGTTTGTCACGGTAGCTGTGCTGCATATTGTCAACTCTATACAGCTGCCGATATCTGCCTGGAAGAGCTATTATGTTTATGCAGGCGTACAGGACGCACTGGTGCAGTGGTGGTACGGGCACAACGCGGTAGCTTTTTTTCTGACCACCCCATACCTGGGGATGATGTATTATTTCCTGCCCAAAATGGCCAACAGGCCCGTTTATTCCTATAAACTCAGTATCCTGCATTTCTGGTCGCTTATTTTCATCTATATATGGGCCGGCCCCCACCACCTTTTATATACCTCCCTGCCGGGCTGGGCGCAGTCACTCGGAGTGGTATTTTCCATCATGCTGATCGCCCCCAGCTGGGGTGGTATGATTAATGGGCTACTAACCCTCCGCGGAGCGTGGGACAAAGTGCGTACGGAACCAACACTGAAGTTTATGGTCGTTGCGCTCACCGCCTACGGTATGGCCACTTTTGAAGGACCCATGCTGTCGCTGAAACAGGTAAACGCCATCGCCCACTTTACCGACTGGATCGTGGCACACGTACACGTCGGAGCATTGGGATGGAATGGATTCATGACGTTTGCTATCCTTTACTGGCTGGTACCCCGTATCTATAAAACAGAGCTTTATTCCAAGCAGCTGGCCTCGGTACACTTCTGGATAGGTACACTCGGGATTTTATTTTATGCGATCCCGATGTATTGGGCTGCGGTGGTACAGGGGCTCATGTGGAAAGAATTCACTCCGGAAGGTGTGTTGAAATATCCGAACTTCCTGGCAACCACCCTGCAGATCATCCCTATGCATATGATGCGGGCAATCGGCGGAGCCCTGTACCTGTCAGGAGCAATCCTGATGACGTACAACCTGATAAAAACCATGAAGAAAGGTAAGCTGATGGCTGAGGAGCCGGCTGAAGCAATGGCCCTCGCACCGCTTGTCAGCAATGAAAAACAGATCCACCGCCGGCTGGAAAGGAAACCCGCCCTTTTTATGGTGCTGGCGCTGATTGTTATTCTGATTGGCGGCATGGTGGAAATGATCCCGACTTTTACCATCAAGTCAAATATACCAACCATTACCAGTGTCAAGCCGTATACGGCGCTGGAGATCCAGGGACGCGACCTTTACATCCGTGAGGGTTGTGTCAATTGCCACTCCCAGATGATCCGGCCGTTCCGTTCCGAAACAGCCAGATATGGTGAATACAGCAAAGCCGGTGAGTTTGTATATGATTTCCCCTTCTTGTGGGGATCCAAACGCACAGGCCCGGATCTGCACCGTATTGGTAAAAAATATCCTAATAAGTGGCATTTTGACCACCTGCTCGATCCGACCATCACCTCACCGGGCAGTATTATGCCGGCCTATCCCTGGCTGATCGACCAGCAACTGGACACGACCAACACACAGCGGAAGATCGCTGCAATGCGCACGTTAGGGGTTCCTTATCCGGCTGACTACGACCACCAGGCGAATGAAGACCTGCGAAAACAAGCGGAAGGAATTGCAAATGACCTCGCTGCAAACCAGGTAAAGGTGAGCAGTGACCGGGAAATTATTGCCATGATCGCGTACCTGCAACGTCTGGGGACCGATATTAAAGTGACAGAAGGACAGAAATAGAAAATAACGATAACAGAACGGTGAATCATCATTCATAACTCATAACTAAACAACATATGTTTAAGCAAATCACCAATCTCAACGGAGACGAAGGATATCTCATCTTCACCTTGCTGATGTTCCTGGTATTCTTTATCGCAGTGACTATTCTGCTGATCCGTATGAAAAGAGAACATGTACACTATATGGAGCAATTACCGCTGACCGACAAAACGGAGTCACCTTGTCAGGAAACTAAACACAATCTGTAAACATGAATTTTTCAGATAATATACACAACGATATCCTGATGATTGCACTGGTGATCGTCATGATAACTATGCTGGCAGCTGCCTGGATGGTGCTCAAAGCAATGCGTGTCATCACCCGTCTCACGCTGCCCGGACTGGAAGAAGAAGAGAAAGCTGCCCGTCTGGCTGCGAAAGAAGAACGCCACATACGCCGCAAAGCAAGCTGGAACAAACTATGGGGCTTGCGGCCGATCAGTGAAGAAAAAGACCTGCTGATTGAACACGAATATGACGGAATAAAGGAACTGGACAATCCGACACCGGCCTGGTTCATGGGACTCTTCTACGCCTCTATCGCTTTTGCCGTGGTGTATCTTTGTGTCTACCACGTCTTCGGATGGGGCATGGACCAGGATCAGGAGTATGTGGTGGAAATGCAGCATGCGGAGGCTGAACGTCAGGTGTATCTTGCCCAGGCAGCTAATCTCGTGGATGAAAATACGGTGGAAGAAGACCTGTCACCTGAAGTAATTTCAGCAGGATCCGCTATCTATGCACAATATTGTGCAGTTTGTCACGGTGCGGCCGGTGAGGGATTGATAGGACCTAACCTCGCTGATGAATACTGGCTGCATGGTGGGGATGTCAAGAGTATTTTCCATACGATTAAATACGGTGTTCCGGACAAAGGGATGGTTCCCTGGGAACAAAACCTGACACCTGCACAAATCGCAGAGGTCAGTAATTATATCATTTCCCTGCGGGGAACCAATCCACCTAACCCGAAAGCACCCGAGGGAGTAAAGGAATCGCCAACCTTACAGACAACGGCCCTTCAATAAACCCGGCCAATCATGGTAACACAGGAAAAACAGGCCGCACCAAAAAAAAACAAACGTGAGTGGATTTATGCCAGAAAACCTGCCGGTAAGTTGTTTAACTACCGGCAGGTATTCGGCTATCTCTTGCTTGTCTTGTTAATTTGCTCCCCGTTCATTAAGATCAACGGCGAACAGCTGTTCCTTTTTAACGTCATTGATCGTAAATTCGTACTGTTCGGCACGGTATTCTGGCCGCAGGATATGCACATTTTTGTCTTCGGGATGCTGATTGCCATGGTGTGTATCGTGTTATTCACTGTCGTATACGGCCGGGTATGGTGCGGATGGGCCTGCCCCCAAACCATATTTATGGAATTGATATTCCGCCGTATTGAGTACTGGATAGAGGGCGATGCGCATCAGCAAAAAAAGGCAGATAACGGTCCGCAGAGCCGGATACTATTGGTAAAAAAGGCGATCAAGCACCTGCTGTTTTTCCTGATATCTTTTGCAATATCCAACATTTTTCTCGCCTATATCATCGGTACGGACCAGCTTATACGGATCATAACCGATCCTGTAAGTGCGCATATTGCCGGACTTGGAGCTATCCTGCTATTCACCCTGGTTTTTTATGCGGTATTCGCTTACGTGCGTGAGATTGTGTGCACGACCATCTGTCCGTACGGCCGCCTGCAGGGTGTCTTGCTGGATGAACAATCCATCACGGTTGCCTATGATTATAAACGCGGTGAACCACGGGGACATCGCAACCGTGAGGAGCAAAATTCTTCTATCGGAGACTGTGTGGATTGCGGGTTATGCGTGCAGGTATGCCCCACCGGGATCGATATCCGGAACGGCATACAGCTGGAATGTGTCAACTGTACGGCCTGTATTGACGCTTGCGATGCCGTGATGGATAAGGTACAACGCCCCCGAAAGCTGATTGGCTTTTTTTCAACACGGGATATTGAAGATAAAACAACCAAACGTACAAACACGAGAGCCATCGCGTACACCGCTGTACTGGTGGCATTGATGGGCGTGTTCACCTGGCTGTTGCTGAGCCGCACGGAAACAGACAGTACATTATTACGTGCAAAAGGCAGCAGCTACCAGTTCCGGCCGGACAGCACGGTGTCCAATCTGTATAACCTGGAACTGATCAATAAAAGTAACCGTGAGCTTTCTTTCACCCTCGAGCCTGAAGACGAACGCATACAACTACAGCTGGTCAATCCGATTCACACCCTGAAAAAGGAAGGAACCGCACAACTCAGCTTTTTCCTGATCAGCAGGCCGGAGTATATGTCAACATATAAAACCAATGTGAAGATAAAAGTGGTATCAGAAGGCCGGATTCTTGAAACGCTTAAAACGACGTTTATCGCTCCACCGGGGGGATGATTTTTAGTGGGTTAGTGGATTGGTTGATTAGTTGATTGGTGGGTTGGTAACGGGTCCGGGCTGATAGCAGTAATAAAGCAAACAACAATCGGTAACTTTGCGAAAATCGATTCAGCAAATTAGCAAACAGCAGATAACAAAAAATGAATTGGGGCGGATATATCATCATTGGAATGGCAACAGCCATGAGTGCCGTAGTAGCGACGGGTATTTACATGGTATCCAGCGACAGCGATACACTGGAAGACCCGGCATACTATGAAAAAGGGCTGGCGTATGACCAGGATTTTAACCGGAAAGAACAAACTATCCGCCAACAGGCACGGCCGGAAATCCGTGTGGTGAATGATACCTTGCAGATCATCTTCAGTAAAAATGGCAATACCGGTCAGCTGCAGCTGCTACGTCCGGACAATCAACTGGAAGATAAAACAATCACCTTCTCGGTTCCCGGCAATGGCTATTACTTACCAGTCAGTGCACTCCGTACCGGGGCATGGCAGCTGCGGCTGGACTGGCAACAGGATCAGGATCATTTCCTGCACGAACAGCGGATTTTCATTAAAAGGGGAAATCCTGAAACGAATAACTAAGAACGAATCGACGAAGGACTATCGACTAACAATGACTTACCTTGCTTTCTTTATGGGTCTTTTGGGCAGCCTGCACTGTGCCGTCATGTGCGGACCGCTGATGCTCGCCCTGCCAGATCAGGGGAAGCCTCCTCTGGCACTGCTTTTTCACCGGCTGCTATACCAGGCAGGGCGTATTCTGACTTACGGGTTCCTCGGGTTGCTGGCTGGCCTCATCAGTTCGGGCAGTGTAATGAAAGGGTGGCAGCAACAAATCAGTATTTTTACCGGTATACTATTGTTAGTGATGGGAATTTATCACCTGGTCGGCCGTCATATACCTGCTATTGCACAGCGGCAGCAGACCCTTGTTGCTCCTTTACTCAGCCGCATGGGTTATTGGCTATACCGGCCGGGAGGCAATTTCATGGCCGGTATGTTAAACGGACTACTGCCATGTGGCATGGTATACCTGGCGCTGGCCAGCGCACTAAGCACCGGCAGCCTGCTAAATGGGGCACAGTTTATGCTGCTTTTCGGCCTCGGCACCCTCCCGCTGATGCTCATTGCCGGTATAGCCGGCAGCTTTATCAAAAACAAACTCAGACTACGTTTTAACACCTGGCTACCCATGCTGTTCTTAGTAATGGGCTGCTGGTTCGTACTCCGGGGGGCCAACCTGGACATCCCGTTTTTAAGTCCGCTGCTTTACCCGGAGGGTGCCATCCACTGTAAGCCGTAAAGTACTTACTCTACTCACTACACTACTCCCTATTCATAAACAATTCCGGCCCACCTTTGTTATATATACAGCAATCAATAGGTATATTATGGACAAACTGAAGCAGTATGAATTGATGGAAAAGATCGTCCGTCAGTTGGAAGACCTGAGGAACAGCCAGCAGGCAGTTATTGAAAAAGTAGCTAAAATTGAAGTGGATAATTTTGATCTGGGTGACAAGCGGTTGGAAAAGAACCTGGCCGGTATACACCAACGTACCGCAGACAACCTGGACTCCATTACGGATCAGTTGGAATACTTTGCCGGTAAAACAGAAGATTTCGGTGAAAAGAACAATGTGGAGCGCCTGCGGGAACAACAGGATATAGACAATGTCCGGAATAGCTGATACAGATTTTTGTCCATCCACACTGCGCAGGAATTTCCCCCTGTAAATACCCGGCTTCACAGCAATATACCGTAGAAACCGGTTACAAAATAATCCATCCTGCAACAAAACCCTCTTCGTATTGTTGTAGCGGTATAACTAATCATTGGCGTTGGAAGCGGGGACCATTCCCCGTTAAGGTTTAGAAAAATGCCGGAACGAACGATACTATACATTGAAGACGACGAGAACACAGCTGAAGTCGTTACTGAAATCCTGGAACTGGAGCATTACCGGGTAATTACTGACAACGGCCATGAAATGCATCGTATTATCAGGCGCCAGCCTATCGGATTGATTCTGATGGATGAAAATTTAATCTGGTGCTGGGGGAGTTCACTTTGTAATGAAGTGAAAGAAGACCCTGTATCCAGCCATATCCCCGTTATACTGGTGACACTGGCCCCAGGCATCGACAAGATAGCCCGTAATTGCGGGGCCGATGACTATCTGGCGAAGCCATTTAACATTTACGACATCATACAAAAAGTAAATAAATGGTTTTTAGCGGATCCCATCCACAGCTTCCGGCAACCCGGAGAGGTCTAATATAAAATGTTACAAACAAATCGTTTCCGGGTGAGTTATTTCAGTACTCCGCCTTACTGCGGAAAGAAAAACATCAATAAATAAGATTTCAAAAGATTAAGGAGAGAAATGATGGCGAACATGAGAAATCAGAAGAATGGAAATGGGGATATGCCGAACCGGCATCTTCATGAGTTGTTTGTGGATGAACTGAAAGACATCCTCGGAGGAGAAAAGCAACTGCTGAAAGGCCTGAAAAAAATGGCACAGAAAGCACAGCGGTCTTCGCTTAGGGAAGCATTTGAAATGCACCATACTGAGACAGAGGGGCACATTGATCGCCTGAAACAGGTTTTTGAATCCATTGGTAAACCAACACGGGGTAAAAAATGCAAAGCGATGGAAGGCCTGCTGAATGAGGCAGATGAGATTATGGATGAATTTGAAGGGGATGAAGCTATGGATGCGGCACTGATAGCCGCTGCGCAGAAAGTAGAGCACTATGAAATTGCAACCTATGGCTGCCTGGTGACATATGCCCGGTTAATGGAGCATGAAGAGGCGGAGCGGATTCTTAGTGAAACCCTGAAAGAGGAGAAAGAAACAGATGTCAAGCTGACAGAAATTGCCATGGAGGAAGCAAATGTGATGGCGTGATAGTGTGTGCGTAATGTGGTAATGCAGGGGCGTAGCGATTTGTTACGCCCCTGCTTTTTTATAGAATTGCCACACGGCTATTTTTCTGAATGAACGAAATATCGGCATCCATTATATTTTCGGTAAGTTTAACAAACAAGTTCCATGAATTTGCATAGCTTTGGCTGGTCTACATCAGTTTTCAGATAATGGCATTAAGAGTGAGCATACTCAATCAGCATAACGTTCTGTGGCATTTTCAGCAGTTATTTACCGCTTCTTCCCTGGCGGCTTACATCTGCGACAGCAAAGGAACTATTATTTACTACAACCATGCCGCGGCCACTCTTTGGGGACAAAGCCCCCTCCCAGGAGTTGATAAACAGCATGGGGTGGAAAAAGCATACTTCCCGGACGGACGCCCGATGCCGGTGACGGAACGCCCGGTCACACGAATACTGCGTACTGGTGAGCCTCACGAAGGAGAAGAAATCATGATAGAACGGCCTGATCGTTCTTTCCGTCATGTACTGGTGCATGCTTATCCCGTTTTTGAGGACCAACACGTGATCGCGGTTTACATTATCCTCACAGACATCACGGCACATAAAGAAAATAATGAAAAACATGCTATTCTTTCCGCTATCGTGGAATCTTCCGAGGATGCCATCATCAGTAAGACCCTGGATGGCATTATCATGAGCTGGAATGCTGCGGCCCATCGCATCTTTGGTTACACAGAAGAGGAGGCAATTGGTAAACATATCAGTCTGCTCATACCTCCTGACCTGCTGGATGAAGAAGAGCATATCATAGAACATATCCGGTCGGGAAAAAACATTGATCACTTCCAAACCATCCGTATCTCAAAATCAGGCAAGGAGATTCCGATATCGCTGACCATATCTCCCGTTAAAAACGATAAAGGGGCCATAACCGGCGCATCGAAAATTGCCCGGGACATATCGGATCAGCGGCAAAAAGAGCAGGCTATTGCAGAGAATACCAGGCGGCTTGAAATCCTGAATTCAATCAGCAGAAGCATATCCGAGAAATTAAACGCCGAGTCCATTACGCAACGTGTGACAAATGCCTCTGTGGATATTTCCCGGGCTGCATTCGCGGCTTTCCTATATTTTCCCCAGTCATCCGGCGATAAAAAGGCCCCCTTACTTTATACCACACCGGGCTTACCCGGAAACGCCATTCATACCATTCTCACCGATGCGGAGGATACCTTCCTTTTCCATCCGGTAATAACAGCCGGCAATGCGGTACGGGTTCCGGATATCCGTCTGAATCCGGAGTATGTAAGCCAGGACCTGCTACTACAACGATTGATGCGGTATGCTCCCTTCACCAGTTATATGGCTATCCCGATATTTTCCAGCACAGGCATAGTAGCCGGTGGGTTATTTTTTGGCCACCCGGAAGAAACAGCGTTTTCAGCTGAACAGGAAAGCATGATCATCCACCTTATTTCCCTGGCAGCCGTCGCCCTGGATAACGCCAGGCTGTTTGAAGATGTCAACGCACTGAATAAGAAGAAAGACGAATTCATTGCATTGGCAAGCCATGAACTGAAAACGCCATTAACAACCCTAAGCGGTTATCTCCAATTACTGGAAAGGACTAATCAGGATGAAAGAGGAACACTCTTTCTGCAAAAGTCCCTCAGACAGGTCAATAAGCTGAACAACCTGATAACAGACCTATTGGATGTAGCTAAGATCGAAGCCGGTAAGCTTATGCTGAACATGGAAGTATTTGATCTGTCTGAACTATGTGCTGAAGTTGCAGAAAATTACAATCATCTTCAGAAAACACACCGGGTAGAACTGACGAAAAGATCCGACGGGCCACTATTGGTATATGCAGATTGGCAACGTATTGAGCAAGTGGTGATCAACTTTCTTTCAAATGCGATCAAATATTCACCAGGACAACACGATGTCGCGATCCGGATAACCAAAACATGTTCTGACGTTACGGTCTTTGTGGACGATAAAGGAATCGGCCTGAGCAAGGCCGATCAGCAGCATCTTTTCACCCGTTTCTATCGGGCAGGCGACCATCCTTCAATCCCGGGGCTTGGGATCGGCCTGTATCTCTGCAAAGAGGTTATTGATAGACATGGAGGTAACATCGGAGTCGAAAGCGAACCAGGAAAAGGGGCCACCTTCTATTTCACGCTACCTCTCTATATGACAACGGAAACATAGGTTCGTCTTATCGCATAGCTCAGCTAACGGTAAGTTTGCACATCAGTAGTTTTTAAGCAAAAAAGGCGCGCTTCACAGCGGGCCTTTTCTATCTTAACCAAACCTAACAAATGTTATGAAATGAATCACACTTGCTTATAATACAAAAGTAAGATGCCTGTATTACCTCAATATAATGTACAGATTATGTTTTTATCCTGCGTTGAAAATCTATTCTTCGAAAAACCTCCAGCGCCGCTGATCCTTATCATACCTTACCTTTTTATCGGGGAATTCAATGTGTTCCGTGTCACCGACGTTTACTGTGTAATACGGCGAAAGGTCCTCCCCTTTTACCATCCTCTCAAAGAAGACCGCTGTCCGTTCAGCCAGATCCTCTTTTTTCATTTTCCAGGTACGGTAGATTTCCTCGTATTCGACAATAGTCCCCGATCTGTCCCGTTTCAGGCGCCCGCCGGTAGCGACATATTTTTCGTACAGGCTGGGAGCTATACGGCTCATCTCAAAATACGTATAACCGTCCTTCGGAGACTCATAATATTTATCCAGCCCCATTGATTTTGCCCCCGCCTGATAAGCCTGGTCAAACCGGCTTTCAAATTTTGTAGCTTCGCTAGCCTGTTTCGGCAGCCGGCCGACATACCGGATGATCTCGTATTTGAATGAATCCTGTGCGGCAACAGATAAGGTACGGTCCGGGCGATATTTTTCATGACTGCTGCAGCCATATAAAACCATCGTAACCAAAATAATCACAAATCCCTTCATAACACAAAAAAGCAAGGACACGGACGGCCCTTGCTCTGCTTTTTAATCTGATTAATATACTTTTTTGATTGGATTGAAGTTTGTCCATCCCTGCGTCCAGTCAGTCGACCCGAACGCACCACGGAACGCAACGGTTTTATTAAAATGTCCTGTACGGGCGGCTTCATTAAACTTACCATAGCTGAATTTAGCACCGGTGGCCAACGTACCTGCGGTTACTGCAAAATTCGGGTGCTCAGTATACCCTTCCTTCGTCGTAGTGCCGAACAGCAGGCCCGACGTGATGCCTAAAGCGGTATAAGCTGCGGTGGTTTCGAAACTGGCACCTGCATTGACTGTATTTTCGTTTTCAGTGAGGTAAGCTGAGATGGCATCAGGCGTAACACCTGAGCCGGAAAGCACCGCATTCGTCTTTGCAAGGAAAATATTATTGGCGATCAGTCCGGTACCATCCTGGTAATTAGGAAATACCGACGACTGGTTCATGCGTATGGCTGTGGGGAATCCGATAAATACCGAGTTAAATATGGAACCGGCAACATTCCGGCGCAGGTCAACCGCATGGCGGAAATTAGCACTGAAGGCATTACCGTTGATAGCCGGCCCAATCACGGTAAAATTGGAAACCACAGCAGTGGTTTTAAAACGATCGAGGTTGTTTTGTCCGTCTGTATCCCACTCGAACCCGTTCGACTCCGACTGGTCAGCAAAACTTGGGTAATGCAACGCCAGACCGAATTGCAGGTTACCTGAAAAGCCGTTATCAATATCAAAGCTATCATCCCAGGTGCCGAATACCACCAGGTACTTTCCATTAACCGAGCCTCCGAACCATTCGATACCGTCGTCGCCACCATAGGAAACCTGAATATGTTCAAATTTAGTTCCCCGGCCCACACCTCCTAAGGTGATGCTGTTGGTTTCGTTATTAGCGGTCAACTCAATCCCTGCAAACTCAACACGCAGGTATTCCATCTCACCGCTGCTGTCATCATCGTCATTACCACCATAGATAACCGATGGAGTAATCCCTTCAATCGCAGGATCAGGAATATTGACACGGGCTCTTCCCAATACAACCAAACCGCCCCAGTCACTTCGGTCACGCTCACCTGGAGCCTGGTTTGACGTCATGACAATCGGATTTTCACGCGTACCCTTGGCAATGATCTTACCGCCGCGGTCAATAATCAGCGTACCTTTACTCGCTTTCTCTCCGTACAATACGGTTCCGGGGTCAATGGTCAGCGTCTGGCCATTCCGAACGAATACCTGTCCGCGGATCAGGTACTTTTCATTCGGGGTTAACCTTTGTGTAGACAGATCTCCTGTCAGCACCACATACTCGTCCTTATCATCCGTCGGCCCAACGGGGTCCTTACTGCACGCTGACAAGAACATGATTACTGCCAAAAAACTCCATAGGATTTTTTTAGTGTTGTTTTTAGTTGTTTCCATACTACTATTATTTAATTTATTTATTTGAATGTATAGCTTAGTGAGGTGCTGAAAAGCGTACCTCGTTTGAAGTAAAAAATCCGATCATCATAGGTGTTATCAATTTTGCGGTCGCGGTTTGTATCCTGATAGTATCGGTATGGGGCATTTAACAAATCCTGCACACCTGCTTTAAGAGATAATGTCCGGGTGATATTTTTGCTGATCGTCAGATCCACTGCATTTCTCGGGAGTTCGTAGATAGCGGGGAAATCCACATTGCCAATGGCGTAAATACGCGGACCGACCACATTATAAGCAGCACTCACCTGCCAGCCACGCGATTCATCCAGGTAACTGACTACCGCGTTGGCAATGTAAGGGGACTGGCCCTGCAGTGGGCGCCTGCTCTCCTGAATTTCTTCATTGATGATCCCTGCATAATTAACCTCAGAACGGATGAGAGAAGCATTCAGGTTTACACTCAGCCGATCCAGGAATCCGCTCTCCGTCAGATCTTTCAGTGACTTTCGCAGTTCCAGTTCTATGCCGTAGTTAAATCCGCTGCTGGCATTGACATAGCTGAATGCCGGTCCTTCGCTCTGGATCACAACGGCGGTCTCAATCGGATCGCGCAAATGCTTATAAAACATACCCACACTCATCGTCTCACCGGAACGCGGATACAGCTCGTACCGGAGATCAACATTATCGATCGTCGCCGTCCGGAGGCCCGGATTGCCAGCCCGGTTCAGGTCAAATTCAAAATCATAAAAAAGAAAAGGTGCTATTTCGCGAAATTCCGGCCGGTTTACAGAACGCCCGTAACCAAACCGTATTTTCTGGGTATCATTTACCGAATAGTCCACATTCAGAAAGCCGAGCGGTGAACTGATGGGATTGTTGACGCTGACCGGGCTGTCGCCGGCATCATACGAATCAAGCCGCAGAATATTGTGTTCAAACCTGAATCCGCCGGATAAATGGAAATCGCCCACCGGTACAACCGTCCCCACATATCCGGCTGTAAGAAAGTTGGAAGCGTCATAGCTGTCCAGCCGGTTGGTTCCTTCTTCCATAATAAACCCGTCCGGCCCGAAATGTTCATCGGCAAAGACCTGGTCCAATGGAAGCACAATCAGCCTGTTTTCCTCGCCTATCGGAAGATTAGGGCCGGCTCTGTAGCTGAAATAACGCGCAGAAAAATCCCGCTGACGGTAGTCCAGCATGTAACCTGCCTTCAGCAGCACCGGGTCTTCGGCATGTCCGCCCAACTGCCTTTCAAAATTGACACTGTTGCTCGCTCCTTTTTCGTCGAGCTCACCAAAGAATCTCCCGGTATCATACAGATTTGAACTGGACGGCAATTCTATTTTATACTGATCTGATCCTACATTCAGCTGCGTTGTGCGGAAGCGCCGCAGATCGGGCTGATGCTCCCGTAAATAGTTTGCACCTACTATCCAATTCAGGCTGGTAAGCCCACCCTGAAAGCGATGCGTACCTTCCAGCTGCTCGGAAAGAATGGAGCGTGCGCGGTATTGGTACATGTAGTTCTGCCGGTTCTGTCCCTGTTGCTGCATAAAATCCTGGCCCGATCGCAGGATGCTGATGTTCTCACCAATCTGGTTGAAAAGACTTTTTGATTCTATTTTATGGAATGGGTTAAGAACCAGTGACCAGTTCAGCAGCGCGCCGACGCGGTTTTCCTTTTCGTACCGGCTGTCAAAGAATTCAAGACGCAATGGTGCCGGTGTACCGTAGTCTTCCGGGCGTTGTATCTCATAACGGTTAAAATCACGCACATAGAATTGGTTAGACTGGGAGTAGTTCAACTGTCCCAGCAGGCTGAACTTTGCTGTACCGCCAAATCTCCAGCTTCTTCCTAATCCGAACCCGAAATTAAGATCCGGATTCGCCTGCCGCGTCTGATACGAAAGATCATTGTTCAGCAACCTTGGCGCCTCATACCTGACCGGTGAACTGTTTGGCAAAGGGCGTATATTCTGGGTCGGAAATCCCGCGGGCAATGCACGCTCACCGCCGTCAAATCCGAAAACATCCATGGGCGAAATCCTGCTGTATACCGTCGGTTTAAAGCTTACGCCGGAACGGATGTTGGTTCCTATGGAAAAGGTGGTAAACCGTTCGTCTGTAGCACTGTTTGTATACACCTTGATCAGTCCTCCGGAAAAGTCCCCCGGGTTTTCCGGTGAACCCGACTTATAAATCATCATCCGTTCCAGAACATTGCTGGGAATGAGATCGAATGAAAACGTACGCCGATCAACCTCTGTACTGGGGGCAATTGCATTATTAAGCATGACCTGATTATAGCGTTCGGGCACACCACGGACCATTACAAAACGGTTTTCAACAATGGTAAGCCCGGGAATCCGGCTCATTACCTGAGCAGCATCACGGTCCTGAGACAGTTTGATCTGCTGCTGCGAGATTCCACTGACAACCTGCAATGCCGACTTAACCTCAGAAATAACAGCGTTATTGGTATTACTGAGGCGGGAAACACGGACTACCACCTCATCCAGTTCTTCACCGCCAGGCTGCAACTCCAGGTTCAGGTTAATCAACTGGTCGGCTTTTGCCTGTATGTCCGAAACAATAAGCTGCTGGTATCCTATATAAGAAACGATCAGGCTATAGGTGCCCGGTTCAATTTTACTCAGTTCAAACGTACCGTCAGCACGGGTTGAAATGGCCTGGTTGGTCCCCTCAATTTTTACGCTTCCGCCAATAATGGGTTCTTTGTTGGACGAATCGATAACTTTCCCCCTGATTACCGCCGTCTGGGTATAGGCTGATGCGGTCAGAAAAAGGTAAAAAACAGTTGTTAAGATCGGTTTGATGTTGCTGCAATTCATTCCTGCAATTTTTAATGCAAGATTAGTGCAGCAGCATTAACTGGTGTTTAAATTAACGTTATGAAATAGGGTTGTTTATGTTACGATAATGTTAAGACACTAACTGTAAAGCTTGAATTTTTCAATCAGCTCGGCGATGTTGTCCACTTGAAGCTTTTCAAAAATACGGTTCTTATAGGTACTTACAGTGGAGGTGCTTAAGTTCAGTGAATTCGATACCTCCTGCACACCCTGCCCCTGGATCAGGAATTGCGCTACCTCCACCTCCCGGTTTGACAAACGCGTCAGTGGATTCTCCTTGTGCATCTTTGATTTCCCGCTGATCAGGTTATTATAAATAAGCTCCTTAACGACCTCACTCATGTATTTACCATTATTCAGCACGGTTTCAATGGCATCTTTTATCTGTGCCTTGTTGGAGTTTTTATGCAAATAGCCATACGCTCCTGCCTGCAGATAGCGGACCGCATATAAGGTTTCATCATAGGAAGAATAAACAAGGATCCTGATTCCGGGTTGTTTCAGCAGGATCCGTTCCACCATCTGAATATTATTACCACCCGGCATATTGATATCCAATATCAGCAACTGATATTTTCTTTCACCCAGCATGGTCATCATCTGATTGAAATTTTCAGCCTGCTCAACCGTCGCATGTGGTAACAGCTCTTTGATTACCACTGCGGTCCCTAACCGGACAATCCCATGGTCATCTGCAATAAGTATTTCCACTCCCATATGTCGTACTATAGAGAAATATCCCCTTATTAAAAAGAGTGCACTAAGGTAGCTAAAATACTACAAAGTAAACCAACTATGAAAAAAAATTATTCGCTACAATAAAAAACCTACATTATAAGCAAATAAACCGTATGCGAGTTTAGAATATTTCCAAATAATATCTATCTGATCGTGTATTTAGGAATTCATTGCATTTTTTGTACTTTCGCACCGCATTAACGGCTGATACAGAGAACAACAGAAAGTACCGGTCCGCAACGTGTAATCCATAACTCTTTAGTTTACTATTATATTATAACATGGCATTTGACATAGATATGATTAAGGCGGTTTATAACCGTTACGACAGCCGGATAACAGCTGTGCGTAAACTGATTAATAAACCGCTTACCTTAACTGAAAAAATTTTATACACCCACCTTTGGCAAGGCGACGCAACGGAAGCATATGAGCGCGGTAAATCCTATGTGGATTTTGCCCCCGATCGTGTAGCTATGCAGGATGCAACCGCCCAGATGGCGCTATTACAATTCATGCAGGCAGGCCGGGCCAAAGCAGCCGTTCCTTCCACAGTACACTGCGACCACCTGATACAAGCCAGATCAGGTGCGGAAACCGATCTGGCCGTTGCCACACAGGAAAGCAGTGAGGTGTTTGACTTCCTCGGATCTGTATCCAATAAATACGGCATCGGTTTCTGGAAACCGGGGGCGGGTATCATTCATCAGGTAGTACTGGAAAATTATGCCTTTCCCGGCGGAATGATGATCGGTACGGATTCGCATACCGTTAATGCCGGCGGCCTTGGCATGCTGGCTATCGGTGTCGGCGGAGCTGACGCCTGTGATGTCATGGCAGGATTGCCCTGGGAATTGAAATTTCCAAAGCTGATCGGCATTAAACTCACCGGCAAACTGAATGGCTGGACAGCTCCTAAAGATGTTATCCTGAAAGTAGCCGGTATCCTTACAGTAAAAGGCGGTACCGGATGTATCGTGGAGTATTTCGGCGAAGGAGCCCAGTCACTTTCGGCAACCGGAAAAGGCACTATCTGTAATATGGGCGCTGAAATCGGTGCCACAACTTCTACATTCGGTTACGACGAGTCAATGGAAAGGTACCTGCGGGCTACCGATCGTGCAGACGTTGCTGACGCAGCCAATGCGATCAAAGAGCACCTGAATGCAGACCCTGAAGTATATGCTGAGCCGGAAAAATATTTTGATCAGCTGATCGAGATCAACCTCTCTGAGTTGGAACCTCATCTGAATGGTCCTTTTACACCGGACCTGGCCACTCCTATTTCCAAAATGAAAGAAGAGGCCGTAAAGAACGGCTGGCCATTAAAAGTAGAATGGGGACTGATCGGCTCCTGCACCAACTCTTCTTACGAAGATTTGTCCCGGGCCGCTTCCATTGCGAAACAAGCGGTTGACAAGGGACTGGTTACTAAAGCAGAGTTTGGTATTAACCCAGGTTCCGAACAAGTACGCTATACGGCCGACAGGGATGGGCTGCTGGATACGTTTACAGATCTGAACGCAACTATTTTTACCAACGCCTGTGGCCCCTGTATCGGAATGTGGGCCCGTGTCGGCGCAGAAAAAGCAGAGAAGAATACCATTGTGCATTCTTTCAACCGTAATTTTGCCAAACGGGCAGACGGTAACCCCAACACTTATGCATTCGTCGCTTCGCCGGAAGTGGTAGCAGCGCTGGCTATTGCAGGCGACCTCTCCTTCAACCCCCTGACAGATACATTGCTTAATGATAAGGGAGAGGCCGTAAAACTGGATGCACCGACGGGAGACGAGCTGCCTGCCAAAGGCTTTGATGTGGAAGACCCCGGCTACCAGGCGCCCGCTGCAGATGGAAGCCAGGTACAAGTGGTTGTCTCTCCCACGTCAGACAGGTTACAGTTGCTGGATCCGTTCCCGGCTTGGGAATGCACCGATTTACAGGGCCTTAAACTGCTGATCAAAGCAAAAGGGAAATGTACCACTGATCATATTTCCATGGCCGGCCCCTGGCTGAAATATCGCGGACACCTGGATAACATCTCCAACAACATGCTGATCGGGGCCGTTAATTACTTCAACGAAAAAACAGACCTGGTGAAAAATCAGCTAACGGGAGCGTACGGACCCGTACCTGCTACACAGCGTGCATACAAGGCAAATGGTATTGGCTCTGTTGTTGTAGGTGATGAGAACTACGGAGAAGGTTCATCCCGCGAACATGCCGCTATGGAACCCAGGCATCTTGGTGTACGGGCCGTACTGGTAAAGTCTTTCGCCCGTATCCATGAAACCAACCTGAAAAAACAGGGTATGCTGGCGCTGACGTTTGCTGATAAGAGTGACTACGATAAAGTTCTTGAGGATGATACGATTGCTATCGTTGGATTAACTTCCTTCTCACCGAATGTCCCGCTTAAATTGATATTGACCCATCAGGACGGAACAACCGATGAAATCATTGCCAATCACAGCTATAACGAACAACAGATTGCGTGGTTCAAGGCCGGTGGAGCACTCAATATCATCCGGCAGAATCAGGCGGTTTAATCCATTCCTGCTAAATATACTAAACAACACATACAGGCGGCTGCATCAAGCAGATCCGCCTGTATGTATCAACAAAACGCTCACATAAATTTAATCTGCAGTTTATACGGGAATCCTATTTTTGCCTGACACCAAAATAATATGACAGGATGGATCAGGTGAACATTGAGATAACAGACACGGAGTACCTTATTAAACTGCGAAAAACGGACTATGACCTGTCCTTTTTATACACCCTCGTAAACCGGATATACCATATTAAACACATAATCCCTGATAATCACATCAGTGATTTTTCGGACAAACCTGGCACCCAACACACAGATGATCTGGGAGATCGGTTTGATCACCTGGCAGACAAGTGATCAAAAAAAGTTCTGATAGTCTTGCTTTTTTAGATTTTATTCGTTTATATTTATCCCAAATCTGAAAACGAACATTAAATTAAAAAAGAAAAATGGGAGATTTTGACAACAAAGAGCGGGAAGAGGTATTTTCAAAAAAAGTAAGGGCTGGCAAGCGCACTTACTTTTTTGATGTGAAGGCAACCCGATCAAACGATTATTACATTACCATCACGGAAAGCAAGAAACGTTTGGAAGACGGTGTCTTCATCAAGCATAAAATTTTTCTTTACAAAGAAGATTTTGAGAAGTTTTCAGAAGGATTAAGTGAAATTGTTGATTACATTAAAACACATCAGGAAGTAGTCGAAAAACGATATGAGTTTAGTGAAAACGGTGCACTGGATACAGCTGCGGATGACTTTGCTTACTGATTTCCCTCTCTGACCTGAACCCGGGTACGGATAGCATCTTCATCACACCTATCTTTCATACATAGAGCCCCCTTGCACAGGGGGATTTTTTTGTCAGTCTTCCCGCTTCCCGTTCCGGTTGAATATGGCCAGGACCAAAGCAATCAATGCCAGTATCAGGGCAATATTAAACAGTCCTTTCAGTGCATACACAAATATGCCGATTCCCCAGCCGATGAACAGGACCACCGCAACAAAAAACAATATTTTTCTCATTTTCACGATTTTTAATAACAACAAATATCTTTGCTGACTGTTTTTATATCGTTGCAAAATAAGAGCCGAATTGATTGGTCTGTCATATTTTTTTCCTAATTTTGTATATTTAATTAACGGTTTGGTCACGACACTGATATTTAGTAAAAAGAAGCGCTGATGCAACAATCTATCCTACTAAGCGGCCCGAAGTTTCAGATTACAATACGGCGGCTGTGCCATCAGCTCATTGAAAACCATGACGACTTTTCCGGCTCTGTCGTGATCGGCATCCAACCCAGGGGTGTTTACCTGGCTGCCCGCATTGCCCGTGAACTAAAAAGCATACTCCATCTTGACCATATTGTATCCGGAGAACTGGATATCACTTTTTTCAGAGACGACTTCAGACGCAAAGGTAGTGGCCCGCTGGTTCCCAGTACCACCAATATTGATTTTATAGTGGAGAATAAGAAAGTGGTACTGGTCGACGATGTATTATGGACAGGCCGCACGATCCGTTCTGCACTCGACGCCATCCAGTCGTTCGGAAGGCCGCAGAAGGTGGAATTACTCACATTGGTGGACCGGCGTTTTTCCCGTCACCTTCCTATTGAACCAGACTACATCGGCATACAGGTAGATACAATCGACTCGCAAAAGGTACTTGTGAGCTGGCAGGAGACAGATGGTATTGATGAAATAAAATTGCTCACCGAAAAGGAATAAGCAGATACATTCATGGCAGTAACAGAACAGCAGTTAAGTACCCGGCACTTACTGGGCATCAAAGACCTGAATGAACAGGACATTCAGCTTATTTTTGAGACAGCTGACACCTTTAAGGATATTCTTAACAGGCCCATTAAGAAAGTCCCTTCCCTGCGCGATCTGACTATCGCTAATATCTTTTTTGAGAATTCTACCCGCACACGCCTTTCGTTTGAACTGGCTGAAAAGAGGCTTTCTGCGGATGTCATCAACTTTGCCGCTTCTTCTTCTTCCGTCAGTAAGGGTGAAACACTGGTGGATACCGTTAATAATATATTAGCCATGAAAGTGGATATGGTGGTCATGCGGCACCCTTATCCCGGAGCCGGTGTATTTCTAAGCCGTCATATCGGTGCACAGATTGTCAATGCCGGTGACGGCGCACACGAACATCCGACGCAGGCACTGCTCGATGCCTTTTCCATCCGCGAGCGGTATGGCGATGTTGCCGGGAAAAAAGTAGCCATCATCGGAGACATCCTCCATTCCCGGGTAGCCCTCTCCAACATCCTCTGTCTGCAGAAACTGGGGGCTGAGGTAATGGTATGCGGCCCCACCACCCTGATACCAAAACATATTCACTCATTGGGAGTAAAAACAGAACACAACCTGATAAAAGCATTGGAGTGGTGTGATGTCGCAAACATGTTACGCATTCAGCTGGAGCGCCAGGATATCAGTTATTTTCCGTCGCTGCGCGAATACACCATGCTGTACGGACTGAACAAACAAATCCTCAACAGCCTTAGCAAGGAGATCACGATTATGCATCCGGGGCCAATTAATCGTGGGGTAGAAATTACCAGTGATGTGGCAGATAGTAAACATGCCATCATCCTGAACCAGGTAGAAAACGGTGTAGCCATACGGATGGCTGTGTTATATCTGCTGGCCGGCAAGCACAACTAATACGGACGGCATGCTATTTGCAGCGTTTGCTTCAAAGCAAGTTATCAACAGTTGTGAATTATTAGTGCGGATAACTATTCTTTTTCCGTGTATTTTAGCAAAAGCAGAACAACAGAAGATTTGAATAATACTATGTTTCAAAAACACTGGCTGATCAGTTTGACAATCAGCATCTTTATCAGCACACACGTAATTGCGCAGCAAAGCGCCTGGCAAGAACTGAACCAGGCCTACAAAAGCGGCATTGAATTGTATGAACACGGCAAATATGCTGCCGCCTACAAACAGTTTGATAAAGTAGAGCTATCCCGTATCAAATCCACTATCCAGGAAGACGAACAGGAGACGATCAGTCTGCTGAAAGAAAATGCCCGGTTTTACCAGGCAGTCTGCGCACTCGAACTGGGAATGCATCATGCCGAAGAACAGTTTCATAAGTTTATCCGGGATTTCCCGACCAGTGCCAACGCCAAAGCTGCCTACTATCAGGTGGGCCGCTCCTATTTTGCCCAGCGTAATTACCCGAAAGCCATCGAATGGTTCAGCAAACTGGAATCAGGGAACTTAAGCGGACGTGAAAACACCGAATACCGCTTTAAATTGGGCTACTCGTTGTTTATGACTAAGGACTACCAGGCAGCAAAGCCTCTTTTTGAGCGATTGAAGGATGAAAACAATGCATTTACAGAATCATCGGTTTACTACTATGCCTACCTGAGCTACCTGGACGCAGAATATAAAACAGCATTGAGCGAGTTTGAGCGGCTCAAAGGTTCCAAAACCTACGAAAACAGTTATCCTTATTATATTGCGGCCCTGTACTTTATGGACAAACGGTATGACGATGTCCTTACGTACGCCCTGCCCATCCTCCAGGACACCAAACAGGAGAACGAAACCGAGCTGTTCCGTATCGTCGGAGCCACCTATTTTGCCAAAAACGATCTGGATAAAGCGAAAGAATATTACGATAAATTCCAGCAGGCAGATCAGGGAAAAACACAAAACAACCAGGATCATTACCAGATCGGCTATCTTGCCCACCGTTTTGGCGACGATGAGAAGGCGATCAGGGAACTGGAAAAACTGGATACAGCCGATGCTTATTACCAAAGCGGCATGATCGTATTAGGTGATTCTTTCCTGAAAACCGGCAACAAACAGAATGCCCGTAATGCCTTTTTCCGTGCATCCAAACTTGATTTTGATGCAGATCTGAAAGAAGAGGGCCTGTTTAACTATGCGAAGCTGTCGCTTGAACTGGAATTCCATCAGGTAGCCCTCGCCAGCATTCAGGAATACATGAAGACCTATCCCCGGTCCAGGCGCCCGGATGAGGCCAAAACACTGCTGGCTGAAGCACTACTCCATACGCGAAACTACCGTGAAGGCGTCAATGTCCTTGAATCCATCGACAAACGTACGCCGGAAGCCAACGCGGCATACCAGCGGGTAACTTATTACCGCGGACTTGAATTCTATAACGAGCGGGCCTTTGAGAATGCCATCTCCATGTTTATGCGCTCAGAAGCCTTCCCGATGGATCCCGAGATACAGGCGTTGGCCACATACTGGAAAGCAGAAGCGATGTATGAGGTCCGTAAATATAAAGAAGCCGTTGCCAATTTCGATCGTTTTCTGCGTTATCCGGCAGCCAAAAGCACCGATGTATTCCATTATGCCAACTACGCGCTGGCGTATGCTGCTTTCCGCAACGACGCGTTCAACACATCGGCCACTTACCTGGAACGTTTCCTGGCCGGCAGAGAGGCTATTGATGAGCATACCCGGAATGATGCGGTTGCCCGCCTCGCTGATTCTTATTTCTCACTGCGCCGGTACGACCGGGCAATGGAACTCTATGACCGTCTCATTAACAACAGAACCCGGTCACAGGACTATGCACTCTTCCAACGGGGAATGATCCAGGGCCTGCAGGGTAATAGCGATGCCAAACTGGGCACACTGCGCTCCTTACTGAACCAGTTTCCCAACTCCAATTATGCAGACGACGCCCATTTTGAAATTCCGTATACGTATTTCGTAATGGGCACACAGGGCCACGTAGCCAACCCGGCATTGCTGGATACCGCTATTACCGGTCTGCAGAATATGGTAGAAGATTATCCCCGCAGCAGTTACGTCCCGCGCGCGCTGGTTACCATCGGGCTGGTTCATTTCAACAAAGGAGACAATGCAGCCGCTGAGCAGTTATTCCGGCGGGTGGTGGAGCAGTATTCCACCACACCCGAGGCCCGGCAGGCCCTGCAGTCTATCCAGAACATTTATATGGATAAAAACGATGCGGCAGGATTCATCAATTATGCCAACACGACCAACATCGGTAACCTGACCACTGCGGAACAGGATCAGTTTACCTTCCAGATAGCCCAGAACCTGTTTGCATCCGGCCAGTACCAGGAGACTGTTGAGGCAATAAATGCCTATTTCGATAAGTTCCCGAAACCCATACAGGAAAAATTCGCCCGCTTTATCCGGGCTGAAAGCCTCGCTAAAACAGGCAAGCCGGATGCAGCCCTGCACGACTATAATATTATTCTGAACGACTGGACCAGTGCGTACACCGAGCGTGCACTGATCAGTGTCGCGAACCTCTATCTGCAACAAAAGAAATACAACGAGGCCATCGTCCACCTGAAAAAGCTGGAGCTGACTTCCGAGTACCGCTCGCATTACGGCTTTGCTGTGACCAATCTGATGAAGTGTTATTACCACCTCAATGATTGGGATGAAACGCTGAAATACGCCCGTTTTGTACAGGATTACGATAAAGCCTCTGAAGAGGAGAAAGCGGTAGCCAGCCTTTTTGCGGCGAAGGCTCACCTCAGCAAAGGGGATGTTGCTCCGGGGCGTAAAGAATTGGAACTGGCCGTTAAGGGTAGCCAGACGGTGACCGGCGCAGAAGCCAGGTACAAGCTGGGGCAATTACAATACGAAGCCAAAGAGTTTACAAAGGCCCAGGAAACGGCGTTCGACGTGATCAACAATATGTCATCCCACGACTATTGGGTAGCTAAGAGCTTTATCCTGCTGGCAGACACCTATATGGCACTGAAAGACGAGTTCCAGGCAAAAAGTACATTGGAAAGTGTCATTGAGAATTACGAAGGGGAAGACGATGTGATCCCTTCAGCGAAAGAACGGTTAGACAGATTGAATAAGAAAAAATAAAACATGATATTGCATACAATGCGGTTGAAAGGCAGCCTGTTCCTGGGATTGATCTCCCTCTCCTGTTGTGCCCTGGCACAGCAGGCAGATTCAATTTCCCGCGGTACGATTGAGGAAATTGATGTGGTACGCGATTACCGGCCTATCCTGGCTGATGCGGTGAAGATTCGCCGCAGTCCGGATATGACCAATATACGTCCCTACCAGCCGAAGCTGGCCTATAACATCCTTGACAAGAAACTGGATATTAATACCGGTACCCGGCAGCTCGAAATACGGGAGCTCCCGCCGGTCAGGCCGGAAGCACTGCTGCATAATTATGCGAAAGTCGGTGTCGGGAATTATTCCACCCTGCTCGGGGAGGTGTATATCAATACCGGAGAAGACGTTGCTTTACAAATGGGAGGTTTTGCCAAACACCTGAGCCAGAACGGCACACTGCCCGGACAACAGTTTTCCCAGCAGCAGCTGGCTGTTTTCGGCAGGAACGTGCTTGACCGCGTAACGGTAAGCGGCGAACTGGGGTATTCGGGTTACGGTACCGGTTTTTACGCGTTTATAGACACGTTGTCAACCTTCAATCCCGTACCTGACAACCAGCGTTTTAACAACATCTATTTCAACGGTGAACTGGTCAGTAATTTTGACCGTACAGATGACAGTCATCTCAGTTATTCACTGAAGGCAGATGCCTATCTGTTCAGCAACCGGTATGCCGCCCGTGAAAATTCGGTCGCGTTCAGCGGTTACCTGAACAAGCAGATCCAGGCATTCCATATCGGTGCCAACATCGCTGCCGATTTCACATCGGTAAAGGACCGGGCCTACTCCCTCGGTAACCATATTATCCAGCTCCATCCGTATATCCGCTTTCAGGGGGCGAACTATAAACTGACCCTGGGGGCCAACTTTGTGGCAGAGCCGGGCGATTCAACGCGTACCAACCTCTTCCCCACCGGCGAAGTGGAACTGGGACTGATACCTGAATACGTCAGTGTATTCGGCGGTATCAAAGGAGGTGTTGTCAAGACTTCCCTGCGTGACCTGGCGACGGAAAACCCGTTCCTCGCAGAAAATATATCCATCATCAACACCGTAGAGCGACTGCACATCTATGGAGGTATCAAGGGCAATGCCGGCGCTACGTTTAACTATAAGGCAACGGCCTTCTGGAAAAAAGTGGATGATATGCCTTTCTTTGTCAATACCCCCCATGATGCTGGTAATCCTTCCCGGTTTGAGGTGATCTACGACCGGGGTAACGGCGGCACAAAGGTAGCGGGCCTGGAAGGCGAGGTGAACCTGCGCATATCAGAAACATTTGTCCTCGGTGGTAAGCTGAACATTTTCGACTACAATACTGCGACGGAAATCCGTGCATGGCATATGCCGGAGTTCAGGATGGAAGCCAACGCACGTATCAATATCAGTGAAAAATTCTATCTGAACGGCGACCTGCTTTTCAACGGGCAAACATATGCCAGGCCATACAGTGTCCCAGGCACGGTGCCGGCACCGACGGCACCAATAGCCTTAGCCATTCCGGCTTTTGCCGATCTGAGCGCCGGTGCTGAATACCGGTTTACCAGCCAGTTTGGCGTATACATCCGTCTTAACAATATATTGGGTAACACCTACGAGCGTTACCTCTACTATCCACGATTAGGGACTAACTTTTTTGGAGGTGTTAATTTTTCCTTTTAACCAAAAGCGATGTTAACTTTGCTGTACTGAAAAAGAATGATGATAAACTTGGGTCACTATATTGCCGATGTACTGAAACAGCATAACGAAGCGGCTGTTCCGGAGATAGGACTGTTTCAGTCGGCGCGCGTCCCCGCCAGCTATGATAAAGCGACAGACAGCTTTATTCCGCCGCGGCGACGGGTGACTCTTGTAGCAGGCACGGGCTCTGTATTGCCGCTGGCAAAGGTGATACAGGAACAGGAACAGGTCAGTGAAGAAGATGCCCACCGGCTCATTTCTGAGGCGGTGCAACAAGTGCGGACCTTTCTGCAAAACGGCGGTTCCGCAGCCCTGAAAGGCATCGGCGAGTTGTCGTTGCAGAACGGGGAGTTCCTGCTGCGTGCCACGGATATCCCTGACCCCGGCCTGCAACCGGTATCCCGGCAAATTTTTCCGGAACTACCGCTCCAAACGGTCATTCCGGAGGATACCGGAACGGAAGGAATCGTAAAGAAAGAAATAACCACAGGAACAGAACCGGATGAGCCGGAGGTGGCTGCTACCGAAGAGCGGCCTTCCCGTTTGTGGATATGGCTACTGACGCTCATTGTAGTAGCCGGAGGGGCATTTGCTGTATGGAAGTACGTACTGCAGGGACAAAGGAACCAGCAAACCGCCGGTCAGACAACTCCGGCTGTGCTCTCCGATACAGCAATGGACACCGCTATTACGATTGACGCCATCGCGGACAGTGCTTCCCATGTCAGCGATACGCTGGCTGCTGACGGTACCGGAACCACCCTGCCGGATACGGTAAAAACAGCGACAGGGCTACCACCCGGAACGGTCACGTATGAGATCATCATCGCGTCCTTTAAAACCTTACCGGAAGCGGACGAGTATGTTAACAGGCTGAATAAAAAAGGGTACAGTATGCGGGTGATCGACAGTAAAATGCCCGGGAACCGGAAAAAAGTTAGTTACAGCTCTCATCTGAAAGAAGATGACGCCTATCAGGAACTGGCCCGCGTTCAGAAGCAGTTTGTGGCGGATGCCTGGCTGTTCAGGCTCGTACATGATTAGAGAGATTAGGAAAAACAGATAAAAACAACAAGATAACCGTTTAATACTATGTTACTATTACAGACAGACACGTCACCATTATTGGACACCGTAGCCACCGCCGTACAAACCGTACAGCAAACGGAACCGCTGCGATTTATAGACCTGCTGATTAAGGGAGGCTGGATCATGGTCCCTATTGCCTTGCTGGCATTTATCGGGCTGGTCATTTTTGTTGAACGGTATCTTACTATACGGAAAGCATCCAAATACGACTCAAGCCTGATGGTGCAGATCAAGCAAAGCGTGCTATCGGGCAAACTGGAAGCCGCCCTGGCAGTGTGCCGCAGCAACAACAGTCCGCTGAGTCGCATGCTGCAAAAGGGATTATTGCGGGTAGGCCGCCCGATCAAAGACATTGAAAACGCCATTGAGGGCGTCGGTAAACTGGAAGTGGCCAAACTGGAAAAGAACATCAACATCCTGGGTATCATTGCCGGTATCGCCCCCATGATGGGCTTCATAGGTACCATTCTGGGTGTGATTATGATATTCCGCGATGTAGAAATTGCGGGGGGTATTGACGTCGCTGCCGTTGCAGGAGGTCTGTATGTAAAAATGGTGTCATCGGCATCCGGACTGATCATCGGTATCACCGCTTATGTGGGATACCATATCCTGACCATGATGGTTGATCGCCTGATCCTGCGCATGGAAAATGATGCGGTTGAATTTGTGGACCTGCTGGACGAACCGGGAAGCTGATCGTCTACAGTGATTGGAAAAGTAGAAGATTTGAAGATTAATCATGAATTTACGCAAACGAAGTAACCGTCCCGCCGCTGAGGTGCACACCGCCGCCCTGAACGATATCATGTTCATGCTGCTGTTGTTTTTCCTGCTGGCGGCTGCGGTATCCAATCCACAGGTGGTGAAATTGCTGCTACCTAAATCCAGTGCCGGGGAGCAGTCGGTCGCCAAGAAAACGATCACCGTTTCCATCACAAAGGATCTGAAATATTACATTGATAAACAGGAAGTGCCGGCAAACGACCTGCAGGCGAGACTCCAGGGATATGTGCATGAGGGCCAGGAACTGATGATCATGCTGTATGTCGATAATTCCGTCGCCATACAGGATGTCATAGCTGTTATGGATGTTGCCAACAAACTGAAAATAAGGGTGTGGCTGGCAACAGAACCTGCTCCAAGATAACCGTAACATATTGGGAACAAAGGTTGACGGTTGTGAATACGTTGATTACCTTTGTTATTAATTAATAAGTACAGGAAATAATGAGTTACTACCCATATCAGGAAGAAAACAATTACCCCAAAGCCATGTGGATTTCTGCTGGAGTGATGGGTGCTTTTCTGCTGATCAGTTTCTTCATCTATATCGGTTCACCCCTGCGGGAGTTCGGCATGGGTGGCATGATCGTGAATTACGGTACCGCCGAAGAAGGAATGGGGAGTGATCTCATGAGCCTGGAGGAGCCGTCTACCGATCCGAATGCGAATCAGACCCGGCCGGATCGGGTAGAGCCTGACCTGTCGCCCACTCCGACAGCCTCTCACCAGGAAAGTGATAAGGCAGTAGTGACCCAGGACGTGGAAGAGGCTCCGGCCGTGGTCACCAAAGAAAAAAAGACGAACCCCACTCCCGTAGCTACCGCTGAAAAGAAAGAAAGTAAGCCCACCATTAACCCGAACGCCCTGTACACCGGCAAGAAAAACCAAGGTACCGGTACGGGTGATGGTACCGGCAACGTTCCGGGCAACCAGGGCAGCCGGGATGGCAGCAACATGTCCCCCGATTACGGGGAAGGCGGTTCCGGCTTCGGCACGGAAGGACTGCCCAACCGATCATTCGAAGTACGTCCCCAGGTAGAAGATGACGGCCAGCAATCGGGCCGGGTTGCTGTAGAGATCGTAGTGAACCGGAACGGCGTTGTCACCAGTGCCCGTCCGGGCGTAAAAGGAACGACCCTTCCTGACGCGTCGTTATGGGAGAAGTGCCGTCAGGCTGCCCTTGCTTCCCGCTTCAACAGCATGCCAAGCGGCCCCGACCTGATGAAAGGGACATTGGTATTTAATTTTAAGGTTAAGTAGGGAGGGAATTGATTGGTTAGTTGATTGGTGGATTAGTTGATTAGTTGAATTGGTACCTGTACGGCAATTTCAGACCAGATCGAAAATAATCAGCAAAGTACGATAAGTGGATGATCCGATTATATTAACGAAGGAATGATCGATTATTACACCAATAAACAAATCCACCAATAAACGAATAAACCAACAAACTAACAATGACCTACCAGCAAGCTCTGGATTATCTGTACCGCCGGT